>QNAI01000013.1 GCA_003641745.1 Verrucomicrobiota bacterium | reverse complement strand
GACCATGGTCTCCTCTACGGTGACGGTATTTTTGAGGGGATTCGTCTCTACAAGAAATGCGTCTTCCGCCTCGATGCCCACCTCGAACGACTCGAGTTCTCGGCGCGTGCGCTCCTGCTCAATCTGCCCATGAGTCGGGACAAATTTTCGGACGTCGTCTGTGAAGCTTGCCGCATCAACGGCCTGGAGGATGGGTATATCCGCCTGATAGTGACTCGGGGGATAGGGGATCTTGGGCTGTCGCCCTCAACTTGTCCCGGACCCAGCGTCATCGTGATTGCGGATGCGATCGAGCTCTATCCGCCCGAAATCTACGAGGAGGGACTGGCCATTATCACCGTGCCCACACGGAGGATGTCACCCGCGGCCCTGGATCCGGGTATCAAGTCGCTCAATTACCTCAACAATGTCCTGGCCAAAATCGAGGCGGCCCAGCGCGGCGCCCTCGAGGCCATCATGCTCAACGACCAGGGTTACGTGGCCGAATGCACCGGCGACAATATCTTCGTGGTCAGCAAGGGACGGATCATGACGCCCGACCCGACTTCGGGCGCTCTCAGGGGTATCACCCGGCAAGTCATGTTCGAACTGGCGGAGGACCTGGGAATGCCGTTGGAGGAACGGAATCTGACCCGATACGATGTCTGGAACGCAGAGGAGTGCTTCCTGACCGGAACCGCCGCCGAGGTCGTTCCGGTGGTCAAGGTCGACGGACGGGAGATCGGTGATGCGCGCCCGGGGCCGATCACAAAACGCTTCCTGGATGCGTTCCACCAGAGGGTGTCCACGGACGGAACGATGCTCTGAATGTGAGATCCGGCTACTCGTTGATACGCCGGGAGATGTGGGACATGTGGGAGATCCGGCTACTCGTTGATACGCCGGGACATGTGGGGGCAGGGGAGAATTTGGGCATAGCGCGGCGCGTCCGGCGGCCACGCCCTACCTGATTCGGTCTGTGGTAGGGCGTGGCCGCCGATCGCGCCGCTCCTGAAGGAGACGTTTCATCTCTCGGTTACATCACATGACCGCTGACCTCTCTCTTCCTCCCTCTGACCTCTTCACCTCTCCGTCCACCACCCGCAAGGGGTCAAAGCACATATCGTGCATTGGCATGCACAATAGTGAGCAATGACCCCCCGTTCGGACCGTTTGACTTTCAAACTTGCTCTCTGACCTCTGACCTCTGACCGCTGCTCTCCCGCCCCTCCGTGGGAATGAGTTGCGTTCGGCACGGCTCCTGCATTGAAAGGGTTGGTGTGATTCTCAGAATTCGCATGTGAATCCGATAATAATAGATGATTTCTGCGTTCGAAAAAACCGACCAGACGTAGTATACTGCCTTTATGGGAAATCCCCTCAAATGTGATCTTTGTGACAAGCCGGCGACGGTTCATCTGACTCAGATTGTCAATAACCAGATCCACAAGCTGGATCTGTGTGAATCCTGTGCCGCAGCCAAGGGAGTGACCGATCCGAACGGCTTTTCGCTGGCCGATCTTCTGGTCAAGGGAGGAGATACGGTCGAATCGCCGGAGGTCGGAGGGATCGTCTGCGAGCATTGCGGATTCACCCAGAAGGACTTCAAACGCCTGGGCCGACTTGGATGTCCGGCCTGTTACGACCGGTTCATGCCCCTTCTGGAGCCCGTTCTGGCGAATATGCACAAGGGTGTCTCCCACTTGGGGAAAGTCCCGGCCAAAGCCCTGCAGAGGCGCTCCCTGCAGGACAGGATCTCCGGATTGGAGACCAAGCTGCAAGAGGCGGTTGTGGCGGAGAATTATGAGGATGCAGCCAAGTTTCGTGATGAAATCAAGCTGGTCCGAGACGGGGCGGAGGCCGAACCGGCCACCTGAATCATGCACATTTCACCCATTCTAGAATCTCGATCCGATATGATCGAGAGCTCCGGTCAACGGGGCGCAGTGGTCCTGATGACCCGGGTTCGGTTTGCCCGAAATATCGTGAAACATCCCTTTCCCGGGTGGGCCAAAGAGTCCCAGCGGAGGGAAATTCTGGCCGAGTGCCTTCCGGCGGTTGCCAAATTGCCGCAGATGAAAAAGGGGTTCAGCCTCGAAACCGACACTTTGTCCGATCTGGAAAAGCAGATCCTTCACGAGCGTCACCTGATCAGTAGGGAGTTGATGGCGGTGAAGGGTGGTTCCGGGATCGTGATCAGTCGTGATCAGTCCTTCGTCGTTATGATCAACGAGGAGGACCACCTGCGTATCCAGGTGCTGCGGGGCGGATTTAATTTCCGCCGGGTCTGGAATACGATCAATGCGATCGATTCGAGTCTCGAGGAGGACCTCGACTATGCCTACATGCCCAAGTTGGGTTACCTAACTGCTTGTCCCACAAACGTTGGGACTGCGATGCGGGCATCCGCCATGATGCATCTCCCCGCCCTGGTGGTCGCCAACCAGATGGAAAGGGTCGTGCGTGCGGTCAATCAGCTCGGCATCGCCGTCCGCGGCCTCTTCGGCGAAGGCTCAGATGCCAGCGGCAGCATATTCCAGATCTCCAATCAGACCACCCTTGGCGAGAGCGAAGAAGAGATCATCAAGCGGCTTACCTCGGTCCTGAACACGATAATCGAGCAGGAGATCAACGCGCGGGAGAAAATTCTCGAGACGGAACCAAACAGGATTTTCGACAAAATCGGTCGTGCCTACGGGATTCTGCAGAATGGGCACCTGATAAGCTCAGGTGAATCGATGAACTTGCTCTCGCTTGTCCGCCTTGGGGTCGATTTCCAAGTATTCCCGGAAGAGATCCGTCCGGCGGTGGATCGGTTGATTATCGACTGTCAACCCGGACATATTCAGTATCGGGCAGGAAAGTCGATCGATTCAGAGGAGCGCGACAGCTTCAGGTCGACTCTTTTGCGTTCGGAGTTTGAGAAAGTCGCGAAACCTTCATTCAGTATTGGCGACGCGCAGTGAGGCATGACCAGAGACACAATTTTCCATGGAACCGATGAATAACTTCACCCCACGAGCCCAGCAGGTCCTGGCCTTGGCCCGAAAAGAGGCCGACCGCTTCCATCATAACTATGTGGGCACGGAGCACCTGCTGCTGGGCTTGATCAAATTGGGACAGGGGGTCGCCGTGAGCGTGCTTCAGAAAATGGGTCTGGATCTGGAGACGGTTCGATCGGCGGTTGAAAAACAGGTCGGTACCGGTCCGGAGGGCAAGAGCACCGGAAGCATCCCATACACCCCCCGCGTCAAGAAGGTGCTCGCTCTCGCGGGCAAGGAAGCAAAGGCACTCAATCACAGCTACGTGGGGACCGAGCATATTCTGCTGGGACTCCTTCGCGAAGGCGAAGGCGTGGCCGCACGCGTGCTCAAGACGCTCGACGTCGACATCGAACGAACCCGGAACGAGATTCTGCGCGAGTTGGACCCGCAATTTACCGGCGAGACCGAGGAGGCGATGGCGTCAACCCGAAGTCAGGCCCAGGAGGACAAGAAGGAACTCAAAACGCCGGCCCTCAAAGCCTTTGGTCGCGATCTGACCGAGTTGGCGCGGAAGGGTGAACTCGATCCTGTGATCGGCCGCAAACAGGAGATCCGCCGGGTCGTCCAGATCCTCTGCCGCCGCACCAAGAACAATCCGGTGCTGATCGGTGAGGCCGGCGTCGGCAAGACCGCCATCGTTGAGGGGCTGGCTCAGGAAATCTCCAGCGGGATCGTTCCCGAGATTCTGGCCGACAAGCGGGTGATCACCCTTGATCTCGCCCTCATGGTCGCGGGGACAAAATACCGCGGTCAGTTCGAGGAACGGATCAAGGCGGTCATGGACGAGATCAAACGGGCCAAGAACGTCATCATCTTTATCGACGAGCTTCACACCATCGTCGGGGCGGGCGCGGCCGAAGGCGCCATGGATGCGTCGAATATCTTCAAGCCCTCGTTGTCACGTGGGGAACTTCAGTGCATCGGCGCGACCACCCTCAACGAATACCGGAAGTACATCGAAAAGGACAGTGCTCTCGATCGCCGCTTCCAGAGCATCACGGTTGAAGCGCCTTCGGTTGAGGAAACCATCCTCATCCTCAAGGGTCTCCGTCCGAAGTATGAAGATCATCACAAGGCCGTTTTCACGGATGGCGCCCTCGAGACCGCGGCCAAGCTTTCAGATCGCTATATCACGGCTCGTTATCTGCCGGACAAGGCAATCGATATCATGGACGAAGCCGGCTCGCGAGCCCGCATCGCTTCCCTGAATCGTCCGCCTGAGATCGAGGCCCTGGCCAAGGAGATTGATGAAGTCTGTGCCAAGAAGGAGGAAGCCATCAGCAAGCAGCATTTCGAAGAAGCAGCCAAGCATCGCGATTTCGAAAAGCAACTCCGCACCAAGCAGGAACAGGTTCTCGAGAACTGGAAAAAGACCCGCGAGGAAACCCGCATCACGGTCGATGAAGAACAGATGCTTCATGTGGTGGCCGACTGGACCAAGATCCCTCTCAACCGCCTGGAGAAGCGGGAGACTGAAAAACTCCTCAACCTCGATCAGGACATTCAGAAGATCGTCATCGGACAGGATGCCGCGTGTCGAGCGGTGGCTCGCGCCCTTCGCCGGTCACGTGCCGACCTGAAGGACCCGCGTCGTCCGATCGGATCCTTTATGTTCCTGGGCCCGACCGGCGTGGGCAAGACCATGCTCGCCAAGACGCTTGCCGAAACCATGTTTGGTGATCCGGATTCGATCATCCAGGTCGACATGTCGGAGTACATGGAGAAATTCTCGGTGTCCCGTTTGATCGGTTCGCCTCCCGGTTATGTCGGATACGACGAAGGCGGACAGCTCTCAGAGGCCGTCCGGAGAAAGCCCTATTCGGTTGTCCTGTTCGACGAAATCGAAAAGGCGCACCCGGATGTCATCCAGATCCTTCTTCAGATTCTGGAGGACGGTCGCCTCACCGACAGCCTCGGGCGTACGGTCGATTTCCGCAATACGATCATCATCATGACCACAAATGTGGGCGCGCAAGTGATCCAACGGCAGACTACGATGGGCTTCGGCGCGGCAAGCACAGGCGCCGACGATTACGACAATATGAAGGAGAAGGTGCTCGATGAAGCCAAGCGCATCTTCAAGCCCGAGTTTATCAATCGGATCAACGACCTGATCGTCTTCCGTCCGTTGGTCCGCGACGACCTCGTTAAGATTGTCGAGTTGGAGATTGCAGCTGTCTCGAAGCGACTGGTGGAAAGAAAGATGTCCCTCGAGTTCACCGCGCAGGCCAAGGAACTCATCATCGACGAAGGCTACGACGAAAAGTACGGAGCCCGGCCTCTGCGTCGCGCCATCGAGCGCCATGTGGAGGACCCCCTGGCCGAAGCCCTCCTGAGGGGAGAGGTCAAGGAGGGCGAGCCCATCCACGTCGACCGCGACGGCGATCACCTGACCTTCAAGCAAGAGGAACCGGTTACCGAGGCACCGACCGAAAACTGAAAAGGGGTCAGACCTTGACTGTTAAAAACCGCTTTGCCGGTTTTTAACAGTCAAGGTCTGACCCCTTCCTACTGCCTGATCAAGCAACAGGTAGGGACGGACCGCCGGGCCGTCCGTCGGAGGAATGGATGGGCGATTTGCCCAGATTGTATGACGGCGGCGCGTCCGGCGGCCACGCCCTACCTGTTGGAACCGGAGGTCCGAGGGCGGTCGGCGCAGGTCTACAAGCTATGTATCGACCGTTTGGATACAGCGAGTCCGGCTTCCTTGAGTGCTTCGGAAAGGGTCGGGTGGGCGTGAACTGTTCGTGCGAGGTCCTCGGCGCTGCCGCCGTATTCCATGTGAGCCACGGCTTCGGCGATGAGTTCCGAGGCATTGCGCCCCAGGATCTGAACGCCGAGAATCCGGTCTGAATCCTTGTCTGCGATGACCTTGGCGAAGCCGTCGGTTGAGCCGGTGGCCAGGGCCCGCCCGTTGGCGGCCAGAGGGAACTTGCCCACTGAGATGGCTTGGCCCCGCTCCCTGGCCTGGGATTCGGTCAGGCCGACCCCGGCCACCTCGGGTTCGGTGTAGATAACGTTGGGGATCACGTCGTAGTTGACGTGCCCGGCGTGACCGGCGAGGGCTTCAGCCACGGCGGTGCCTTCCTCTTCCCCCTTATGGGCGAGCATGGGACCGGCGACGATGTCACCGATCGCATGGATGGATTTGACCGATGTCTGCAGATGTTCGTCTGTGCGAACGCGACCGGCTTCATCGAGGGTGACTCCGACCTCCTCCAACCCCAGGCCTTCGGTAAAGGGTCGCCGCCCGACCGCGACCAGGATCTTGTCGGCGGGAAATTCGAGCCGCTTTCCATCCTTTTCGGCTTGGAGAATCGCCTGGCGTCGGTTGGCGCCCTTCTTGTACCCGGTGACCCTGGTTGAGAGTTCGAGTTTCAAGCCCTGTCGTCTGAGGGCGCGTTCAAGGCCTTTGCAGACGTCATCGTCGAATCCGGCCGCGGCTCGCGGAAGCAACTCCACCACGGTGACGTCGCTGCCGAGTCGTGACCAGACCGACCCGAGTTCGAGACCGATGGCGCCGGCTCCGACCACAACCAGCTTCTCCGGTACTCGATCAAAGGAGAGTGCTTCGTCGCTTGAAACGATTGTCTCTCCATCGAACGGAAGAGGGGGCAGCTCGACCGGGACAGATCCGGCCGCCAGAATAATGTGAGTTGCGTTGATCTCCTCGTTTCCCTTGTCGGTGGTCACGATGACCGAGGTCGGACCCGAGAGTCGGGCGGTCCCCTGAATGCAGGTAATTCCCCGCTTTGAAACCAGCATGCCGACCCCCTTGACCAGCCCGGTGACCACCAAATCTTTCCGCTTCATCATTTTGCTGAGATCGAGTCCGACCTTGCCCGTCTTGATTCCGGCCGAGGCCGCTTCGTGGTTGGTGAAGTGGTACTGCTCGCTCAAGTGAAGCAGCGCTTTGCTGGGTATGCAGCCGATGTTCAGGCAGGTGCCCCCAAGCGTTTTGCGCTTATCGATCAAAGCGGTGGTCAGACCGAGCTGAGCCGCGCGGATGGCGGCGACATAGCCCCCGGGTCCCGCGCCGATCACGAGGAGATCGTAACTGTTGGATGACATATGGGGGAAGGGGGGAAGTTAGAAGTTAGAAGTTCGAAGTTAGAAGGCAGAAGTTGATGAAATGGGAGGGAGGGGAAGTTGGAAGTTGGAAGGCAGAAGTTAGTGGAGGAGCTGGCTGATCAGGCACGGGTCGCTTTGCTGCCCTAAAGCCTAACCCCTGATGCCTGGCAATACTCACACGCCGAGAACAAGCCGGGCCGGGTCTTCGATCGCTTCCTTGACCTTGACCAGAAAAGTCACGGCCTGGCGGCCGTCGACCAGCCGATGGTCGTAGGACAGGGCCAGATACATCATGGGGCGAATGATCACCTGTCCGTCACGGGCAACCGGTCGGTCCTGGATTGCATGCATGCCCAAGATGCCGGCCTGAGGCGGGTTGATGATGGGAGTCGAAAGCAGGGAGCCGAATATCCCGCCATTCGATACCGTGAACACCCCGCCCTCAAGATCCTGGATGGTGATCTTTCCTTCCCGTGCCCGGTTCGAGTAGGCCGCAAGTTCAGATTCGATTTCGGCCAGGGAGAGCTGATCGCAGTTGCGGATCACGGGAACCAGCAGTCCCCTTTCCGTGGATACGGCAACCCCGATGTCGTAGAAATGGTTCTCAATGATCGAATCTCCATCAATTCGGCCGTTGACCGCGGGCACCTCCTTGAGGGCATGGACGACGGCTTTGATAAAGAATGACATGAACCCGAGCTTGATCCCGTATCGCTTGGTGAAGGCGTCCTGGTAACGAGCCCGCAGGTCTTTGACCGATTGCATGTCCACCTCGTTGAAGGTGGTCAATATGGCGGCATCTTTCTGCGAGGCGACCAGTCGTTGCGCGATGCGTTGACGCAAGGGTGTCATCTTCCTGCGAGTCACCCGCCCGTCTTCCCTTGTTGAGGAAGAAACGGGCGCAACAGGCGCAGACTTCGGCTCCCCGGGTGCGGGAACCGACGGATCAGGCTCACTGGTGGGCTCAAGGGCGGTTGTCCGTTCGGCCGCTTTGATTGCCTCGAGCATGTCGCCCTTGGTTACCCGTCCGGCTTTTCCAGTGCCGGAGACGCTTTCGGGGTTGATTCCGGATTCCGCCGCCAGGCGGCGGACGGCCGGTGATGCGCTCGATCGCTCTGCGGTGGGTTCCTCCTTTGGAACGGAAACCGGTCTCTCCGGTTGCTGCGGGTCGGGTTCCGGCGGTTTCGTTGCCGTTGTTTCTTTCGAAGGTTCGTCTGTGGGGGATCCGGTCTGGTCGGGATCGATCGTGGCGATCTTCTGCCCGATCTCGACCTCGGCGCCGGCCTCGATCTCGATCGTAAGTCGTCCGTCCGATTCGGCGACGCCTTCCGAAGTGATCTTGTCGGTCTCCAACTCGTAGAGGATCTGGTCGCGCTTTACGAAGTCACCGTTCCGGGCATGCCAAGCGGCCAGGATGCCGCCGGTGATCGATTCCCCCATTGAGGGTATTTTGACGTCGATGGGCATGGTCAGGGGGTCAGAGGGTGAATCACGCGGGATTGGGAGGAATAGCGGTCAACCTGGCTTCGAGGGGGTCAAAGCACAACTCTCGCATTGGCATGCAAGATAATGAGCAATGACCCCGTGGGCTGTTCTTTGTCGGAAAACTTCAGATCAGCGCTAAACATTGCCATTCAGGTCAGAGGGTGAATGCGGCTTCGAGTAATTCTTCGAGTTCGATCTTGTGGAGCGCCAGTGAACCGACTGCGGTGCTGGCACTTGAATCGCGTCCGGCGTAGACAAAGTCCCGGCCAAAGAGGGCCGTGAGCCGGGGCTGGATGAACCTCCAGGCCCCCATGTTCATGGATTCTTCCTGGCACCAGACGAAGGAGGTGGCCTTGGTATAGGGCTCTATCGCAGCCTTGAGGGCTTCGGTGTTCAAAGGATAAAGCTGTTCGACCCGGATGATCGCCGCATCGCTGTAACCGTGCTTCTCGCGGTGGGCGACCAGATCGTAAGTGACCTTTCCTGAACAGACGATCACCCGTTTGACGGTCTCTGTTGCCTTTCGTTCCGGGATGATCTCCTTGAACCGGCCATCGGTGAATTCCTTCCAGTCGGAAACGGCTGACCGATGCCGAAGCAGGCTTTTCGGAGCCATGACGATCAGAGGCTTTCTGAAATCGCGCTTCATCTGCCGCCGCAGGAGATGGAACAACTGGGCCGGCGTGGTCGGGTTGCAGACCTGGATATTGTTCTCGGCACAGGATTGGAGGTAGCGTTCGAGCCGGGCCGAGGAATGTTCCGGTCCCTGACCTTCATAGCCGTGGGGCAGCAGGAGGACAATACCGCTGACCCGTTGCCACTTGGATTCGCTGCAGGTGATGAATTGATCGATGATCACCTGGGCGCCGTTGGCGAAATCGCCGAACTGGGCTTCCCAGATGCAGAGCATCTGTGGGAAATCGAGCGAGTACCCAAAGTCGAAACCAAGGACGGCGGCCTCGGAAAGAAGCGAGTTGTAAACGCAGAAGCGGGCCTGGTCAGGATCGATGTTGAGCAGGGGGATGTAGGTTTCCCGCGTCTCGTGGTCGAAGAGGACCGCATGCCGCTGGCTGAAGGTCCCGCGTCTGCTGTCCTGCCCGGAAAGCCGAACCGCCGTGTTTTCAATCAGGAGGGTGCCAAAGGCCAGGGCCTCCCCGAAGGACCAATCGACCGGGTTGTTTTTCTGGAACGCCTGCCAGCGACCTTCAAATAATCGTTTCAGCTTGGGGTCGATCTGGAAATCAGAGGGTATACGAGTCAGGCCGCGAACCACTTTTTCGAGCGCCTCGGGCCGTACCGAGGTGTCGACAGGATCGAACGAATGCTCCGGCTGAAAAATCGCGGTGGATCCCTCAAATCGACTCGGTTTATTATGCGCGTCTTCCTGCGCTTTTTTTGCCTTGGTCAGTGCCGATTCGAGCGAGGCGCGATATTCTTCCTGAATCGCAGTAGCGTCTTCGCGAGTCATCGTTCCGTCGGCGACCAGCTTCTCGGTCATCGTCTGGCTGATGGACGGGTGCCTGGCGATCTTCTGGTAGAGGACGGGCTGGGTAAACATCGGCTCGTCGGTCTCATTGTGACCGTGGCGCCGGTAACAGACCATGTCGATGACGACGTCACGCTGAAAGCGCTGGCGGAATTCCAGTGCCACCTCGACCGCGAGAACGACGTGCAGCGGGCTGTCTCCGTTAACGTGTATGATGGGTGCTTCGATTATCTTGGCTATATCGGTGCAGTAACGACTCGACCGGGCGTCGTCCGGTGTCGTGGTGAACCCGATCTGGTTGTTGACCACGATATGGAGCGTGCCACCGGTGCGATACCCGGGCAGTTGGGAGAAGTTGAGTACTTCCGCCACGATGCCCTGACCGGCAAAAGCGGCGTCGCCGTGGATCAATACCGGAACGACCAGTTTCCGTTCGGTATCCCCACGGATTCTCTGCCGGGCTCGGGCCTTGCCTTCGACCACGGGATCGACGGCTTCGAGGTGACTCGGATTGGCCGCCAACCGAATCTCGATCTTCGGTCCCAGTCTGCTCTTGATGACAGATTCGTAGCCGAGGTGATATTTGACGTCCCCATCTCCCGCCACCGTATCGGCGATGTAGTTTTCCTCAAATTCTTCGAAAATGAATTCGTAGGACTTTTTGATCGTATTCGCCAGGACGTTCAACCGCCCGCGGTGGGCCATCCCGAGGACGATTTCCTTCATTTCCAGCTTGGCGCAATGCTCGATCAGGGCGTCCAGTGCGGGAATCAGCGTTTCCGCGCCTTCGAGCGAAAACCGCTTCTGACCGGTGTGTCGAGTCTGGAGGAAGCGTTCGAATGTCTCGGCTGCGTAGAGTTTCTCCAGGATCCGGATCTGTTTCTCCCTGGAGTAATCGGGTTCGGCCCGGATGGGTTCGAGTCGACCCTGGATCCACCGTCGGGCTTCGGTATCCTGCATGTGAATATACTCGATCCCCATCTTGCCGCAGTAGGTGGCCTGCAACCCGCCAAGTATTTTGCGGAGCTCCATCGGGCCGCCGTCGAGATAATGCCCTGAATCAAAGACCTCATCCAGGTCCGCTTCAGTCAGCCCGAATTCCTTCAGATCAAGACGAGGCTGAGGGTCTATTTCGTGGGAAAGGGGATCGATGTCCGCCACCGTGTGTCCCAGCGTTCGGTAGGCGTAAATCAGGCTGACAACCTGCGACTGCCTCATGGCGTCGGGCAGGGGTGTGCCGGCGGTGGTTTTCGGTCGATCGCCACCGGTCGCAAATTCGAAACCCTCGAAGAAAGACCGCCACGAACTGTCCACAGAAGCGGGATTCTGCTTCCAACTCTCGTAGTAGGAATCGATCAGATCCAGATTGGACCGGTTAGCGTAGGTACTCATCGTTAATATCGAATCTAAGGGGTCACGTCTTGACGCTTGACAAAAAGCACGGCTTTTTATCAAGCGTCAAGACGTGACCCCGTTCCCAGTCGATTTGTCAACAGTCAAGACATGACCCCCTAACCCATGAGCCTTGGAAAGAAACATCGTATTCCCACGTCAGGGGATGGCCCATCGCTGTCACAGAATCCGTTTGGCTCACTCGGAACCAGCGGACTGCCACCGGGCGAAATGACTGCTTCGAAGTCGAAGCGTCGGCAGCCCCGGACAGGACCGACCAAACGTGGACGCGTCGATGTGTGCCGGGAAACCGCTGGACGTGGCGGGCGGACGGTGACCGTTGTTTCAGGGTTTCATAAAATCTCAATGCCCGAGCTCGAAGATCTGGTTCGGGAACTCCAACGAGTCTGTGCCGCCGGGGGCACCCTGAAGAAGGGCCGGATCGAAATCCAAGGCGACCGTTGCGACACCGTGATGAACGTGCTGGTGAAAAAGGGATTCCGTCCGGTTGAAGGGGTCATGTCTTGACTGTTAAAAAAACCAGATGGTTTTTTTAACAGTCAAGCCATGACCCCTTAGCTTCTTCCTTCAACCGAAGCTGCCCACAGGCCGCGGCGATGTCGCTGCCTTTTTCCCTTCGAATGGTTGCGGAGACCGACCGCGATTCGAGGATGGCCATGAATCGATCCTGGCGGCGGATACTGGGGCGATGCCAGGTGAGCCCGTCGACCGGGTTGTACGGTATGAGGTTCACATGGGCGTGCAGGTCGCGGGCGATATCCGCCAGGCGTTCTGCCTGGTCGAGCGTGTCGTTTACGTCTTCGATCAGAATAAACTCCAGGGTAAGCATTCGTCCGTGCCGCCGGGAGAAGGTCCTGATTGCCGGAATCAGTTGCTCGAGAGGATAGCGCCGATTGATGGGCATGATCTTTTCGCGCACCTCGTTGGTTGTGCCGTGAAGGCTGATCGCGAGCCGGAATCCCAGTTTTTCGTCGGCCAGTTTCAGAATCTGGGGGATCAGGCCCGACGTGGAGATGGTAACCCTTCGGGCGCCAAAACCAAGCCCCTGAGAGTCGTTCGCAATGGTGAGCGCGCGAATCAGGTTGTCGTAATTGGCCAGTGGTTCTCCCATGCCCATCACCACGATATTGTCGAACGATGCGAGTTCTGCCTTGGCGCGAGGCGTGCGTTGGTCTTCCCGGGCGCAGACCTCAAGTAATTGGGCGACGATCTCTCCGGCGGATAAATCGCGCTTCCAGCCCGCCAGCCCGGACGCGCAGAACTTGCAACCGTAGGCGCACCCGACCTGGGTTGACAGGCAGATCGTCTTGCGGGATCGATTCACGCCGACCCCGTGTTGAGGCGCCCGAATGATCACCGTTTCGATCAGGGAGGCATCGCGCAATCGTAGTAGGAGCTTGTCCGTCACGTCGTCGGCGCTCTTGGTCAGGACGACCGCAGTCGGGTGGAGGTCAAATGTCTCTTCCAGCCATTCACGAAGGGCTTTCGGGAGGTTGCTCATGTCCGACCAGTCCCGTACGCGTTTCTTGTAGATCCAATCGAATATCTGACCTGCTCGAAAAGCCGGCTGACCGACCGTTTTCATCGCCGCGGTCAGCGATTCCACAGTTTCGCCCTGGATGGGCCGTTTTTCGGGTGTGAATTTCACGGTTGGAAAATCGGGGCAGACCTTTCACAAAGAAAGATCTCCTGATGGGACCTGGAAACATGATCGAGGCAGAACCTTCAAACAAGAATCCTTTCGCGGTTTTCCGGCGGCGATTCTCCGGATTGCCCGGCCCCTTTTAGTTGTGTCGATCCTTCACCGATACATTTTCGGAAGCGTTGCTTCCACCTGCCTGGGCGCGATCGGCGTGCTCGTGTTCATACTTGTCCTCGGCAACGCAGTTCGGGACATGTTCCAGCTCTTTGCCCAGGGGCAAATCTCCCTCGCGACCTCGGGCGAAATGCTTTTGCTGCTCATTCCGTTTGTCCTGTCCTACGCGTTGCCTCTCGGGATCCTGACGGGAGTGCTCCTGACCTTGGGCCGCCTCTCATCCGACCATGAAATCATTGCGACGCGGTCAGCCGGTATCGGCCTCATCCGCCTGAGTGCGCCGATCGTATTCCTGGCTGTTCTAGGCGTGGCCGCCAGTCTGGCCATGAATTTCCACTTCGCGCCAAACGCCAAGACCAGGTACAAGGAAATCCTCAGGGACGCGGTCAAGACGAACCCCCTGAGTTTCATCGTGGAGCGTACCTTCATCCGTGAATTCCCTGGCTATGTCATTTACGTCGGCGCGAAAGTTTCGGATCAATTGGGCGATTTCTGGATTTGGGAACTCGACAAGCAGAATCGAGTTGTGAAATTCATCCGGGCTCAGTCCGGGCAATTCGAATATGACGAGGAGGATAATTACCTGATCCTCATTCTGAACCGCGGTCAGTCCGAGTTTCGGAGCACCGACAATCCCGAGGATTTTTCCGAAATGCCCCCGGCTCTGGCCTTTGATCGCGCCAGTATTCAATTGCCGCTTGAGCAGATTTTCGGAGGGACTCAGGAGAGAAAGCGCGCCGTCTTCATGAATCTGCGGGAGTTGCTGGCCGAGTTTCGCCGCTTCGACGATCCGGCCGAGGATATGAGCGACGAGGAGAGGTTCGAAGGGAAGATGGAGATTCGGATTGTGATCCACCAGAATTTCGCCCTGGCCTATTCGGTGTTTTCACTGGCGCTGATCGGCATTCCCCTGGGCATTCGGGTCAGTCGCAAGGAAACGTCCGCCAATCTCGGTCTGGCGCTCGTCCTGGCCATGGCTTTCTACTTCATGATGAACATGGTCAGTCTCCTCGACAAGTTCCCCCATCTGCACCCGGACCTGATGCTCTGGATCCCGAATATCCTTTTCCAGGCCATCGGACTCACCCTCTGTTACCGCTTCGGGCGTTAAGGGGTCATGTCTTGACTGTCAACAAAACCCAAAGTGGGTTTTGTTGACAGTCAAGACATGACCCCCTTGGCTTTGGGTTTTGTTGATAGTCAAGACATGACCCCCTTGATCAAGACGTGACCCCTTACTCAAATACCGGAATTCCGTTTGCAGAGGCCCGATTCAGGGCGCTGAGGACGGCGTTGATCGAGGCAATGTCGATATTGGTGTCCATCCCGGCACCAAAGCAGGTCTGACCATTGCCTGCCCGGATCTCGATATAGGCAACGGCCTTGGAATCTGCCCCCGTTCCCAGCGAATGTTCATTGTATGAAACCAGATCGAACTGTCGGACGCCCTGTTCGAGCAGAGCGTGAACAAAAGCATCGATCGGTCCGTTTCCACTGCCGTGGAGTTCGATCGTGGTATCCCGCAGAACGACCTTCGCCCAGCAGTCAACCTGTCGGTCCTCTGAGGTCTGAGTGCGAAAGGTGTGCAGGCTGAAAGGTGCGTCGCGTTCAATGTACTCGGCCATAAACGCCGAATAGACTTCGTCCGGTGTGATCTCCAGGCCCTTTTGGTCGGCGATCCTGGCGATGTACTGGCCGAATTCCTTGTGCATCGGTTTGGGCATCTGGAATCCGAATGTCTTGTCCATGATGTAGGCGATCCCACCTTTGCCGGACTGACTGTTGATGCGGATGATTGCCCGGTAGTTGCGACCGATGTCCTTCGGGTCAATCGGCAGGTAGGGGACTTCCCAGAGTTCTCCCGAATCGCCGGTCTGGTGAGCGAGACCCTTGTTGATCGCATCCTGATGTGAACCCGAGAACGCGGTGAAAACCAACTCTCCGCCGTAGGGATGCCGGGGCGGCACCTCCATTCGCGTGCAGCGCTCATACAACTCCCGAATGCGGTTGATGTCGGTGAAGTCGAGGCCCGGATTCACGCCTTGGGAGTACATGTTCAACGCGATGGTTACGATATCCACGTTGCCGGTTCGTTCTCCATTCCCAAAGAGGGTCCCCTCGACTCTGTCGGCTCCCGCCAGAAGTCCCAACTCGGTCGCGGCGATGCCGGTTCCGCGGTCGTTATGGGTGTGCAAACTGATGATGGCCCGATCCCGATGCTTCATGTTCCGACAGAACCACTCGATCTGGTCGGCATGGACGTTGGGCGTGGCCACCTCAACCGTGGCGGGCAGATTCAGGATGATCCGGTTTTCGGGCGTCGGATCCCAGATCTCGGTCACTGCCTCGCAGACCTCGAGAGAATAGTCGATTTCGGTGCTGCTGAAACTCTCCGGAGAGTACTCGAAGACGACCTCAGTTTCAGACACCGTGGGAACCAGACTTTTGATCAGACGCGTACCGTCGGTCGCGATCTTCCTGATCCCGTCACGATCGAGGCCGAAGACCAGTCGTCGCTGGGCGGGCGAGATCGAGTTGTAGAGATGAACGATTGCCCGACGGGCGCCTTTGATGGATTCGAAGGTTCTCCGGATCAGCCCTTCGCGGCTTTGGGTCAATACCTGGATCGTGACATCCTCAGGGATCAGGCCTTCTTCGATCAGGCGCCGAATGAACGCAAATTCAACGGCCGAAGCGGACGGAAATCCGACCTCGATCTCCTTGAATCCGATCTGCACCAAGGCCCGAAACAGTTCGAGTTTCTCCTCGATACCCATGGGTATGGCCAGGGCCTGGTTGCCGTCCCGAAGGTCGACACTGCACCAGAAGGGCGAGCGATCGATCAACTTTGACGGCCAATGGCGGTCGGGGAGATCGATATTCCTGATCGGTTGGTATTTTACAATGGGCTCTTTTTGCATGATCGTGGACGAGGTTACGTCGACAGATAGTGCGATCTCGGGGACCGTCGGAGCGGTGCCGGTGAGCCTGAAACGATTGCTCTGATAAAACAGCAGGCCGCGCCGATCCCCGCTACGCTAGCGGAAGTCGATTCGCTGGGAGGCTTGGCAGGCCGGCCTGGATCGTTCTGGTCATTCGGGTATCGTGATTAGGAGGGGCAAACCTCCCTGTCAAGCGGCCTTCGACCGGACTTGCGGAATCCTTAGGGACCATACAGGATTTCCGCCGCCTCCCGGTGTAACCTGTTCTGACTGGCGACGTCTTTTATCCTGAACGGAATATCATGATCCCAATCAACCATGCCGGATGAAGAATTCGATTTGCCAGGTTGCCTTGCCCGCGTGCGCAAGAGCGACCAAGCGGCCTGCCGCGACCTGGTCAATCACCTTTACCCGCTGGTGATCAAGATCGTGCGTTCACATCTTCCCCGGCGTTCCGCCGAGGAGGATCTGGCCCAGGATATCTTCATAAAAATGTTTTCTCGAATGCATCAATACCAGGGGACGGTTCCCTTTCCCCATTGGGTTTCGCGAATTGCGGTGACCACCTGTATCGACCAGCTGCGATCCCAGAAACGGAGACCGGAGTACCGGATGGCGGACTTCACGGAAGATGAAGCTCAGATGCTGGAAAACGTTTCGCATCCGGGGGAAGATACCGATCCGGTGGACGCTCTTTCGGCGCGAGAATTGGTGGACAAGATGCTCGCCACGCTCAACCCGAAGGATCGAACCATCCTCACGCTGCTGGATCTGGAGAAACACTCTCTCGCAGAGATCGCTTCAATGACAGGCTGGAGCATCACCATGATCAAGGTCCGGGCATTCAGAGCCCGGAAGAAATTGCAGAAATCTTTTCAGGAATTAGAACAGAAGGAGAGCCATGAATAACAAGAACAGATCCTGGGACCGCCTGGTCGCCTGGGCGCGTCGTGCGCCGGCCGAACCGGACGCTGAACCTCCGTTTGGCTTTGCGGCACGAGTCGTGGCCATGGCCTTTGAACGCGAGAAAAGCGAACCCCTCTGGGAGACCTTCTCTCTGCGTGCCCTCGGTCTGGCCTCCCTGGTGGTCATTGCCACCATGGCCATTCATCTCTCGAGCCCGCAGGTTTCGGCCTACGACGATATTGATGTGGTCGACCAGGCTGCAGCGGACCTGTTCCTGCCATGAGTAAAGAACAGAAAGCCAAGGTCACCATCATCCTGATTGCGATATTCCTGGCAGGGGCAATCGCAGGCGGGTTTGTCGTATCTTCGTTCACGAGTCGCGGCCGTCCTCCGGGCTTTGGGAACCTGAGCGAGCGGCAGTTGAACCGAATGACCGGCGTACTTGAGCTGACTGAGGATCAGATTGCCCGTATCAAACCGATCGTCGAAGAGGTTTCGGAAAACGTCCGTTCGGTGCGCCATGAAAGTATGGCCGAATTTGCCCGCATCTACAACGATATGGAGAAGAGGGTCATCGCCGAGCTTACGCCCGAGCAGACCGAGATCTTCGAGGCACACCAGAAAGAACGCCGTCACCGGGCCGAGAATATGCTCAAGCAGCGGAGAGGCCCGGGTCGAATGGAGGACGACGGCCCAAGACACGGTCCGCCTTAAGAGGTCAGGCTTGACTTTCAACATAACCTTTTTGGTTATGTTGAAAGTCAAGACCTGACCCCCTTGTCCTTAGTTGACAGTCAAGACTTGACCCCTTAATTCCCTTTCCATGGAAGAGTCGTTAGCCGGTAAAACGATCATTGTCGGGATCACCGGGTCCATCGCAGCCTACAAGGGGGCCGACCTGGTCAGCCGCCTGCAAAAACTGGGTGCGACGATCCACGTTGTGTTGACCGAGGGTGGATCGAAATTCATCACCCCGTTGACCCTGCAGGCTCTCAGCCGTAACCCGGTGGCGGTCAACCTTTGGGACGAGGGTGAGGGGTGGCAGCCGGGCCATATCGACCTGGCGGATCGTGCGGACCTGTTGGTGGTGGCACCGGCAACGGCCGACGTCATCGCACGTTTCGCCCACGGACTGGCCCCGGACTTTCTCTGTTCGCTCTTTCTGGCCTGCCAGTCTCCGGTCCTCATTGCCCCGGCCATGAATGGCAAGATGTATACCCATCCGGCAACCCAGGCAAATATTCGAACCCTGGCGGAGAGGGGAAACACCTTTATCGGCCCGGAGGAAGGGATGCTGGCTTGCGGTTACGAAGGGATCGGTCGCCTCTGGCCGGTCGAAAAGATCATCGAGCGGATCGTGGAGATGCTTGAAGGGGTCACGTCTTGACTGTCAACAAAACCCACTTTGGGTTTTGTTGACAGTCAAGACGTGACCCCTTCATTTAGGGTTGAAAGGTGCGGATGCGGCCCTACGTTTTCCCTTGGCCAGGCCCTATGCAATGTCGGGCGAGTGAACTCCGCCAGGACCGGAAGGTAGCAACGGCAACTACGTTTCACATGTGCCGTAGGTAGTCTGGCCACTTCTTTTTTCATGTCTACCGGATATAAGGTTCTCGCCCGCAAATGGCGCCCCCAGCGTTTCGACGATGTCGTGGGTCAGGATCATGTCATTCGCACGCTGCAGAATGCCATAACCCGCGATCGGATTGCCCATGCTTACCTCCTGGTTGGTCCCCGGGGAACGGGCAAGACAACGATGGCCCGCCTTTTCGCCAAGGCTCTCAACTGCGAGCGAGGCCCGACCCCGGATCCCTGTGGTGCCTGTGCCTCCTGCATGGCGATTACCGAAGGTAATTCGATGGACGTCATCGAGATCGACGGCGCCTCCAATAATGGCGTCGATCAGATCCGCGAGTTGCGAGATGATGTTCGATACGCACCTTCCCAAGGTCGTTTCAAGGTCTATATCATTGATGAGGTGCACATGGTCACGGTGAATGCCTTCAACGCCCTTCTGAAGACTCTTGAGGAACCGCCGGAGCACGTGAAGTTCATCTTCGCAACTACCGAACCCCGGAAGATTCTTTCCACCATCCTCTCGCGATGCCAGCGCTTCGATCTGAAGCCGATCTCGGACGAGTTGATCATCAAGCGTCTCAAATTGATCTGCGGGGAGGAAGGAATAGAGGCGCAGGACGTGGCCCTGGCGGCGATCGCCCGGTTGGCCGACGGTGGCATGCGCGATTCGCAGTCTATTCTGGATCAGATGATTGCTTTCTGTGCAGATTCGATCACCGAGCAGGATGTTCTCGATGTCTATGGCCTGGTTTCGAGTGAGGATATCGAGGCGCTCGCGGGCGCACTTGGGCGGGGGGACTACAGTGCGGTTGTGGCCCTGATTGATCGCTTCGATTCTGAAGGTCGCGACCTGCCCCGGGTGCTCATCGACCTGCAGGCGGTGGTTCGCAACACGCTGCTCGATTCAATTCGGCGCAAAGGGCAATCGGATCTCCTGGGAACACCGACGTCCACCGAATCATTGGCCCGATTGCTCGATGGCCTCATTAAAGGGGAAGATAACGTCAAGTTCGGCCTGTCTGAAAAAGTGAACTTCGAAGTGACGCTGATTCGAGCCATTGAGAACAGCCGGGCTCGGGCCATCGATACGCTGATCCGCGAAATTTCTGGTCTCGCGTCGGCCGCCGGGGAATCCACCGGAGGCAAAAACGAAAAAAAAAAGTCCCGACTGACCGCCTGAAACCTATTCCGGCCGGAGAGGTCGCCACGGACAAAGAGGTGTCCGGACCAGCTCCCGAAACATCCCCGTTTCGTCACGTCGATCCCACGGACTCATCGACTCCGGACGAAGTTCCGAATTCCACTCCGATCGAGGTGAATCGGGACAGCGCCAGGGAATGTTCCGGTTCGGAGGCGGATGCGCCGTCGCTCGAATCCATGCTCTCAAAAGTACCGGCTTCGAATCGCGAGCTGCTCGACGAGCTCTTCCGCGGAAAATTCATCGGCGTTCGGAAAATCGACGAGAGCGAATTGCGGTGAAGGGAGAGTTTGAAGTGAGAAGTTTGAAGTAAGAAGGCAGAAGTTCGATCGATAATGCGACCCCATTACTCCCCTCGGGGGTGGTCTATTTCTTCGTTCAGTTCACTTCTGCTGTCTTCTAACTTCTAACTTCTAACTTCTAACTTCTTCCCCCCCCTCCTTCACTTCTCTGCAGAACCTCGATCACGAGAGCGGTGGTATTGTCTTTTCCCGAATTTTCGACCGCTGTTTCGACCAGGAGATCGGAGATGCCATTATCGAGCAATCCGTTATCTCCGTGGGTGAGATGCTCTTCGATATGGCGATCCCAAAGGCCGTCGATCAGGCCGTCGGAACAGATGAGGAAGCGGTCGCCGTCTTGAAGGCCGACCGCTCCGATCTGCGGGTCGATAAACTGGCTGCTGGCGCCGAGCGCCTGTTCCAGGGCGTTGCGTCGTGGATGGGTGCGTGCCTCGCGTTCTGTCATCTCACCTTTTCGGAACAGCCAGCCTATATGGGTGTCGTCCTTCGATACCTGCGTCATCGGACCGCTCTTGGGCAGATAGTAGATGCGGCTGTCACCGATATGTCCGAAATACATCCATTCCGGGGTGAACCAGCACAGGCTCAGCGTGGCGCCCATGCCCTGGCATTCTTCGTAACTCGAACCAAGATGGATCAGGTCGCGGTGAATATCACCGAATAGCTCTTCAAGCAGATCCGAGAAACCACTCGAGAGCCCGGCCGCGCTCAGACGGAATCCCTTGGGGAGCAGTCGGGTGATCCCTTCGACGGTGATCCGGCTGGCAAATTCGCCCGATTTGGCGCCGCCCATTCCGTCACTGACCGCAAAGATGCAGTCGTTTCGTTCGACCGTGGTCTGCCCGGTGCGTCCGAGGAATTGCATCTCCTTCCCGTCGAAGGTCAAAGCCAGAAACGAATCCTCGTTGTTGGGCCGGACGCGACCGGGATCCGTTTTACCGGACCAGCGCAGGGTCACGCATCCCGGCAGTTCCTGCCCGGTGTCACTCGACATGCGAGTGGTGTCCGCCAAACAGACCATGTCTGTTCATTGCTCCCATATCCTTCCAATTTTTGACTCCATCTGTCTCACAAGTGTCCTTCCCATAAGTTACAATAGGTGCGGCGGCCTGCATTAGGCGGGTGGTGATGACGATTCTTCGTTCAGGATCGTCGCGAATTCGAAATCAATCAGGCAGAACCTACCATCCTGTTGTCGGTAAGTGACGTTTCGAAGAAAAGCGTCCTCATGGCGCACCCCGTAGGATTCCAGTTCGTCGTAAAGCTCCTTCATTCGCTCTTCGTTCAGGCGTTCGACCCTGGATCCGCAGTTCGTGGTGACGATGGTCATGGTCTCAGGTTCCGAGTCGAGGAGTCGCGGCACAAAACCGCAACCGACTTCCTCAAGGTAGCGCAACACCGTGACTTCGGTATCGAAGCGTTCGCGAGCCTTGGGGCCGCGGAAGGTCTTGTGCACCCGCCCGTCGTAACCGATCCGCACGATGGCGCGGCCGGTATCCTTCACCTCATGCATGAAAAAGGGCTCCCGAGATGGGTCCGATTGGTGTGCGGGGTGTTGAACTGATCAATTTTGAACACATCTCTGCCGGCCTTGGTGGAGACAGGACACTAGGGTTACCCTGAGGCAAGCAGTTTTGCCAAAAAGAACCCCTCGAAAAATGGGAGACTGTCATCGTCGGGCAGAGAGTCACGATCTGCAAGGCTCCATCGATGGATTCGCCAGGCTCACCGCTGGCAGCCATATGGTCGCCTCGAGTATTCCAGGGTGTTCAATAACGATTTCTCTTTATTCGTGGCATGTTATGTGCTGACTGGAACACCTGCCTGCTTCATGCATGGGCTGGGCACGGTGCCGTGTGTTTCCGGTATCGTTCCATTCTCAAGATGCAACCCATATAAAACACCTGACACTTATGGCCAAACTGAAACTGGAATACCTATGGCTTGATGGCTACACACCCGTGGCCGGCTTGCGAGGCAAGACCAAGGTCGTCGATGGCGATCCTGATTCGTTCACCCTGGAAGATTGCCCGATGTGGGGATTTGACGGCAGTTCGACCCAGCAGGCGGAGGGTAAGAACTCTGACTGTGGCCTGAAACCGGTCGCGCTGTATCCGGACAGCACCAAACGCAATGCCTTCATCGTCATGAGTGAGGTCATGAACCCGGATGGAACACCACATCCGTCCAATGCCCGTGCCACGATCGAAGACGATCCGGATACCTGGTTCGGGTTCGAACAGGAATACTTTCTCTACCAGGATGGGCGTCCTCTGGGGTTTCCTGAAACGGGTTATCCTGAGCCGCAGGGCGAATACTATACGGGCGTCGGTTTCAAGAATATCGGAGACCTTGCCCGCACGATTGTGGATGAACACCTCGATCTCTGTATCGATGCCGGAATCAACCACGAAGGGATCAATGCCGAGGTGGCCAAGGGTCAGTGGGAATTCCAGATCTTCGGCAAGGGTTCAAGCACGGCGGCTGACCAGATGTGGGCGGCCCGGTATCTCCTGCTCCGCCTTTGCGAGAAATACGGGGTGGATGTTGAGTGGCACTGTAAACCGCTCAAGGGCGACTGGAACGGATCCGGAATGCACTGCAACTTTTCGACCAGGCACATGCGCGACGTTGGCGGCAAGGAGTACTTCGAAAAGTTGATGGAAGCGTTCAACAAGTACCGGGACGAGCATATCGCGGTCTACGGTCCGGATAATCATCTCCGCCTGACCGGCCTGCACGAGACCCAGTCAATCGACAAGTTCAACTACGGCCTGGCCGATCGCGGCGCTTCGGTCCGCGTTCCCCACAGCTTCATCAACGACGGCTATAAGGGTTACCTCGAAGACCGTCGTCCGAATTCGCAGGGCGACCCTTACCAGATCGCTTCCCGGATCATCCGGACCATCAATACGGTCTCGGTCTCCTGACAGAAGGGGTCATGTCTTGACTATCAACAAAACCAAAAAAGTCTTGTTGATAGTCAAGACATGACCCCCCCTTGCACTACTCAATGATCATCTCGTCGACCGACTTGTCGGCGGGGATCATCGGGATCACGTGCTCGGTGTAAGGCACGACGACGTCGAGCAGGAAGGGACCTTCGCAGGCCAGCATTTCTTCAATGGCGTCCCTCAATTCTGATTTGAGATGGACCCGGCGCGCCTCGACACCGAATCCTTGGGCGATCTTTACGAAGTCGGGATAGAGTCCCTCGAGGTTCTCCGGGGTCCCGATATTCGACGCATCACCGAGGATCGTGTGTCCGCGGACACTGTTGTAGAAGCGATCTTCCCATTGAGCGACCATTCCCAGGTGCTGGTTGTTCAGCACCATGGCTTTCGCCCCGATCTTTTCGATACTCGCCGTGGCCAACTCCTGAACGTTCATCAGGAATGACCCGTCGCCGTCGACGTCCACGACCTGGCGATCGGGGAAGGCAACCTTGGCTCCGAGGGCGGCTGGATAGCCGAATCCCATGGACCCGAGGCCGAGTGAACTGATCAAGCTTCGCGGTTTGGTGAAATTGTAGAACTGGGCGGACCACATCTGGTGCTGACCCACCCCGGTGGTGATGATGGCTTCGCCTTTCGTCAGTTCGTAAAGGGTGTGGATGGCCTCTTGAGGCAGGATGTGCTTGCTCTCGCCATATCGGAACGGATGGTCACGCTTCCATTCGGCAATCTGAGCGAGCCACGCGGTGGTGTCCGGTGCTTTGAACCGGTTGACATCCATCAACTCGTTCAACCGACCGAGAGCATGCTTGATATCCGAAACGATGGGGAGATCGACGACCTTGTTCTTGTTGTGCTCGCATGCGTCCACATCGATGTGGACGATGGTCGCTTCAGGCGCGAATGTGGTCGGGTTACCGGTAACCCGGTCGTCGAAACGCGCTCCGAAGGTCAGCAGCAGGTCCGATTGGTGAACAGCCCAGTTCCCGTAGGCCGAGCCGTGCATGCCGAACCACTTCATCGAAAGCTCATGATCTTCCGGGAAGGCCCCAACCCCCATCAAGGTGGTGGCGACCGGGATCTGCGTGCGTTCGGCAAAGGCGCGAAGGTCATCGCTCGCCTCGGCTGAAACGATGCCGCCGCCCGCGTAGAGGACCGGTTTGCGGGATTTGGTCACCAGATCGAGAAGACGCTTGAGCTCATCGTCCGTCGCGTGCTCCGGCTGCTTGCTGGCTCTCAACTCGATCGTGGGCGGAAAAATCGGTTGAACCATGGCCTGCTGCACATCCTTGGGGATGTCGACGACCACAGGTCCGGGACGTCCTGTGCCGGCAATGGCGAAGGCTTCCTTGAGGACGTGGGGGATGTCGTTGACGTCCAGGATCAGGTAACTGTGTTTGACGATCGGCAGCGTCATGCCGAAAAAGTCCGTCTCCTGAAAAGCTGACTTGCCGATGAATTTCTGAAAGACCTGTCCGGTGATGGCCACCATCGGAGTGCTGTCCATGAACGCATCCGCAATTGCCGTAACCAGGTTGGTGGCTCCCGGTCCACTCGTGGCCATGCAGACACCGACCTTGCCGGTCGCTCGGGCGTAGCCTTCTGCGGCAAATGCGCCTCCCTGCTCGTGCCGCGGCAGAACGGTCCTGATCTTGTCCGATTTTGCCAGGGCCTGGTGGAGTTCCATCGAAGCACCGCCCGGGTAGGCAAATACCGTATCGACTCCTTCGCGTACCAGGCATTCTACGACGACCTCAGATCCCTTCATCTCGGGACCTAACTCCGGTTTTGGGAATGACACGACTGCGTTTTGGGTCTTCATAGGTTCAGTGGTTCAGAATTTCGCAGGATGCGGGTGGCATGAGGCGAAGCAAGCTCAGATTC
Organism: Verrucomicrobiota bacterium; assembly: GCA_003641745.1. Classification (GTDB taxonomy): domain Bacteria; phylum Verrucomicrobiota; class Verrucomicrobiia; order Opitutales; family Opitutaceae; genus B12-G4. The sequence continues at coordinate 20,595 of QNAI01000013.1, read as the reverse complement.
CGGGTCATTTTCATCGTTGCTGACCGGATGACCGAGGTCATAACTGACCGGGTGCTTAAGGTCTTGTTTGTTGGAGATATCGTGGGTCGACCGGGTCGGACCTGGTTAAAGGAGTGTCTGGGCGCCTTGCGGGAGGAGCTCGAAATTGATCTGGTGATCGCGAATGCGGAGAATGCCGCTGCCGGAGCGGGGATCACCACATCGCTGGTTCAGGAGATCCAGGCGGCCGGGGTGGACGGCATCACCCTGGGAGACCATGTTTGGGATCAGCGCGGATTCGAAAAGGAAATCGATCGGTTGGAGCGGGTGTGCCGCCCGGCCAATCTCGACCCGGTCTGCCCGGGTCGTGACCACCTCGTGATCGAGACAAAGGGGCAACGGGTGGCTGTATTCACCGTGCTTGGTCGCAATTTCATGAAACCGCGTGATTGCCCATTTCGGGCCGCCGATCGGGTGATTCAATCACTCGATGGCCAGGTCGACGCTATCCTGGCCGAGATTCATGCCGAAGCGACTTCGGAGAAGGTGGCCTTTGGTCGCTACCTGGAGGGGAGGGTGGCAGCGGTTCTCGGCACCCATACCCATGTACCGACGGCCGATGCCGCCATTCTGCCGAAAGGTACCGCCTACATCACAGACGTGGGTATGACCGGTCCGTATGATTCGGTTATCGGACGGGACGTGGCACCGGTGGTGTCGGGGTTTCTGGACGGATTACCGCGCCGGTTCTCAGTGGCGAAGGACGATGTCAGATTGTCCGCCGTGCTGATTGAGATCGACTCATCCGGCCTCGCTCAGGACATCCGGTTGATCGTGAAAGGGGTCATGTCTTGACTGTCAACAAAACCAAAAAGGTTTTGTTGACAGTCAAGACATGACCCCTTCTTCAAAAACGCCGAGATTGCGGAACCGATCGTAGCGACGCTTGATCAGGGTTCCCGTTTTCAGATTGCTCAGCGCCTTGAGGTGTTTCCTGAGGGCCTTGGCCAGGTTCCGGGCCGCCTCATCGGGGTCGTTGTGATTACCTCCGAAGGGTTCCAATACGATCTCGTCAATGACGCCGTTCTTCTTGAGCATCTCAGAATCTCCGAGGCATAGAGCGGCGGCTGCCTTGGGTGCGAACGCCTTGTCCTTCCAAAGGATGGCCGAGCAGCTTTCAGGCGAGATCACGGAGTAATAGGCGTTTTCAAAGAGGAGAACCCGATCGGCAACCGCGATCCCGAGTGCGCCTCCCGATCCTCCCTCGCCGATGACCACGGTGATGATGGGCACCTTGAGTCGGCTCATATCGCGCTGGTTGACCGCGATCGCCTCGGCGACATGCCTCTCCTCCGATCCAACCCCGGGATATGCGCCCGGCGTGTCGACAAAGCTGACGATCGGAAGTTCGAATTTCTCCGCCATGTTCATCAGGCGCATGGCCTTACGGTAACCTTCCGGATGAGGCATCCCGAAATTCCTCATCAGGTTTTCTTTTGTGTCGCGCCCTTTCTGCTGACCGATGAGCATGACCGGACGCCCTTCGAACTTGGCCGGGCCACCGACCATTGAAGGATCATCGCGGTACATCCGGTCGCCATGGAATTCCTGGAAATCCGTGAAGAGCTGTTCGACAAAATCGAGTGTGAACGGGCGCTTCGGGTGACGGGCGATCTGGACCCGCTGCCAGGGAGTCAGGTTGGTGTAGATGGCACGCTTGGTGGCCTCGATTTTTCGTTCAATGGCAGAGACCTCACTGGTGACATCGACGTTGTTTTCGATCGACAACTGGTGAAGTTGTTCGAGTTGTCGGTCGAGGTCCCGGAGCGGTTTTTCAAACTCCAGGGCATACAGCCTGTTTCGCATGAAAGGCACGGTAATCCCGGCGATTTACCTATGTCAACCGAGAGGGTCATGTAAGGGGTCATGTCTTGACTGTTAAAAAACCAAAAGTTTTTTAACAGTCAAGACATGACCCCTTTGTTCAACGCAAGACATGACCCCTTATCTCAGAGAAAGGTGCGAACTTCGTCCGCCGAGGCCTTGGTCACCATGATGTAGACGCGCTCGGAATCCTTCCACGAGACCACGGTACGGCGCTTCATCTCCCAGAACTGGGGTTCGTCGGATTCGGGCAGATCCGAAACTTCATCACGATCGACCATGAATACATGATAAACCGTATCACCCTGCAGGCAGATCAGGGAGATCGTCTTGCCGTGCCAGCTCATGGTCCGGCATCCGATTCCCGGCATGGATTCGAGCTTGCCGGCGAGATCAGTAACCGCAGGCGCATCTTTTTCTTTCAACCATCCCGCCAGGGTCGACAGGTCGTCGGCGAAGTAATCCAGGCTGATGAACCCGGCGGCGTAACTGACCGCGCTGGCCCGGAACTCGGCAAATTCGGAGTCGTAAGAAGGGCGGTTCCAGGAAAAGATCAGACCGAAGACGACAATCAGCGATGCGGCCAAGGCCATAATCGATGATCGGCGCCACCAAGGGGGGGATTCCACCACTTTCATGCCGGCCAGAATCTGCGTGCGAAGACCGCTCGGTGGTCGCAATTCCTTCAGTTTGTCCGTGATCATCTGGTCCTGCTTCACCTCGGATTCGAACCATTTCTTCAGATCCGGATCGCAATTCACCAACTCGAGGGCGGCCGAGATCTGGCTGTCGCCCGCATCTTTTCCGTTCGGGCGATACGCACTCAGAACGAATTTTGCTTCTTTCTTATCCATGGGACTGCCTTTCTACACGTGGTAAAGGGATGATGTTGTTGCGTCGGGTTTCGATCGCATCACGCAGGAGGTGCCGTAGCTGCTGCTTGCCCCGTGAAAGCCGGGACATGACCGTGCCAAGGGGTATTTTCAGAATTTCGGCGATTTCCTTATAGGAACTGTCTTCGAGGTAGAAGAGCGTCAGGGGCACACGAAAAGTCTCGTTGAGGTTCGAAAGTGTTTCGACCACGAGTGTGGCATCAATCGTTTCGAGCCAGGTGGGCTCGGTAGGTGGAGCGGTCCGCTCAATTTCGTCATTTTCGCGATAGTCAATCCGCTGCGAACGGCGATTCTGCTTCAGGAATTCCCGGTAAAGAGTCGTGAACAGCCAAGATTTCGCCTTGGCCACATCGCGAAGCGCATGGCCCTTCTTCGCCCAGATGAAGAAAGTCTGCTGGGTCAGGTCGGCAGCATCACTCGCGTTTCCGGCCAGGCTTTGCCCGAAACGGAAGAGAGACTCATAGTAGGTATCTACCAGACTCTGGAAACTGGGAGGCGACATCGGTGGTAATGAGAAACGGAAAGGGACATTTATTCCCGGTTATGACCCCTTAAGTCACCAGCATGGCATCGCCGTAGCTGAGGAACCGGTATCCCTCCCGCATCGCTTCAGTGTAGATTTCCTTGAACCAGCCAATGCCGTCGTCGGATCCCGGAGCCAGGAATGCCGCCAGCAGGCAGAGAAGAGTTGATCGCGGGAGATGGAAATTCGTCAGAAGACAGTCGACCAGGTTGAATGACGCCGGCGGGGTGATGAAAAGTTCCGTTCGGGCGGTATGGTCCGGTCCTTTCAGATGATCGACGGATCGATGAAATGCTTCCAGAGCCCGAAGCGATGTTGTACCGACCGCGATTATCCGCTGATTCGCGGCATCCGCGAGTATGGACCGGGTTTCGGCTGGGATCTCGTAGGTTTCGGCATGCATGGTATGTGCTTCGATCTCATCGGTCTCGATCGGTCGGAAGGTTCCAAGACCCACGTGAAGAATGATTTCCGCGGTCCCGATATCACGCGCCCGAAGGTCCCGATCGATCTTCGACGTGAAATGCAAGCCCGCTGTCGGTGCGGCTGCGGCGACGGTGCGGTCGGCCCGTGCGTAGATCGTCTGGTAGCGATCGCGATCCTCCAGACGATCCGCGGCCGCTCCCTCGAGGCGATCGACGTAGGGAGGGAGCGGTATCTCGCCGATCGCCTCGGCCAGGTCGGGTATGCTTGCGTGGCGGTTCTCGATGAATCGGACCAGGCATTCACCCGACGGGTTTTTCCTAATCACTTCGGCCAGGAATTGATCGGCGATTCCGAATCGGGTTCCGGGTTGAAGCCTCCGTCCCGGTCTGAGCAGGGCCGACCATGTGTCGGTGTCGGCGGTTGGATAGAGGAGAAGGCATTCGACCTTTCCTCCGGTGGACTTCCGGGCATGGATGCGCGCGGGCAGGACTCGAGCCGTGTTTCGGACCAGAAGGTCTTTGGACTGCAGGAGGGACGGAAGGTCGCCGAATGATCGGTGGTCGATCGCGCGAGTGCTGCGATCGACCACGAGGAGGCGGGACTCGTCCCGTTGTCTCGTCGGATGCTGGGCGATCAGTGCCTCGGGCAGGTCGTAGTCGAATTGGTCGGTCTTCACAACGGAGTCACGTAAGGGGTCATGTCTTGACTGTTAAAAAAGCCTTTTGGGTTTTTTAACAGTCAAGACATGACCCCCTCCCGTCGTCTTGCCAAGAACCGAAATCCCGCCGTAATTTCCATTCCCATGTCGTCACCCACCGCCAGAGCCAGTCGGCCGTTTCATATTATGACCAAGCCGATTGGTCCTCTTTGCAACCTGGATTGCGAGTATTGTTTTTACTTGGAGAAGGAGGTTCTCTACCCGGAGAAATCGAACTTTCGGATGTCGGACGAGGTCCTCGAAAACTACGTCCGGACCTATATCGAGGCTCAACCGGTCAACGAGGTCAATTTCGCCTGGCAGGGTGGGGAACCAACCCTCCTTGGGGTGAAGTTTTTCCGCAAGGTGGTCGAGTTGCAGAAGAAGTATGGAGAGGGGCGCCAGATTTCTAATGCCTTTCAGACCAACGGCACCCTGCTGAACGATGAGTGGGGCGAGTTTCTACATGAAAGCGGATTCCTGGTTGGAATCAGCATTGATGGACCGGCTCGCCTCCATGACCGATATCGGGTCGACAAGGGCGGAAAACCGACCTTCGACAAGGTCATGCAGGGAGTCGGGCTTCTCAAGAAACACAAGGTCGAGTTCAACACGCTGACCGTGGTCAATCGGGCGAACTCCCGCCACCCGCTCGAGGTCTACCGCTTCCTGAAGAAGATCGGCAGCGGGTTTATCCAGTTTATCCCTCTGGTCGAACGCAGTGTCGAGCCGGGTTCCGACACCGGTCTCGACCTGGCGCCGCCGCCCGATCCTGAGAAGAAGAATCGGCACATCCTCGTGACCTCATGGAGTGTTCGCGCGGACGATTACGGAGAATTCCTGGTCAAGATCTTTGACGAGTGGGTTCGAAAGGACGTCGGGAAAACCTTCGTCCAGATCTTTGACGTAACGCTGGGCAACTGGACCGGGATGGGGGGCGGTCTCTGTGTCTTTTCCGAAAAGTGCGGTCTTGGCCTGGCCCTGGAGCACAACGGCGATCTGTATTCGTGCGACCACTACGTCTATCCGAAATTCAAGCTGGGTAATATCATGAACCTCGGTCTGGGTTCGATGGTCGATTCGGATTTCCAGCGAAAGTTCGGCAACGACAAGAGCGATACCCTCCCCAAATACTGTCGTGAGTGCGAAGTCCGTTTTGCCTGCCACGGGGAATGCCCGAAGCACCGCTTCATACGAACGCCGGATGGCGAGCCGGGGCTCAACTACCTCTGCGCGGCCTACAAGAAGTTCTTCAAGCACGTTGGTCCAGCCATGAATACGATGGGGCAGCTCCTGCAGAATAAACGTCCGCCGTCCATGATCATGGATAAGGGGTCACGTCTTGACTGTTAAAAAAACCTCTTTGGTTTTTTTTAACAGTCAAGACGTGACCCCCTTGCTGAACAGTCAAGACGTGACCCCCTTGCTCACCGCGAAACGTCTCACCACCCGTCCCGGATGGAAGCTTTGCCTGGCCCGCCGGATTTTCCTCACCTCAAGGTGGTCCTCGTGGATATCTACCAGTCGACGGCCCAGCAAGGGAAGGAATGAACCGGTATTGATGATGCAACGGCTCTGTCGGGTCCAGACACCCGGGTAGTGGGTATGCCCGACGATAACAAATCGGGCGTCGGGTCGGTGGTCCCCGGCGAGTTTCGCCGCGCTTATCGGAAGCTGTCGCCAGCTGCCGAGAATCCTGGGAATCCGAGACGGTGGCCAGAGGTATCGAAGCAGGTGACGAAAGAACCCTTCATTGGTTGGAAAGTAGAAGTGGGGCTGGGTCAGGATCTGGCGGGCCACACTCTTGTTGGTTGCCAGCAGGTGTTCGAGCGAATGTCCGCCCGGGTTCTCGAGCTCGTCGAGCTCTTTCCTGATCATCTCTCGAAACTGGGCGGCAAAATGACTCCACGGGGCGATCTCCGGGTAGAGCACGTCGCCATGGGTGACCAGAATCTGTCCATCCATCAGATCGAGGTGGTGGACGGTCGACGCATCAGGATCGTGATTGCCCGAGATCACGACGAGATGGGTGCCGGCTCGGTCGGCCAAGGCCTCAAACATCTCGATCGGGTAAGTCGGCGCCTTTCCTCGCTCCCGGTGCCGGTGATCAAAGGTGTCGCCGTTGAGGACAATCGTGCCCGTGTCTTCAAAGAGGGGCAGGATAACCTCGGCCGTGCGAACCATGCTCGCCTGGTTGCCCAGGTGAAGATCGGAGAGGATCCGAATCGGAAAGCGTATCGGGTCAATCATCAGTCAAAGGTTGCCGGTTGCGGCGCCTCCACCATGCAGGCGTCGGATCACACCGGACGCAAGCGGCAAGGGTGGGGGAATACCCAGCAGCCTGTCCCGGCGTATCAACGAGAAGCCGGAAGGGCGTGCGCCGAGCAATTGCCAATGTGCCGATCCTGGCTTGAAGGTGGTTGTTCTTTCCATATGCTGGCTGTTCTGAGGGTCGGGCCACTCTCACACTCAGCGGAGATGGAATGCTCCGTGTTCCTGACAGTGGCCGGATTCCGCGGTGTGAAATTCGGACAACTTTCAGCGGCTGGTGATGACGCCAGAGGACAGAGATGAAACCAAAAGATATCTTCCTGACCAGACTTCGACGAGGCATCACTCCCCGAGCGTCTGTTGGCAGTGCGACGTCCATCGTAACCACTGACTTGATGGACAGGGTCGGTATCGCTTTTCCGGATGCGCACCTTGATCCGGAGAAGATGGCCAGGCTCGCGGCAACGAGCCATACGGAGTTTGGTTTCGACAATGTCATGCCGTTGTTCAGCGTCTGGCATGAATCCGCAGCACTTGGATGCCGCGTTGACTGGGGAGACAGCGGCCGAATGCCCGACGGTCAATCCGTATGCTCCTCCATAGATGACCCCTTTCGTATCCCCCGGGATTTCCTGAAGGAACCCGGCTGCGCCGTGCCGCTCAAGGCGCTGCAATTGCTCAAGAAGGAAGTCGGGAGTGAAGTCGCTGTGGTTGGCAAAGTGTTTGGCCCCTGGACGCTCGGTTACCACGTTTTCGGCGTTGAGGAATTTCTCATCTCCACGCTCCTCAACCCCGACAGGGTCAAACAGGTCATGCGGCAACTCCTTGAAGTCACCGTGGCTTTTGCCGAGGCCCAGATCGAACAGGGCGCTGACGCCCTGACCCTCGGCGACCACTGTACGCGGGATCTTTGCTCCCCGAATGCTTACAGGGATTTTCTCGCCGAGATCCACCAGGAACTTCATGAGCGTATCCCGTGCCCCTTGATTCTTCACATCTGCGGCGACACCTCGGACCGTCTGAAATACATTCGGGAGACCGGAGTGGAATGCTTTCATTTCGACTCAAAGGTCCCCGCAGCGGAGGCGAGAAGGCTGGCGGGAGATAATCTGGCGCTTATGGGCGGCACGAGCAATATCGACGTTGTGCTGAACGGCACGCCTGAATCGATAGAGCGGGACATCGCGGAAAAGCTGAAGGTCGGAATCGACATCATCGGACCTGAATGCGCAGTCCCTCTTGATGCTCCCTGCGAGAACCTCAAGATGATCGCCGACGCAGGCAAAAGACTCTGAAAAAGGGGTCAAACGTAGAATTTAAACATTTTTGCCTTAGCCCCCGCGAATCATGTTGGAAACCCGCGAAGGGAGACCCATGCAGAGCCGCTCGGCTGATCCGGTGTTAACACTGTCCATTCGGGTCGGCCCTGATCCTTTGGGATAAGGGGCTCTGGAAGATGTTGGACCCAAGTAGGGTAGATATGATACATGAACGTTGACTCCTGATTTCCCCCTCCGATCGTCATCGCAACACAACGAACGCCCATGGTCTTCACAGCTTTTCAAATCGCAGAACAACTTCAGGGGGAAGTCCTCGGGGACGCTTCAAAAAAAATCACCGGAATCGCCCCGGCAGCCCATGCCCGCGAGGGAGACATCACCTTCGCGGAAAAAGCTTCCTACTTCGCCGCCGCCGAGCAAAGCCAGGCCAGCGCCATACTCGTCAGTGACGACCTGACCTCCGAATCAAAAACTGTGATCAAGGTCCCCAACGCCCGTGTGGCCGTCGCAAAGTTGCTCCCCTTCTTTTACCCCCCGGACGAACACCCCGCAGGCATCCACCCCACGGCCGTGATTGCGCCCACCGCCCAGATAGACACCACCGCTCATATCGGTCCCCACTGCGTCGTCGGTGACCACACCCGGATCGGGGCTCGTTCAGCGCTCCTCGGTGGCAACCACGTCCGCAAGAACTGCGTGCTCGGCGAAGACGTCACCCTTCACCCGAACGTCGTGGTCTATCCAGAAACCCGGATCGGTAGTCGCGTCACCATCCACGCTGGCACCGTCATCGGCTCCGACGGTTACGGGTATGTCTTCGATCAAGGGCAACACCTGAAGATGTTGCAGATCGGAAATGTGATCATCCATGACGACGTGGAGATCGGAGCCAACACCGCCGTCGATCGCGGCGCTCTCGGCCCCACCGTCATCGGGCAGGGAACCAAAATCGACAACCAGGTTCACGTTGCCCATAACGTCTCGATTGGCCGCCATAACCTGATCATGGGCCAATGCGGCTTTGCCGGAAGCACGACTCTGGAAGATTACTGTGTCATCGCCTCCCAATCCGGAGTCGCCGGCCATCTCAAGCTCGGACCGCAAGCAACCGTCGGAGCAAAGTCCGGTGTAATGCGCGACGTCCCGCCGAAAGGCACCGTCTTTGGATATCCCGCTCAACCGGCCATGGAGATGAAACGCCAGATCATCGCCATGCATAAACTCCCGGAACTGTTGAAGCGAATGCGCGAAGCCGAAAAAGAACTGGCGGAGCTCGGCCACTGAGGGTGAGAAAGGGGTCAAACGTAGAATTTAAACATTTTGCCTCAGCCCCCCCCGCGAATCATTTGGATACCCGCGAAGGGTGACCCATGCAGAGCTGCTCGGCCGATCCGGTGCTGACACTGTCCATTCGGGTCGGTCCTAACCCTTTGAGGTAAGGGTTTTCTCAAAGTCTGTGGTGATCCCGTTGCTCTGCCCAACTCTTCCTTCATCTTTCCATGACTGAAAAGATATTCCTCCGGTAGGAACTACGTAGCAACTATGTAGCAACTATGTAGTTCCTACATAGCACCTACGTAGCTCGGAAGTTGGAAAGGGAGCGTCCCGGACTCCTTAGGTGCTACCCCATCGTGTGGATTTTCCCCAGGTTTCGGTCGCTCTCCTTTTTCAGTCATTGTTCGCGACATTTCAACGAGACTCTTCAATATCCCATCAGATCAGAATCCTGTTTCGCCGCCGCTTAACGCCATAATTCAGTCAGATCCTGAAACCAATGAGAAAAGTCATTTCGAACTCCTTGTCAGTCGGCCTGATCACATCTTTATTTGCCGTCTCTCCTTCGTCTTCTCAACAGAACGACGGGCGGGCGCAACAGCGCCCTGAACCCACCCATGCCGAGGTTTCATACGGACCCTACGAACAGAACGTCTTCGACCTTTGGCTCGCCGATTCAGATGATCCGACTCCGTTGGTGATTTATATTCATGGTGGCGGTTTCAAGGGCGGCAGCTACAAGAGGATTTCACCGGTCACAATCCTGAGATTGAACGAAGCGGGGATATCCGTGGCCTCGGTTGAATACCGCTTCATTTCGATAGCAAAACTGCCTGCAGCCCACTACGACTGCCGGCGTGCGCTCCAGTTTATCCGCAGCAAAGCCCGGGAGTGGAACCTTGATGAAAACCGCGTTGGCGCCTTTGGCGGATCCGCGGGCGCCCAGCTATGTATGTATCTGGGCTTCCACGACGAAATGGCCGTTCCCGACAGCGAGGATCCAGTTGCCAGAAACTCCACTCGCCTGACCAGTCTCGCGACAAGTGGGGGGCAGGCCACCATGGATTTGGAGTGGTGGGTGGAACATATTCCCGACTATGATGCTTCGCACCGCGATCGTTGGGTGTATTTCGATATGGAGGACGAGGAAGCTTTTGAGAAAACGATTGAAGAGATCTCTGCGATTTCGCTTCTAACCGAGGATGATGTGCCTCTCTATATGGAATACCAAATGAACCCGGACGAACCAGTTCCTGACGACCCGAAGGAAGCTCGCGGTTGGAAAGTCCACCATGTGAACTTCGGCATCAAGCTGAAGGAAAGAATGGACGAACTCGGTATTGAGAATCATCTGGTATTTCCGGGTTCGCCAGAAAATCGTTACGGATCGAAAGAAGAGTTTTTCATCCAAACGCTCGCCAACCGCCTCCCCGTCTCCGACTCTGAGAAAGAGAAAGATGACATGGGTCAAACGTGAATGGCACTAAGTTAAGGCGGGTTCAGGAGGTTTTTTGCCCTTGTTTCTGCGGGATGGAGACACGCGCATAAGCGAGCGGGGTTGAGTCATGCGTTGATAGGCTTTGGGGCGTCGTTTGAGGACTGATTATCACCGTTGTCTGCCAAGGGCGTGCCATCCGGCATGTCACGGCGTATCAACGAGAAGCCGGAAGCGCGTGGAACGTGCGAAGGTCCCTTACCAAAGGCGTCTCTTGCGAAATGCACGACCCGATCCGGTTTTCAAGTAGCTTTCGAAGTCCATAGCGCCTTGTTTGGAGTCGAAGGCGATGTAGCCTTTCAGCTTCCAAGGGGTGAGAGGAGCGGTCGAAGGATTGCACCCGCGGTTGTGGTCAAGGAGCCGTTGTTTGGGATTTTGCGTGAATCCGATGGTGGTGTGACCGGCAACCTGGGTGCTCTCGATGCAGTAAACGTAGAACATCAATGAAAGAGTAGAACGTGGCCCTCCTACGCCAAGGCTTCGGCGGGCGCCATCCTTCGCCTTGAGGTTTCAACGTTCTTACTGATTATCACCGTTGTCTGCCAGGGGCGTGCCATCCGTAGCGCGTGGAACGTGCGAAGGATGGCGGGATGGACGGGACTCGAACCCGCGGCCTCCTGCGTGACAGGCAGGCGCTCTAACCAACTGAGCTACCACCCCAAATGGGAAAGGCGTCTATAGAGAAGGTGGTCATGTCAAAGTCAAGTGGCGAATGTCGGATTTTTCGAGACTGACAGCACACCTCGGAACGTGACTTGAAGGTGTCGCGTGCATCGGTGCGATTTTCGCTCCCTGGCATTCTCTTTGGGGCATTGGGACCGTAACATCGGCTGGTCTGTGACCTGTGCGGTTGCCGGGCTTTTTGTTGGCACTTTTCTTGGTTCTACCTATCTTAATGTCGTTAATTGCTGGAAGGATGAATGTGTTCACAAAACTTCGGTTCAAACTCGCGACCGTGATATTCTCGGCGGGGTGTTCTCTGCTATTGGGGTCCGAATCGGATGATGAATCTCCATTCCTGCCACCCGATTCCGGTAAGCCGGCGGCGCCCTCCGTTCCCGCACCTACCTTGGCAAACCTCCAGTTCGCCAGCGTGCTCTCTTTTGGTCGCGAGGTCCTGATCAGTGTATTTGACGTTCGAACCAATGAGGGCGTCTGGATTCCGGTTGGGGAGGAGGCCGAAGGGATACGGGTCATAACCTATGATCCGGAAAATGAGGAAGTTACGATACTTTCAGCCGGCGTGACGGCGCGGCTGAAACTCCGCGAAGCACAGTTCACCGCCGGGGGGCTGATCAGACCGCTGCCAACCCTGGAGCAGGAATACGGGCGTCCACTCACGGTGAAGGAGCAGGAGACCGAAGCCCGAATGCTGGTCAGCGACCTCCTCGAAATCGGAATGCAGGAACGGGCTCGTCAGCGCGAACTGCGCAGAAAAGAAATAATAAGACAGAGAGCGAACTAATCGCTGTCCGGCTTTCGGCCGGTAACGGCCACCCAGGCGCCACCCCAGCGACGGATGGTCACGTCCGCGAATCCCGCCCGCCTGCCATAGGTCTCCAATTCATCTCCGCTCGATGTCATGCTCAGATGAGGCGGACGTTCGGCTCGCGGGAAACGGGCGCCTTCCTGAAAAACCTCCCATCCGTGGTCGGTGGTGATGTCCACGTTGTCAAAGTAGCAGCGACCGCCCGACTTCAGGACCCGCATGGCTTCCTCCACGTAGCGATAGCGGTCCCACTCGAAGAGGTGCATGAACACGACCGTGCAATAGACCATGTCGACCGATGCCTCGGGGATCGGCTCCAGTCCGACCTCTTTCAGCTCGACCAGTTCGATGTTTTCGAGGCCGGACAGATGGTGCCGGGCACAGTCGAGCATGCCGGATGAAATGTCCGTTCCGATCCACCGGGCACACCCGGGGGCCAGGACCTTTCCGACACGACCCATGCCGCATCCGATCTCAAGGATGACGTCCGTTGGTTTGAGGCCGACAACCTCCGAAAGCACTGACTGGGTCACCCTGGCCGATCGATCCCACTCCTTGGTGTCGGTGTGGCCGGCCACGTACATTCGGGCGTCCTTTTCATTGGGAGCAAGGGCTTCCCAGGTGCTTTTGTAGTCCGACCGGTTTTGCACCTCGTCAATCTCCAGGTCCCTCCGAGCGGTGGCAAGGGGGAATTCCGTTCTTCCATCGTTGAACCATTGCTTCATCGTGGATGGGCGATGACGGGTTCGAACGCAGCGGCCGGCCGACGGATTCGGGCCGATACCTTGGCTTATGCCATCCTGGCACAGGTGGGCCTCCTGTTGTTGACCGTTTTCATCGTCATCCTGAGACCGTCAAACCCGGAGGATCCGGCGTTCGAAGGAAAGAAAACGGTTCGGTTGCCCCAGCGGGAACTCGACCATCGTGTGGCGGTGGCGGAGTTCCAGCAGATGGCCACCAGCCCGCTTCAGATTGCGAGGCTCGCCACCTCGGCCCTGCTTCCCGACGGACTGCCGCCGATGCCGAATGTTCCCAGCAGCGAGTTCAATCCCCTGGAAAACGCGGAGTTCCTGACCGCCAATACCGATGCCCTGCTCGCCCAGGCCGGTCTGAACGGGGCTCTTGACGGGATCAAGTCGGCGGTTTCAGCGGCGGCGTTCTTTGGAGTTGAGGATCACGGCGAACGGATCGTGATCGTCGTCAACACCTCAGCCTCGGTCATGCGCAAGGCCCGTAATCGCGGATACACCATCGAGCGCATCCAGGCCGAAGTGCAGCGTCTGATCAATGGCCTTGATTCTGGAACCCGGTTTGGCATCGTCCAGTTCAGCCAGGGTGTGCGGAGTTTTGCCCCCTATGTCGCGCCGGCCACGGCGTCCAACCGGGCGGCCGCGTCATCGTGGATTCCTTCAAACCTGAGAGGAAATCCTCCGGTTGTGGGAGGGCAGTCTTTCTTTGGGCATGAAGCAGCGTTCGAGGCGGCTTTCGAGCTTCAGCCTGATGTGATCTTTCTGATCACTGATGGCGTGCTCAATCGAAGAACCCTCACTTCTGGTCGTGTATCCTATCCGGAAATTCCCTACGAGACGTTCCTGTCGACGGTCCGGAGATTGGAACGGAATCTTCCGGGTCGCCCGCGAATCCACATTATCGGTTTCGAGATGAAAAAGGCCGATGCAGCCAATATGCGGCGGCTGGCTTCATCGTTCGGGGGACAGCTTCGATCCCTTTAGTCTTGGCCTGGATCGATGGATTTCCAACAGTCGGTACCAGCCAGATGGTAGAGCATCCCGAAACAGCGGCGGACACGACGGTCTATGGAGTGACGGGCGGAAAACGCATCCTCCTGTGGCTTCTGAGCGTATTCTACCGGTGCTGGGCGCGGACAATCCGGCTCCGCGTGGACACCAGGTCGCGGGAGGCCTCCTCCTATCAGGCCGAACCCCTGGTCATCATCATGTGGCACAGTTCGCTGTTCATGGCGCCGATTGCTCACCGGCGTCTGCGCAAGATGCGGCGTGTCTTTGCCCTGGTCAGTGCGAGTCGGGATGGTGGTGAACTGGCCTATTTCTTTGAACGCGTCGGCATCGGAACGGTGCGCGGTTCCAGCAGCCGGTTTGGCCGTGAAGGGTTCAACGATATTGTCCGCTGTCATCGGGATGGACATGATGTGACCATCATCCCCGACGGACCGAGGGGACCGGCTTACGTGATGAAGCCGGGTGCCGTTCTTGCCGCTCGTCGGGTCCGGAGCCGCGTTCTCCTGGCGGGTGTTACCTTCCACCGCTACTGGCGATTGAGGAGTTGGGACCGCTTCTTTCTACCCGTGCCGTTCTCGACCGTGACTTTCCAATGTGAGCTCATTCCCCATGACGAGATACCTCCCGGTCAGGCTGGGGTTGAGTTCCTTCAAGACCGTATGAGGGCACTGACCGGGGATCCTGATCAGGAGAGGTTGGCGGGAGCACGCCCAAACGATTCGGCCGCTTAAGCAAGAGCCCCGGCCACCCGGATCAGGGTAACCGGGTTCGGTTGATTCAAAGGTGCCTGTGCCTTTCGAAGACCAGCCTTTCAGAACTCGGGATCAGCCTTGTTGTTCTTTCCGACGTGGGCGGTATAGTCCTCCCCGACCGACCAGCTGATATCGTTGACCAGTACCTTGTAGGTGAAGGCCTTGGCCGTCGCCACCGTCGTCCAATTCCAGATGCTGTCCTTGTCGCAATCCATGGGCACTCCCTGCTCCCAACTGAGGCCCGGACCATCACCGCGCAGATACAGGATATTGCCGAAACCGATGTCAATTTTTGCGCTGATCCGGGTTTCCGGACTGGCCGGGACTCCCGCCTTGGCCTTCCTTGTCGCCTTCCGGACAGGACTTTTCCTGGCTGCTGCCTTCTTGGCTACTGTCTTTTTGACCGCAGGCTTCCCGGTCGTTCTCTTAACCGCTGCGTTCGTCGTTACTTTTTTCATGGTTTGTTTTCTAATTCGGTCTGATTAACGACAGGACTCCCTGTCGTGCCCGCGATGAGGCGGACTTTGTACTTTTTTACGTTCGAATTGAACAGGTGACAACAGCAATTTGGAGGCCAGTTGGTGACAATTCGGTGACAGGGACCCTTCCACTCGAATCCAGACCCGGCATTGCCACTTGGGATTGCTTCTCCCCAAACCCCCGGAAGGCTCGGAACGCCCTTTCCTTGGGGTATTACGGTTGAGGTGTTGTCCCGAATTCCCACGATTTTTGGGTTTACTCAGCCCGCGTTTCATCCAACGTCGGGGCATCCGAAAGCGGATAATCGGGGCCGTAGCTCAGTTGGAAGAGCGCTTGAATCGCACTCAAGAGGTCGTCAGTTCGAACCTGATCGGCTCCACCACTCAAACTGCTGGGAATAGAGCACCTGAGAGGCTGCCTGAAAAGCCCCAAGGCATGTCGCAGAGATTGATTTGGGGTGCTGGGCAAGGCAGGCGCGAGGCGCCCAGGCCCAAAGGCCTTGGTCCAAAGTGCCCAACGCCGGCCACGATCCAAAGCAACTCTGCCCGAAGGGTTTGGCCAGAAACGACCCCGGCGCGGCGTTCCATCCGAAAGGGATAGCCCCATGGGTCCCGCGGCCGCGGGACCATTTCGGATGTGCCTTGCGGCGAGGCTTTTTCTGGCCAAACGACATATCTCATTACTTTTAAGACAGCCTCTTACACGCCAAAAGTAGTGGTTACCGATAATGACGGATCAAGTTCAGAAACCACCGAAATTACGGGCAGAGAAAAAGGAGAAAAGGAATCGCTGTCCTGCTTTGCCTTGATCCGCCATCAGCCGATGGCAAACCGGGATAGCTCCCCGCAATAGGTCCACGTGAGTGCCTAACGAGACCCGTACCCCCCCACCTACTTGGCCGCGCCTCAAGGCCCCGCAATAGCTGATTATAGTAGACTATAAGTCTCTTGCATTCTATAGATTACCGAGCCTTATGAGATTTCATTTCCCTCACCTTGTAATTCGGACCTGTCTTCTCGGCCTTCTGGCTTATTCCAGCGTCGCTAACGTTGTTCACGCGCAAGAACCCGAGCCCACTCTTTCGGTCCAGAATGCGGGCGACTCTCAGATCCGTATCGTGTGGTCGGACGCTGCTGCGGGCTATTCACTCGAGGAGAGCCTGACCTTGGGTTCTTTCAGCGATTGGCAGAGTCTCAGCCAGACCGCACTTGAAGGTGCCGGCGAATTGGTGCTCCGTCTGGAGATCAGCGATCAAGCTCGCTTTTTCAGGTTGAAGTTTACCGAGCCACCTCTGGTCACGCTTAGTGATTTGTCTCCGGTGGATAGAGAGACGGGCGTCTCAGTCACCCGCGAAACCATTCTCCATTTCAGCGCTCCCGTATCAAGCGACACAACGCTCGACCGGAATATGTTTTTCGCCGAATTTGGCGGCAGAAAAATACTTTCCCGCGCCGAATTGTCCAGCGATGGCATGAAGGCGACCCTTTTCTATCTTGAGCCACTACCGGGCAGCTCGCAGGTGGTGGTGACTTTCGACGGCACCGAGGTAAGGGACCACACCGGCGCATTCCTGGATGTCGATGGCGACGGTTTTCCGGGAGGAAAGGCAATCATCGCCTTCGATACCCTGAGCCTGAGTCCACTGGCAGGAACCGGCGTGGTGGGACGCGTTTTTGCATCGGAACTGGCACCGGAAGCCGATGGAGGCGCGCCGGTGGACAGGCCGCTGGCCGGAGTGACGATTACGGTGGATGGGGTGGAGGAGACGCACCGCACAGTCACGGATGCGAACGGGGATTTCACCCTCAGTCCCGTTCCTCCAGGGCGGTTCTTTGTTCACATCGACGGACGGACGGTGATTGATGAAGCCGAAGGCATCCGGTACCCAGACCTGGCATACTATCCGTTCGTGGGTAAGGCGTGGTCGGCTGTGGCAGGAGTGATGGACACTCCGGTCGGCGGCACGGGCACGGTTTACCTGCCGCTGATCACTCAGGGCACCTTACAGGTGGCCAGCATGACGCAGGACACGATTATCGAATTTCCGCCGGACGTGGTGGCGGACAATCCAGCCTTGGCGGGGGTATCCATCACGGTGCCGGCCAATTCGCTCTTCAGCGACGATGGCACGCGTGGCGGGATGGTGGGCATCGCGCCGGTCCCACCGGATCGTTTGCCGGGCCCACTGCCACCAGGAGTCGAGATGCCGCTGGTGATCACCGTGCAGACGGACGGTCCGAGTAATTTCGACCGACCGGCACCGGTCTGTTTCCCAAATCTACCCGACCCAACCTCAGGACAACTGCCGCCGCCGGGAACCAAAGGCACTTTGATGTCCTTCAACCACGACAAAGGGATATGGGAAGACGTAGGAGGCATGACGGTGAGCGCTGATGGAAAACTTGCCTGCACCGATCCCGGCGTGGGTATTCTCCAACCGGGTTGGCACGGTTTTCTCAGTCTGCTTGCACTAATTCCGCCGCCGCCGAAAATTAGGGACCTAGATTCGATATGGCCAAATCCGGATCCAGATCCAGAGCCAGAGTATTTTTGCTCTTTTCTCAATCTCGATGAGTGCCTCACCGGGGCGAAACGGCTCTACGGTTCTTGCGAGGATACTGGCGCTGAGAAATTCGGGGAGGCTGTCAAGATCTGTGAAGCCAGGGAAGAAGTGTTCTTTCCTCAACATTTTGATCCGAATAATGGTAAACGGTCTAAAGAATGGAAGGATTGCGTAAGGAAATATTCAGCTAGAAGGGACATTTATGACGCTGCTTGCGAAGTAGAGTTTAGATCGGACCTAGACGTTTGTGAAGAATGCTTCCCCCAATTCCCACCATCTACCCCGGAATCCAATCCGGCTACGTCCGTTGTGATGCAAGCAGCGCAAGATGAGCCTGATATTGAGCAGGAACTCGCCAATATTTTCGAACAGATTAAAGATTTGCTTCACCCAGCTGTGTATAGTCAGTCGCCATTTTCTCCGGAATTGGTGGTCGAACTAGACGCTCTCTTTCAGCTGGCTGACGAGGTGGCGGGTGGAGACGCTGGAGAATACTTGAGAAATCTGGTTATCGAAGAAGAAGAAGCCCTTCTCCTGGCAGCCAACAAGATCGGGCTGGAACTGGATGATTTGACCCTCGGCAATGCTCCGGCCTACCCGGTGCTGTATGCGGCCACTATCTCGAGACCGAGCGGCGATTTAGTGCTACGAGGGGAGACTCAACCGTATGGTCAGTATACCCTGTTCGTGCCTGGTGATGGGGTGTTGCTGGACGTGGTCTTCTACGACCCTATTACCAAAGGTTTAGCAATAATCTCACCCTACTTAAGTCCCAACGTTCCCTACGACTTGCCCCGTTTCAACCTATTTTCGCTCCCAGCGGACGCACTTGACTCTGATGAGGATGGCCTGCCCGATCTGGTCGAGGATGTTTATGGTACCGATTCGAGTAACCCCGACTCCGATGACGACGGTATTCCCGACGGCGCGGAGGTTGATCAAGGCACCGATCCGCTGAGCGGATTAGCAGTCATCACAGGCGTCATTGGCACGGTTAAAACACCGGGTGCGGCCATCGACATTGCCACCGGAAACAATCTCGCAGTATTGGCTGAGGGCCTCAGCGGAGTTTCCATCGTGGACATCACCGACTTTAACCAGCCGACCATCCTCGCGCAGTTCGATACTCCGGGCACCGCGCAGCGTGTCGCCTTTTCCGGCAATCTCGTGGCCGTCGCGGACGGCAATGAGGGTCTGGCAGTGATCGACATTACGGACACAACAACGGCACGAATCATCCAGCAGGTCAATCTGCCTGGCGCGCAGTCCATCGCCGTCGGAGCGGGCATTGGCTATGTGGGACTCAGTTCTGGTCGGGTCGTTGTCGTGGATTTGTCCAGCGGAAGCATCATTGACCAGTTGAGTCTGAGCGATCCGGTGCAAGACCTGGCTCTTGAAGGAGATTATCTCTACGCCCTAACCGGAAACAGACTGCATGTGATTTCACTTATTGGGGACGCATTCGCCGTGGTTGGCTCCGTTTCCTCTCCGTTCGTTTCGTCGCAGAACACACGGATCTTCGTGGGTGGCGGCGTGGCATACACCCTGCACGGCAAAGGCTACAATACCCTCGACGTCAGCAAACCGGCTGAGCCGGTGTTGATCACCCAGGGCAACACCACCCAGTTCGGCTGGAGGCAGATCGTTGCGAATGGTTCTGGCCTGGGGATCGCCGCAGTTGGAGCCAATAGCTCCGATGACGGACTTCATGACATTTCCTCCTACGACCTGATCGATCCGGCGCTAAACGACCTGTTCGTAACCACGTTCCCGACGCAGGGCAATGCGCGCGCCGTCTCCATCTTCAACGGATTGGCCTATGTGGCAGATGACAGCGAAGGAATGCAGATCATCAACTACCTGCCCTACGATGCGAATGGCGTGTCGCCGAGCATCACACTCTCCGCCAGTTTCGGCTCCGGCGAAGCAGAGAGCGGTCAACGGGAGCGAGTGACGGCGCTGGTCGGAGACGATGTCCAGGTGCGCAATGTCGAATTTTATGTCGATGGCGTGAAGGCGTTCACGGACAGCGCGTTTCCCTTTGAATATCGATTCATTGCGCCGGTCCTGAGTGACCTGCAGGATTCCTTCCGTCTGAGTGCCCGGGCTGTGGATACCGGAGGCAACTTCACCTGGACCGATGACCAGGTGATTCCCATCGGGCCAGATTCCACCTCACCGAAGGTCGGGGCGACGATGCCAACGGGTGGGGCCAAGACCTTGAACTCCATCCATGCATTTTTCAACGAGCCCATGAATCCGGCGACGTTCACCGCCACTTCGCTCAAACTTTCCTCAGGCGGACCTGACGGCCAGCTCGGCACGCCGGATGACGTGGAACTCAGTGACGGTGAAATTTTGTATCGTCCGGATCAATCGTCGGTCTCCCTAAGTTTCGCTACACCACTTCCAGATGGCGTGTACCAGGCTGTCATCACAACCGCCGCCACAGATCTCGCCGGAAATCACCTTGCTACGGATTTCGTCTGGACGTTTCGTGTGGCAGACGCGGTCTTCTGGATATCCACGACTAATGGAGAGTGGAACAACCTTGCAAACTGGAGCGAGAGTGCCGTTCCGGGTCCGAATGACGACGTGATCATCGGCATATCTTCTTTCGACATCACGGTCACGCACGGCTCCGGCAACCTTCAGATCAGGAATCTCACCACCTATGAACGCCTGCAAATCAATGGAGGCACTCTAGAACTTTCCGGCATCGCTGAACTCAATCAAAACCTGACCCTCAACGGCGGTACGAACCGGGGCGGGACGGTGACGCAGACAGCCGAGGGATGATTGTTGCTCACCAGCAGCTCACAAAGCGT
>QNAI01000012.1 GCA_003641745.1 Verrucomicrobiota bacterium | reverse complement strand
GCGTTCGCGCGACCAACAGGGGCCTACGGCCCATGCTTGGCCGCGCCGCCTTGGTGGCGCATCGATTTCGCTGTGGCAGAAGTGAAAAAACTTATTGGAAACTCCACTAGCCCCAACCTGAAGAAGTGCCACCCGAAACCGTCATCAGGGAACCTCTTGTGTCGCACCCGGCGAAGGGTGAGCCATCCAAACCGTCTCCGTGGCCACTGGCCTGGGTTTCGGCCGCCGCTGTGGACGCACCCCTGGTCTGCGTGGGATGGCTTTGGCTCCTGGCCTCCGAGGGGCATGCCGTCAGGCCTCTTTCCGAAGGGACCGTCCTCGGCTTCTCCGTCTGGCTGGCCTATATGGCGGACCGGTGGTTCGATGGATGGAGACTGAAGAAAGCGGACACCAATTCCTTTCGACACCGCTACGTCCTGGCCAACCGGACAACAATCGGAATCATCTGGAGCATTGTCCTGATCGTGACCGTCATCTATGCGGTCAACCGCCTGCCTCCGGAACTTCTCCGAAGGGGCTCGGTCCTGCTGGCCGTTGTCCTGGTCTATTTTGGTGCCATTCACCTCGGCCCTCGGTGGTTGCGTCGGTCCGTACCCAAGGAGATCGCCACGGCCCTGATTCTCGTCTCGGGCATGCTCCTGTTTCTTCCGTCGGCAGGAATTCCCATTCCCGCCCTGGCCGCGATCGCCCTGCTGTTTTTTGCGAACTGCGCCCTGATCGGCGAGTGGGAGTCCGAAGCCGATCTCGGGCAGGGATTCGGGTCGATGGCCGACCGGATCCCTTCCAGCATGGGATTCACCCGGATGCTCCTTGCGCTTTCGGTCGGGATCTCGGCGTTCGCAGCGACCGGACTGTACGCGAGCGAGTTCCGACTGGTCTGGCTGGCGGCCGGGCTCAGTTCGCTGCTGCTGCTGCTCCTGGATCTCACCCAAAGTCGCTGGAACCTGGCCAACCTGCGATCGATGGCCGACATCGCCCTGATGACTCCGTGGCTCGTTCTTCTCGTGTAATCTGAACTGACCGCAGTGCCCATTAATGCCCCGGACTCAACCTACATTCTGCTCCCTGGCCCGGCATTACGCCCTGCTCGAACACCTTGCATTCGGCCCCCGCCTTCAGCAGGCGCGTGTCGCTTTTGTCAACCGATTGGCCGGCCTTGAAACGATCCTCATCCTGGGCGAAGGCGACGGGCGATTCCTCGAGTCCCTGCTGTGCGTGAACGGCCAAGCCCGGATCACCTGCATCGACGCCAGCCGGGGCATGACTGATCGGGCGCGAGGGCGGATTGAAGCGACGTACCCGGAACATAACTACAATATCGACTGGCAATGCCGGGACGCTCTCGAGACCATCTGGGAGACCGGCGCCTTCGATGCGATGGTGACCCTTTTCTTCCTCGACTGCTTTACCGGCAAGGACGCCGATCGACTGATCCGGAGACTGGGACCGTCCGCCCGCCCCGGCTGTCTGTGGCTCTGGACCGATTTCGTCCAACCCGAAGATCGATGGCCGGCGATGTTTGCCCGGACTTACCAGGGCCTGTTGTTCAGGTTTTTCAGGTGGCGTACAGGCATCAGGGCGAGGTGTCTCCCGCCGATGCATGAAATGATGCGACGGAATGGATGGCACCGATCCGCCCAACGCCTGTATCTTTTCGGAACGATCGAATCGGCAGTCTGGGAACGGTAGAGGTCAATCGTCCCCCTCGGCCCATTCGAGAGACCGCTCCACCGCGCGTTTCCACCGCATCTGACCAAGGTCTTTTCGGGACGTTTCCACACGGGGTGAAAAGGCTGCATCGGTCGACCAGCGCTCGGTGATCGCTTCGCGATTCTCCCAGAAACCGACCCCGAGCCCGGCCAGATAGGCGGCACCCAGAGCTGTCGTCTCTATGCTCGTCGGACGGACGACGGAGATGCCCAGCAGATCACTCTGAAACTGGAGCATCAGATCACTGCGGGCGACACCACCGTCCACCCGCATTTCAGAGATTGATCGCCCGGAATCCCGTTCCATGCACGCAACCAGATCGGCCGTCTGATAAGCGATGGCCTCAAGAGCGGCGCGACAGAGGTGGGCCCGGGTGGTTCCACGGGTAATCCCCTGAATAGTACCCCGCGCATGGGGGTCCCAATAGGGTGCGCCAAGACCGGTGAAGGCCGGGACGATCACAACCCCTCCGGAGTCCCCCACTTCGGCGGCCAACCGGTCGCACTCGGATGCGCTCTCAATCACCCCCAACTCATCCCTGAGCCACTGAATGAGGGCTCCGGCCACGAAAATCGAACCCTCCAGAGCGTATTCTGTCTCTCCGCCGATTCGCCACGCGACCGTCGTGAGCAGATTGTTGGTTGAAGTAAGGCGTTCCTCGCCGGTCTGCATCAGAAGGAAACAGCCTGTTCCATAGGTATTCTTGGCCATTCCAGGCTTGAAACAGGCCTGACCGAAAAGCGCGGCCTGTTGATCCCCGGCGACTCCGGCAATCGGCACGCCGGCCAGTAAGGCATTCCCCGAACCCTCACCGAGCGTGCCGCTGGAATCTCTGATCTCAGGCATCATGGATCGCGGAATATCGAAGAGTTCCAACAGCTCATCGTCCCAGTCACCCCGGGCCAGGTTGAACAACAGGGTCCGGGAGGCATTGCTGGGGTCAGTGGCATGCAAGCGCCCCTCGGTCAGCTGCCAGATCAACCAGGAGTCAACCGTCCCGAATGCCAGTTCCCCGGCCTCCGCTCTGCTCCGGGCACCCTCGACGTTTTCAAGGATCCAATGAACCTTGGTGGCCGAAAAATAGGGATCCAGCCGGAGACCGGTCTTTTCGGTCACCACGGGGTCGGCCCCTTCACGCCACAGCCGCTGACAGAGCACGGCCGTCCGTCGGTCCTGCCAGACGATCGCCGGATAAATTGGAGTGCCGGTTGCACGTTCCCAGACAAAAGTCGTTTCCCTCTGGTTGGTGATGCCGATCGCAGCGAGATCGGTCGAGGTCAATCCAGACTTGTTCAGGACCTCTTCTGCGGTCGCTATCTGGGTCGACCAGATATCCATGGGGTCATGTTCCACCCAACCGGGTTTCGGGAAGTGCTGCTCGAACTCCCTTGAGGCACTCGCGTGGATCTTCCCGGTGTGGTCAAAGAGGATGCTGCGTGAACTCGTGGTTCCCTGGTCGAGAGCCAGGATGAATTTCCGGGATGGGGCACTCATGGATGGAGTCAGTTCTGGCACTGGAATGCTCAAGGGGCAACCACAAGGAAGCTTTGAAATTGTATCGGGTATCCGCGTCAACTGCATCGCTCGGCGCGTCCGGCGGCCCCGAACCGGGATGACTCTACCCGGGCAGTATGTCTTTGATCCAGTCCTTGAGGTGCTCGACCCCCTCCACGCCCGCGGTGATTGCGATATAGATCACAAAGGCATAAAAGGCCACGGCCACCACGCCGAGAGCCGTGGCCGCGATCGCAAAGAGACCATCGCGCTCACAGATACTGACCCCGATCAGAAAAATGACCCCGGCCGGAGCGGTATTGGTCAGGGGAATGGGCAGGATCATCAAACAGGCCATGGTCATGACGAGGAGACTCATGATTGCCATGCCGGATCTGCCGGCCACCCATTCGAGCCGCGGTTTGACCAGATGCTCCAGAAAGGAAAAAGCCTTGGCCGCGCCTTGGATCATCTTCTCGGCCAGACTCGCCTTGAAAGTCAATCGGCGGGCCCAACCCGGAAGCCAGGGTTCGCGGCGACCGGTGAGCATCTGGACACCGAGAAAAACAAAAATAACACCGAACGGCGTACTGTAGCCAGCCGCCGGAATCGGCAGTGCGCTCGGCAGTGAAAGCACCATCAGAAGGAGCCCAAATCCCTTGGGTCCCACACGATCGAGGATTTCGCCCAGACTGATGGCATGCCCGCCTTCAGTGGCGAGCAGTTTATTCAGGGATTCAGACAGGCTCTCTTCGTGCACGGAACCTTCTATCGACAGGAACCCTCCGCAGGGCAAGGAGAACCAAGGGGTCAGGCCGTTGTTTGTATACGAATCTGATTCGTATACAAACAACGGCCTGACCCCTTTCACGAATCAAAGAACTCGAACGCTTCCTGTCCTTCGGTTTCTGCTTCGGCCATGGTGCTGCGGATGAAGAGTTTCCGGTGCATTCTCGAGGGCCCGAGTTCAAGCAGCGCCTGGCGATGCATCTCGGTCCCATATCCTTTATGCCGACCGAATCCATAACCTGGAACCTCCTTCTCAAGCGACTGCATCAGATGATCGCGTGTTACTTTGGCCACGATCGACGCCATCGCAATCACCATGGATCGCGCATCGCCACCCACAAACGCCCGATGCTTGAATCCGAGACTGCGGACCGGTCTTCCGTCGACCAGAATCTTCCAGTCAGAGATACCCTCGCCGGGCTGCAGTGGCACCGGATTTGGACCGTCAAAAAGCGGATCGGGCGGATGCGGGCGAATCTGCCCGATCTGGAGGGCGTTCTGGATGGCCCGGCGCATGGCCAGGCAGGTCGCGCCGAGGATATTGTGCTCCTCGATCTCCGCCACCGAACCGGTGCCGCTGGCGAAGATGATCCGGTGCTCGGACATCAACCACGACATGCGCTCATAAAAATGCTCGCGTCGCTCCTCGGTCAATTGCTTCGAGTCGTTGATATTCCCCGCCTGGCGACGGCTCCAGTCACTGCGTAGGAAACTCTCATCGGCCAGCACGGCACCCGCCACCACGGGGCCCGCAAGGGCGCCCCGGCCGGCTTCGTCCACGCCGATCAGTCCGAACCTGCCGTCAATCTGCCGGAGATCGAAACCGCGAAGCCGTTTTTTCATCATTTTCTGCTCCAGGTCGGGCTCAGCGTCTGAACGGAACCCGCTCCTTTGGCTTGGGCAGAGGGAGATCGTCCAATTTTCCTGCCGCCGAAACGACTTCGTAGGCCGTTCGGAAATGCAGTTTGCCAAAATCGCGCAATGCGGGCGCGCCCAGTTTTTCCACGATCGAGGCCGCCTGCTCCACAACCTTCGGTCCGGCGCCCTTGACCAGCTTCTCTCCTAATTGCACCGACAGGCGCCCCATCTGGCGCACGAATTCGGCCCGGGCCACCACCGACGCGGCGGCCACGACCGGATCGTCTTCTGCCTTGGTGCGCATGCGCAATTCAAACTCAGGCGTCGAAAAGTAACCTGAAACCAGATCTTTCCTGCTGAACTGATCCAGCATGCCCCACGGCACCTTCCTCGCCCCCAGGGCCTGCTCGAGCGCCTTGGCATGCTGCCAGGCCAGCAGCTTGTTCAGATTGGCGCGGGGTTTGCCCATCAGATCGTTGTAGCGATGCATGCCGCAGAAGACCGTCTTGACCACCGCCTTCCTTGTGTCCCGGATAAGCCTGTCCAGATCGAGGATTTTTCGATCCGTGATCGTCTTGCTGTCACGGATTCCGGCCTTGGTCCACTCCCGAATCTCATCGGGTCCGGCAATGACACAGGCTGAAACCACCGGGCCAAAGAAATCGCCCTTCCCGCTCTCATCAAGGCCGGCGTGCGCTTCGTACCAGTCAGGGTGCAGAACTTCATCATACCCGAAAACCGCTTCACCCGTCACTTCCGGTTCCAGGGTATTGAGAATGAAATCCTCGGTTTCCTTGCCCTGGACCACGAGTTTTCCGCTCTCGTAGCCAACGATATTCACCTTGGGACCCTTGAATGCGAATCGCGCATAGGCGACATCGTAGGGTTCCCACATCCGCCCGTCGCAGATATCCCTGACCCGGTCAAGTTTGGCGGAGTCGAGCTTGATCGTGTAGAGCGTCTGTTTTTTGGGTCCGTCGTCAATTTCGGCGGCCTTTCGTCTCATTCAGGCAGTTAGATCAAATGAATTGAGGATTGGCACCAATATTTGAATTGGAATGTTCCGAAGTCTGCATTTCTTCATCCATGTCCTGTCCATGAAAATTCGACTGAACACAAACTCCCGCACCGTCATCCACAACTTTCAGAGATGCCTGAACAGGTGGTACAAGGCCGAGCGAAGGTTGTTGCCCTGGCGGGAGGAGACGAGTCTGTACCGAACCGTCGTCTCGGAGTTCATGTGCCAACAGACACAGATCTCGACCGTCATCCCCTACTTCGAGCGTTGGATGACTTCATACCCCGACTTTCATTCGGTGGCCACGGCTTCTGAGGAATCGATCCTGAAGCACTGGGAAGGGCTTGGCTACTACAGGCGAGCCCAATATCTTCACGCTCTGGCCAAATCCCTGACGGTGACACCGCCGCCCCGCACCGCGGCAGGCTGGGAAAAACTCCCCGGAATCGGTCCCTACACCGCCGCTGCCATAGCCAGCATTGCCTGCGGCCGGGCCGTTGCGTGTGTTGACGGAAATGTCGTTCGCATCCTGTCCAGGATCGTTGGTGAGGAAGCGGTCTTCAAGAGCGGCACTGAAGCTGCCCGACATTTCACGCCCCTGGCCGGTGCGCTCATGGAAGATGACAATCCGGGCACGCACAACCAGGCCATGATGGAACTCGGCGCAACCCTATGCATGAGAAAGAAGCCCCTCTGCACGATCTGCCCCGTCCGGGAGCACTGCCGTGCGGGATCGGAGGGATTCGCCGAGGAACTGCCCAGGATCCAGCGCGCAAAAACCGTTGCGCAGACCCTGAACCGCATCTGGATTACTCAACGGGGCAGGATCCTCATGCATCGCAGGCCCGATAAATCGCAGCGCATGGCCAGACTCCACGAACTACCGACCGCTGATCAGGTGGGCTTCACCCCCGGGACATTGATCAATGGCCGGTCAATCACCCGCAACCGCAGCATCACCCATTATCGGATCACCGAGGTCATTCACTTCCCTGATTCACTGACCAAGACCCAGAAAACCAAAGCCCGCAGCAACGACTGCAAGTGGGTCTCCATGAAGCAACTCGACCGGCTGACCCTCTCCGGACCCCATCGCAAGTGGATTGGAGAGATCCTCAATCAGAAGATGACAGAATAACGGCGCGCCCGGCATGTCACGGCGCAGCGCAGCCGGGCGGTCACGCCCTGCTATCCGGCCAACAGCTTCTCCATATACCCCTTCGATTCGAGGACTTCCTCGACACTCAGGCGGGGGGACAGTTCGAGGACGAGGGTATGATCGGGTCCGATGAACCGTCTGACCATGGAAAAATCGATCGTGCCCGTACCCGGAACCGAATGGTCGCGTCCATCCCGCACATCGTGCAGGTGAAAACCGGTCAACCATCGGCGGTTCGCCTCGAGCATCGCCTCATGATCAGCCACGCCCATCTGCTGCTTCAATTGGGCATGTCCGACGTCATGCCAATAACGCAGGGGACCCGACTCATCCTGGTCGGCGAAGAGCTCACCGATCGAGGCGTCCAGGGGGAGTTCCTCCATGCCTTCGCGGTTTTCGCACCCGACCCGCACCCCGTGTCTTCTCGCAACCTCGGCCACCGGTTCGATATTTGTTTTCACACGACCCCAAAAGGCGGGGGCCCGTTTCTGCACCTTGGACAGCACATGTTGCCAAAGCCTGATCATGGCCGCGATGTCGTTGGCCGGGAGCTTTCCTTTCTCCATCCGGCGCCTGGCCCGGGTTACGGGGTTGAGCAACGGGAACCGGACGGAACCCAGGTGAGAGACCATGATCTTCGCCCCGACCTGGTGGGCGAACTCGATCGTCCTGCAGGTGTTGCGGTACCATTGCCGCACTTCCGACAGCTGGGGATCTGAAGGTTCGTACAGATTGGGCGCGGCGCCTACCACGCCCGGAGGCAGGGGACAGAAATTGTGTACGGACGAGATCTCAACCAGGCCCTCCTCCACCGCCCTGAGAATCCCGGCCACCAGGGTCAGGCGAATGCCGTGACTCAATTCGATCCGCCCAAACCCCAGGTCGATGATCTCCCTGACCATCTCGTAGCCGTCGCTGTGGCGGGCTGAGTTCCAGCAGGTCGAAAGCGAAAGTGGAGGCATTATCGGGGCAAAGAAAAAGGTCTTTCCGTCATCGGCTGACAGAAAGACCTTCGAAAATTGTCTGCGGCGTCAAGAGCCGGCCGTTGGTGAGTGATCAGCTGTCGTAACGCTGGCGGAGCATATTTGAGAATGCCATCACCTTGACCTTGCGACGGCGGACTTCGCTTGGCTTCTCATAGTAGCGCTTGGCGCGGACGTCGCGGATAACGCCCTCACGGTCGAGCTTCTTCTTCAGGCGTCGAATAGCTCGCTCCACGGGCTCACTCTTGCGGATTCGGATCTCAATAGACATAGGAAACTGGGAAAACGGCTACCTTCGATCAGTCTGTAGTCGAAGGTCAAATCATTTTTGCAGCCCTTTCGCGTGTCAATCGGCTCAATATCAGATCATCAGAGTGAAGAAAATTACCGCCGTCAGTACAACCAGGTAGAGCCAACGCCCGTATGCATCGATCCTGATCGCAATGCCTTCACG
Source organism: Verrucomicrobiota bacterium (assembly GCA_003641745.1). Classification (GTDB taxonomy): domain Bacteria; phylum Verrucomicrobiota; class Verrucomicrobiia; order Opitutales; family Opitutaceae; genus B12-G4. The sequence continues at coordinate 37,764 of QNAI01000012.1, read as the reverse complement.
TCCAGAACTATAGAGATGTGCGGTGGCTACCGACTCCGTCAGGTTGGCAAAAACCAACACCATTGAGAACAGGATGAAGAGGTCCAGACGGGTCATGTAGGAGATCTCCGGCAGGAGTCGGTCGACCGTAAATCGGAAAGCAATCAGGGTGAGCATGGAGGTCGCACCCACTCCGATCTGGGCGTCGACCTTCGAAGGGTGGATCCAGTAGACCAACCAGGACATCCCCATGATCAGAATCATTGGCAGAATGACCTTGAAGATGAAATAGGGCCTGCCGCGCTCGGCTTCAACGATCAGTTTGAAGGTGGAACGACCCGGGGCATCTTCGGCCAATCGGTAGATCCCGGTTTCGGTTCTCCATCCTGTAATCTTCCAATCCTGTACTGAAAAAGTCGGGCTGACTCGAGACGGCCAATCAGGATGTGGCACGATGACGAGATCATCCGGCACATGACCGATGCTGAGGAATTGGATTTCCAACTCCTGCCGATCGAACGGAAAGGGCCGGAGATCGAAAGTCTGGAAGAACGAATCGCGTAGAAACTGCTCGAGGATGACGGTGCCGTCAGGTCGCACCTCGACCCGACGATCGTCTTCCACCTCCATTTCGTTCCCATTCAGGACGACGATGCCCGGATCCCAAATCGTGCTCAATAAACGGTGGATGGATCCATCACCGGAATGAGCCAGTCGAGGGTCATTCCATGAAAGGAAAAACCCGATTGATGCCTCTACCGACTGATGCACATCGACAATATCACGAATATCCGTGAGAACGCAGTAGATATGAACGGTGGTTGGTTTGCCCTTGGTCCCCGGCCGGGTGCTTAGGTCCATATCGCCCCCTCCATTCGAAACCTGCCCGATTGCCGAGAAGCCCCCCAGAATTACGACTGCGATCAGGGAGAGGGCCGATAATGAGATTCTGGGATGCATAGTCGGGTGGCAGAGAGGTGAGGTTGGGGTCATACGAAATCATAAGCAGCAAGGTCAAACAAACCCCGGGAGACCGTACGATTCTGATCATGATGCCGATTCCGGAATCATGGATGACTTCACACGCTCCGCCGGTCAACACGCCACCCTTTGATATCTGGTCCCAGCACTCAGCCAATCGTCAAGACCACCTGCTCCATCTCACGTCGATCTCGACCGTCCCAAAGAGGATCATGCCACTTCAATCCGCAGACACCTCCAACATTTTTCCGTCCAACCAGGCGGCAACTTCCGGCGCTATCGTTTCACGGATCCCATTGTTACCGTCCCGGTAGATAAAGATCGTGTTGAACATGCCTTTCATGACTTCCATCGGGTCGCCGTAGTGCGCGCGAATGGACGCTTCATCCAGTCCGTTCATCAGGACAAAGTCGTAATCGGGAAAGACCAGGGGCGCCTGTGCTTCGGTGGGCCGCGGTCCGAAATACCAATAAACATTATTGCACCAGAAAAACGGTTTCCCGTCATCGCGCACGTGATTCAGGAATGCGGTCCCGTTTCCGAGTTCGTTGTAAAGGTGACTGTACCAATAGTTGCTCAGACCGAGAGATAATCCGTTTTCCGCAACCATCCGGTCAAACTCCGCCACTCGATCCGGATAGTTGAAACGGAAACGTTCAGCCGAAAGAGGATTGAGCGACAGAACTCCCATTACCGCCACCGCTCCCAAGATCGCAGCGATCAAACTTGGCCAACGCTTGAACCGGGACCGAACCCCTTCGTGTGCCAAACCCCAGACCCCGAGGGCCAACGGCGGAAGCACCAGGAGATTCAGAAAATACCGGCTGGTCACAAATCCATTCCAGTAGAGTGACACGATGGGCAGGAGAATGCCGGACAAAACACTGAAGACTACAAATACCCCCAATACCTGCCAACCGGATGACGGCAGACACCGACGCCCCGCACCCAACCCTACCCAAGTGATCGGAATCAAGAGCAGATAAAGCCCCAGAAAACCCCATAATCGCCGGCCCGTCTCTCCTCTGAGTTCCGAGATAAAATCGACGAAGCAGGCCCAGACCGCCCCCGGATACGGAAAATGTCGGAACAAAACCCCATACTCCCAGATATTCAATGCCATCAAAGCAGATCGAAGAAGGAGCGCTCCGGCCAAAACAGCCAACACGAGGCGAATCTGCTGCCGAACGGTCCTGCTGCGGTCCTCATCACCAGATGAATTGAGGACGACCATGGTCAACGCCCAAGGTGCCAGGAATTGCGTGAACAGAAGCACGCTTGAATACACCCCAAGGATCCCGACGGCAACCACCAGCGCCTTTCCCCCGGTGCCAAGCAGATGGTTGCGGCAATAACCGTCGATCAGAACGACACATAGGCCGAGACCAACGACCACGGTGCTCCCATGAAATCCGGGAAGAAGAAGCCAATAGAGGCCCAACTCGTGAAGCGGCAGAAACTGCATCGCCAGGACAAGGCCGAGCAAACCGTATCCCGCAGCGAATGCGATCGGTCCCTCAATGCCGCCCAACCGCAGAAATGCAAAACCAAAGGCAGCGCCCAACAGAGCCATATTGATCACGGCGAAGACCGGGAACGTAATACCCGAATCGCCCAGCGCGACCAGGAGCGCCCCATAGATCGGATAGTCGGGGAAGAGAAATGTCGCTGAACCAAACTTCCAGGCATCCACCGGGTATTCTCCCTCCAACCAGTCCTTCACAAACAGGTGCGGGTAGAGGTGGTCGCTGCTCAGCAGGCTCAGGAAATGACTTCCGGACAGATGGATCGTCAGCCCGATCATCACAAAACCACTCAGCGTGAGGATCAGCCACGGAATCAGGATTTCTCCCCTTGTGCGGTCCTTATTCGTCATCTGAATCACGATGTGGCGTCAGAAAACCTGCGTGACGAAAATTCTCTGACACCAGGCTTGAGGCAGGCCCCTGATTCGGAGTCGGTCTCGTCTGAAACCGAAGCGATCACACGTACCAGGGTGGGCCGATACCCGGAACCGAATCCCCTGTGCCCACATTTCACCCATGCCGGAATACCAGACACTCTCACTCCGGATTCTTCAGGGCGGCGCGCATAAAGCGGGGCGAGTTCGGGCCAGTCGGTGTCTTGTCGCGAATGATGAGCCGATCCGCACTGTTCTCCACGATCTCAAAAGCACTGCTTTCACCCGGCACAACCGGATCCGGATTCCAGATTGTCAGGTCGGACGAAACCTGAACCCCATACCAGGCGCCGTCATCCAATGCGCTCTTGTCGAGCGTCATCTGCAAATAGTGCCGGCCTGCAACTTCGACCAGATCCAATTCGCCCTGACTGCCGGATCCATATTCGTAGGCACCCCAATCAACGGTGGCGTCGGAGTCACCATCTCCATCCAACGGCCGGATGTTTCCATCAGCGTCCAGCTTCGCAGCGCCGGTGTTGGTGCCGGCATCGATGGCGGGACTCCCCGCCCTGAGGCGGAGATTAAAGGGGTATCCGATAAAGGTGTCATCGAATTCCGCGGCAACAATCTCCCGGTTGTTGTCAACCTCGCCCGAACTGGTGGACCCCGATATCTTCGTGGTCAGGTTGTTCCGCAAGAGGTTCCCGCTCCCAAGATAATAGGCCTTGTCCTCCGGGGTGGTGGCCGAGGAATATTTCTTGTGCGGCTGGATCGTAATCCAGGTGGGCCCCGGTTCGGCGTTCATGTCCTGGTCGACCACCGTATTGTTGATGATTCTGCAATTGGTCGCCCCGTAGAGTGAGATCCCATGCCAGTGATTGACGATGACCACATTGTTTTCCACGACCCAGTCCTCGAACATACCGTCAAAACAACCGACCCCCTGGAGTGAACCCCGGAAGGGTCGGTCCGGATCCGTGGTTTCGACAATGGTATTGCCCCTCAAGGTGAGCCGGTAGACCACACCCGAACCAATCCCCCCTTCTCCACTGGACCACGACTGGAAACCATCGTCGTGATTGGCATCGATGTTGTAGTTGTCCGCGACGTAATTGTATTCAAATACCAGATCATTGCCGGTGCCGCGCATGCCATCCCCGCTGAAGTTCTGAACGCGATTTCCGCGCACCACACAGAACGAACTTGAACCGTCCACTGAAATCCCAAACGAGATATTCAAAATGGTGGAACCCTCCAGTCGCGAATGAGCGGCTCCGCTGAAATGGACTCCATTCGACGGCTTGGTCAGCCAGTCATCCAAGGTCCACTCTGAGATGTCGGGAACGGTAAAAATCTCACAGTTCGACACGACGTTGTGGCTGCCGCCGATGACCACCATTGTCTTTCTGGAAAACTCCGCGGCATGGGAACGGCTGATCTCAAGTCCGCTTACATCCCAGTGGCTGGAAGAGGCATCAAGTTCCAGCGAAGACAGCATGGGGGTGGCCCCGGGCTCCGGCTTGATCGTGACAATGCCGTCATTGGCGCCGCTGACCACGGGTTCACCGTGATAGCCGGTGCGCAAGTGAATCACATCTCCCGGCACGAACAGTTTGCCCGCTTCAAAGACGGCCTGCAGGGTGCTCCAGGGGCTCTCCGAACTCCCGTCGTTCATCATGTCTCCGGCAACCGGATCGCAGTAAAAAACGGTCAACTTCTCGGACCACAGGACATTCACTTTGAAAGTGATCGTGCCCACATTTGAGTCAGGATCTTCGACCTGCAGGGTCACCGCATACTCTTGAGGGGTCACCGAATAGCCAGGATTGAACTCCAAGGTGGCCGTCCGGTCGCCATCGGTTGAAAAAGTCGCGAATTCGGGAAGCTCGGTGGCCGTGATGTCAACCGTCAAACTGTCGAGATCGATTGCAGTGACATCGACAGTCTGTTTGCCGCCCTGGTCGATTTCGAAGTCACTGATCGCCTCGAACTTCGGAGTTTGAGTCAGGACATCGGGGTCCTTCAGGATCAAGGTGATTTCCGTCGACCCGTCCCTGGAGCCGTCGCTTGCCGTTACCGTGAAGCGGTAAATATTCGCGTCTCCAACCTGCCCGTCGACGGTGAGAGTTGCCGTGCCGTCGCCATTGTCCTGAAGGGTGACGAAGGAGGGCAGATCCGTTGCACTCAAGGTCAGGGTGTCGGAGAGATTTGCGTCGGATGCGGAGACTTCGATCAAAGAAGCCGTTCCCTCAAATGCGATCTGAGTATCCATCGAACTCACCACCGGAGGATAATTTCCGTCAAAGGGTTCGCCCAGCCCGACCGTACCGGCTCCGTCAATATTGCCCCATTCCGATTCCGATATACTGTTCCACCAATAGGTGACCGAATCATAGACGGGGAATCCGTCATTGTCGTTGATCGCGATATCGAAGCCGAAGCTGAAGCCTTGCACGGCGTTCAGTTCGGTCAGCGTGGTGAATGGGATCTTTATCTCCGTGATATAGCCGTAGGAGGTCGTCGTGTAGGCCCATTCGACGCCGGTCCAGGTGCTGTTGTTGACGAACTCTTCGTCGGGTTTGTTCCAATGAAAACCGTATTGGGAATTGTCGCCGCTGTGACCACTGCCACCCGGCTTCACGTTGTCCATGTTGAAATAGGCTTCGATCCGGTCGTTCCGCCAGATATCAGAGCCCGCTTCCGATTCGAGGAACTGATCGTGGATATCGATCAGGAAGTAGAAGTTGTCGTCGTCGTAGAGCCCGTACCACTCCGCCGAAAGGTCGGCTTCGTTCTCAACCGTGCCATCAATGACCTTGGCGATCTGAAACGGGGCCCGGGCGTGCCAGATCTGGTCGATTTCGCCATCGATAAGAGGCGGTGTGGTGACTTTCGGGATCCAGGAAATGGCTTCGGGGTCCAATTGAGCGACGAGTGGGTTTGAAAGCAGCGTACATGCGGTCAGCGCGCACCCGATGAAGGTGATTCTATTTACTGGATTCATATGAAAAGAGAGCATTGGAGACCGGAGGGCCGGCCTGGGAGAGGTGAATGAAAACCAATCCAAGACGAATCAACGTAAGGGCCCCGGGTTCAATTCCAATATTATACGGACCTTTGAGGGCTCATGGGGACGATGATCAATTGGAGACGATCAGTCTCCAGGCGAAGACGACCGATCAGGCCCGGTGAGTGCCCTCAAATTCTTTCCCTGTAAGTCCCTGATCGTCATCACTGAAGATTCAGTGATCAGGATTTCGATTGAAAGACCCATTGTCCGGATTTGAGGTGGTCGGGTGGCAGGCAAAGACACCGAATTCGTCCATCTTCACGTTCACACCGATTACAGCCTGCTGGATGGTGCCTGCCGGATCGACCGTTTGATCACACGGGCCCGGGAACTCGGCATGAAGTCCCTCGCCATGACCGATCATGGAAATCTTTTCGGGGCGATCAATTTCTACAACGCCGCCACCGCCGCGGACCTGAAGCCCCTGGTGGGTTGCGAGGTCTACCTCGCCGCCGGATCCCGGCTCGATCGGCCTGAACGCGGCCAGGGCAAGTATTTCCATATGGGACTCCTGTCCCGGAATTTCGAGGGCTACCGCAATCTGTTGAAAATCATCTCGGACGCGAATCTGAAAGGGTTCTACTACAAACCGAGAACAGACCTTGAGACGCTGGCTTCTCATGCCGACGGACTGATCGGATTCTCCGGATGCCTGCAAGGCATGATCCCGCAACTGCTTCTGCAGGACCGGTTCGACGAGGCGCGTGAACGCACGGCTCAATTTGTCGATATCTTCGGCCGCGAACGCTTCTTCATCGAGATCATGAACCATGGTCTTGATCTGCAGCTCAAGATCATTGCCCCCCTGCTCAAACTGGCGGATGAGTTCAAACTCAAGGTCGTCTGCAGCAACGATGTTCATTATGTGAACGCCACGGATGCCTCTCCGCACGATGCCCTTCTCTGCATCCAGACCGCGGCCAAGGTCGCGGACGAGAAGCGTATGCGCTACGAGAGCGACCAGTTCTTCCTGAAGTCGCGCGCCGAAATGGAGGCGGTGTTTCACGAGGTCCCCGAGTCGGTCATCAATACCATGTCGGTGGCCGAGATGTGCGATCTGAAGATCCCTTTCGACGAAAATCACTACCCGGTCTATCCGCTCCCCCCGGAAATCAAGACCGATCGCCCCACCTTTCTCAAGCAACTCTGTGTCGATGGACTGAAGGAACGCTACGGTGTCGACTACCACGCCCCGGACCAGGCGGACGACCCCGAAAAAGCACGTATCCTCGTCGAGCGGATCGACTACGAACTCGGGATCATCGAACAGACCGGTTTCGTCGACTACTTCCTCATCGTCGGCGACTTCATCGACTGGGCGCACCAGCAGGGCATTCCGGTGGGGCCCGGTCGCGGGTCCGGTCCCGGCTGCCTTCTGGCCTACCTGCTCAAGATCACCAATCTCGATCCGCTCCGGTTCAAATTGCTCTTTGAGCGATTCCTGAACCCGGAACGGGTATCCCCGCCTGATTTTGACATCGACTTCTGCATGCGACGCCGTGGAGAGGTCGTCGACTACGTGCGCGAGAAATACGGCCGGGAATGCGTCGCCAACATCATTACTTTCGGCACCTTCGGTGCCAAGATGGTGGTCCGCGACATGGCACGGGTGCTCGGGGTGGAATTCGCCGATGCCGACCGCATCGCCAAGATGGTGCCCGACGACCTGAATATCAGCCTGGCGGAAGCCCTGGAGAAGAGCAGCGAACTGCGTCGGGAATCCGAAACCAACCCGGTGGCCGCCCGCATTCTCGAACAGGGGCAGGTCATCGAGGGCATGGTTCGCAATACGGGCAAGCACGCCGCCGGCATCATTATTGCGGATCGCCCCCTGAGCGAGTTCGTTCCGCTGACCGTTCAGGAGGGCGACGTCACGGTACAATTCGACATGAAGGCGGTCGACAAGGTCGGCTTGCTGAAAGTGGATTTCCTGGGCCTCAAGACCCTGACGGTCATCGATGACGCGGTGAACAATATAAGACTGACCGAGGATCCGGAATTCGACATCGACACCATCCCCATCGACGACGCCAAAACCTTCTCCCTCTTGAACGAAGGACGGACGGTTGGCGTGTTTCAACTGGAGTCCGGAGGCATGCAGAACCTCTGTCGCCAGTTCAGCATCTCGAGCATCGAGGAGATTGTCGCCCTGATCGCACTCTATCGGCCGGGTCCGATGGATTGGATACCCGACTATATCCGCGGCAAACGCGACCCTTCCACCATCAAGTTCCCCCACCCGCTCCTTGAGGACGTCTGCCGCGAGACCTACGGGGTCATGGTCTACCAGGAACAGGTTATGGAGGCGGCCAAGATCGTCGCGGGCTATTCTCTTGGCGGGGCCGACATCCTGAGAAAAGCCATGGGCAAAAAGGATCCGGCAATCATGGCCCAGCAGCGCAAGGTCTTCGTGGACGGCGCATTGAAAACCCACAATATCAACGAAAAAGTCGCATTGGAGATCTTCGCCATCCTCGAGAAGTTCGCCGGCTACGGTTTCAACAAGGCTCATTCGGCGGCTTATGCCATCCTCGGCTACCAGACCGGCTACCTGAAGGCCCACTACCCGGTGCAGTTCATGGCCGCACTCCTGTCGAACGAATTGGGCAATGCCGACAAAATCGCGAACTTCATCAGCGAAGCCAGCACCATGGGCATCGAGGTACTCGGACCCAGCGTCAATGAATCACGCCAGAACTTCACGCCGGTCATCAACAAGGAGAACCGGGCGACCGAGCCGGGCAGCATCCGCTTCGGACTCGCCGCGATCAAGGGCGTGGGTGATGCCGCCGCACAGAAGATCATCGAGGAGCGCGAGACCGATGGGTCCTTCGAGTCGTTCGACGACTTCATTGACCGGATGGATTCCAAGGCTGTCAATCGACGGGTCATCGAATGCCTGACCAAAACCGGCGCATTCGATTACTCAAAGGAAAAAAGGGGGGCGATTTTTCACCGAATTGAAGAGGCCATAAGCCAGGCGGCTGCCCGCCAACGCGATCGTCTCGCGGGCCAGGAATCGTTCATGGACATACTCGGCGATACCGGAGCCGAGGGCCTGAACGGCGATTCAGAGGTGGTTCAGGCCCGAAACGGTAAACCGTTCCCCAAGTCCGAAACTCTGCAATTCGAGAAGGAACTCCTCGGCTTCTACGTGTCCGGCCATCCGATGGACGACTACAACGGCCTGGCCGAGGCGCTCAATACCGGCACCGAAGCCTCCCTGCTGGAACTGCCCGACCGAGCCGAATTCAGGCTCTGCGGTGTGGCCAGTGCCATCACCAGGAAGCTCGCTCGACGCGACAATCGTCCGTGGGCCTTCTTCAACCTCGCCGGAAAAGTCGGCTCGGTCAGCGTCAATGCTTACGCGGACACATTCGAAGAATACGGCGAAGCACTCGAGAATGAACGCCCCGTCCTGGTCCTGGGTACTGTTTTTCGAAACGACGATGGGGCACGGCTTTCAGCCCGTGAGATCTACCCCCTCGAACACGCTCTCCCCGGCCTGATTCGCAAAATCACCTTCGTGCTGCGACCGGGCTCCCAGGCGGACGCGTTCCTTCGCAATCTGAGAAAAGAAGTCGATGCCAGTTTTGGAGACACCCGGGTCCAGATCGGATTCCTGGACAAATCAGGATACATGGCCCTGGCCGAAACGGCCAATGCCCTCACCTGGCAGATAAGACCACCGGAATTTCGGAAACTGAAGAGGATGCCGGGAGTGGCCGGATGCCTGATCGAAACCGAACCCCTCCGCCTGAAGGAAACACGGAGGAGATGGAAGGCTGGAGCAGGATGAAAGGGATGGTCCGGTGACTCTGCGATACGCCGGGACAAGCCGGATGAGATCATAAACTCTCATTCGCGGACCCGCGAATGTCACCGACTCGATTTCACCCATTCTTCCACCCATCCACTCTTCCATTCATCCCATCTTCCCCTCTTCCCCTCTTCCACCCTTCCCATTCGTCCGTCCCGTCAGCCCCCGCTTGTCAGCTGCCGGTGCTTGCTGAAAATGCCCCGCAGGGTTTCTGAGAGTTCGTCCTGCAGGTCCTGCAGACGAGTGTAGGTGGCGTGCCGGTCGGAATCGGGTTGGCAACGAGTGGATTCATCCATTTCGACCACGCCGTCACAGATCTCGGCAATCGAGGTCGACTTGCCCGCATCGTGATCACAACACCATGCAGCCTGCAAAGCGCCTCCAAGAGCCGCCCCTTCATCCTCCTTCATCGCTACCACGTTGACTCCAAAGACATCGGCGATCACCTGGCGCCAGACAGGATTTCGGGCGCCGCCTCCGGTCAGGCGAACTTCTTCTGCCTCGATCCCCAGTTCTTTCAGTCGACGCATCCCGTAATTCATACCCATGGTCACGCCCTCCATTGCAGCGCGCGCAAGGCATCCCCGGTTGAAGGTCGAACCACTGAGCCCGAGCAGTACACCCGATCCGCCTGGAACGGAGGGCGTGCGTTCACCTTCGAGATACGGCAGCAGCAGGAGTCCGTTCGCACCGGGTGGCGCCTCCCTGACCGCTGCGGTCAACCCGTCGTGATCGAATTCGAAGAGATCACGCACCGCTTCCGTGACGCTGGTCACATTCATGGTGCAGAGGAGCGGCAGGAATCCATCGGTCGAGTCACAGAACGCGGCAATCTCGCCCAGGGGATCAATCACCGGCTCCGTGCTGTAGGCGTAAATGGTGCCGCTCGTTCCAAACGAAGCGGTGACCACGCCGGGTGACACATTTCCCGTGCCGATCGCACCCATCATATTGTCACCCCCGCCCGCGCTTACCAGGACCTCGGTTGTGAGCCCAAGTCTTTTGGCGACAGCCGGGCTCAACCGACCGGCTGCCTCGTGCGAGGGACGGATCGCGGGCAACCAATCGACAAGGCCGGGATCAATTGCCTCGATCACCTCAGTCGACCACGCGCGGTTGCGCACATCCATCAACGCCGTACCCGAGGCATCACCATATTCCATGAAGTACTGCCCGGTCAGGTGGAAGTTAAGATAATCGTGCGGCAGGAGCACATGGCGCAGGCGGGAAAAATTCTCCGGTTCGTTATTCTTCAGCCACAGTATCTTCGGGGCGGTAAAACCCGGGAGAATGCGATTACCGATCTTTGCGATGGTTTCCGATTCGCCACCCAGGGCTTCGTGAAGACGATCGCACTCAGCGATCGTGCTCGTGTCGCACCAGAGTTTGGCCGGTCGAATAACGACGCCTTCTTCGTCCAACGGCACGAATCCATGCTGCTGGCCTGAGACACCGATGCCGACCACCCGGGATCGGTCAACCTCGCTCAACACCTTGCCCAGAACAGTCTCAAGGGCGGCCACCCAATCGGCTGGATGCTGCTCCATGTTTCCGGGTCGCAGGCCGGGAATCAATTCATGGGGAGCTGCCGACTGTGCCACGACCGCACCGGTCTCACGATCCCAGACGATGGCCTTGGTACTCTGCGTTCCGCTGTCTATCCCAATCGTCAATGCCATGCGGCATGATCATGGTTTTCTCGAACCATGTCGAAACAGAAACGGGGTCAAACCTTGCAATCGTGCATGCCAATGCACGAATCAAGATTTGACCCCTTCGAACGCTGCCCTTCGAACGCTGCCCTTCAGAACATCAGGAGTCTTCGGGCGGCCGGACCGTCTTAAGGGATCAACGCTCAAGATTCGCACCGGCGTGCAAATCTCGCAGCAATGCCCCCCTGTTCGTACCTACATATTCTTGATGATCTCGGTTGCAAACTCCGAGCACTTGACTTCGGTGGATCCCCTGATCATGCGCGCCAGATCGTAGGTGACGGTCTTGGACGAAATCGCCTCCTCCAGTCCCTTGACCACGAGATCGGCGGCTTCCGTCCATCCGAGATGACGCAGCATCATTTCACCGGACAGAATTACCGAGCCGGGGTTGACCTTGTCCTGCCCCGCATACTTCGGCGCGGTGCCGTGAGTGGCTTCAAAGATGGCGTGACCGGTATCGTAATTGATATTCCCTCCCGGAGCGATGCCAATGCCGCCCACCGTCGCCGCCAATGCGTCCGAAATATAGTCGCCGTTCAGATTGAGCGTGGCGATCACATCGTATTCAGCCGGACGGGTCAGAATCTGCTGCAGAAATGCGTCGGCGATCACGTCCTTGATGATGATCCCGTTCGGCAGCCTGCACCATGGCCCCCCATCGAGCTCTTCGGCGCCGTAGGCCTCCACGGCGTATTCATATCCCCAATCACGGAAGCTGCCTTCCGTAAACTTCATGATATTGCCCTTGTGAACCAGGGTCACACTCTTGCGCTCGTTCGCGATCGCGTAATCAATCGCACCCTTCACCAGCCGCCGGGTGCCCTCACGAGAGACCGGCTTGAGACCAAAGGAAACTGTATCCGGGAAACGAACTTTCTTGAAGCGTTCCGGGAACGTCTCCTTGAGGAATGTCTTGATCTTCTCGACGTCTTCGGTGCCTTCCTGAAATTCGATCCCCGCGTAGATATCCTCTGTATTTTCGCGGAAGATGACCATGTCGACGAGATCCGGCTGCTTGACCGGACTCTCGACCCCGCGGAAATGACGGACCGGTCGCAGACAGGTGTAGAGATCGAGTTCCTGACGCAGGGCGACGTTGATCGAACGGATGCCGCCGCCAACCGGAGTGGTCAGGGGGCCCTTGATGCCGACCAGGTATTCGCGAAAAGCCACCAGAGTATCCTCGGGCAACCACGATTGAACCTGGTTGTATGACTTCTCGCCGGCCAGGACCTCAAACCAGGCGATCTTCTTTTCCCCGCCATAGGCCTTTTCGATCGCGGCATCAAGAACACGCTTCGAGGCGGCCCAGATGTCGGGTCCGATTCCGTCTCCTTCGATGAACGGAATGACCGGGTTATTCGGAACCTGAAGGACTCCGTCTTGAATCGAAATTGTCTCGCCGGTGGCGGGTGGTGTCAGGTTTTCGTATGGCATATCTGAATTCGTGGTGGATCGACTGATTGAAATCCGGACTCAAGCTAATGGAGTTTGCCGGCAAACTGAGCGATGCGCTCTGCACCCTTCTCGAGGACTTCATCCGAAGTGGCATAACTCAGCCGCATATGGGCGTCCGAGCCGAAGGCAATACCCGGCACGACGGCGACCTTCTCCTCGTCGAGCAGGCGAGCCGCCAGGGTCGTCGAGTCGAGGCCGAGACCGGAAACATTGGGGAAAAGGTAGAACGCTCCCTCGGCCAGCAGACAGGAAATGCCGGGGATCTCGTTCATGGCTGCGTGCAATCTGCGCCGACGGCGATCAAATGCGGACAACATCGTGGCCACCGCCTCCCGCGCTTTCTCGGTTTCCTGCAGGGCCGCCAATGCGCCGTACTGGGCAAACGTCGTGGCGTTGGATGAGGTCTGGCTCTGAATGTCGATGACCGCCTTGGCGATCTTGGCGGGGGCCAGCATCGCCCCGAGCCGCCAGCCCGTCATGGAAAAGGTCTTACTGAAACCGGCGACAATAATGGTTTGGGCTGCAGCCTCCGCACCCAGTGAGGCGGGCGATACGTGCTCGGCACCATCATAGAGCAGATATTCGTAAATCTCATCCGACATGATGAAGATCCCGTTCTTCACCGCGACCTCAGTCAGTCGTTCCACCTCGGAACGCGTATACACGGCCCCGGTTGGATTCGACGGACTGTTCAGGATGACCATCCGCGTTTTCGGCGTGATCGCCGCCTGGAGCTGCTCCGGTGAAATCTTGAATCCACTGACATCGTCCGTATCGATCACCACAGGTTCGGCACCCGCCAGTTTGACCATTTCCGGATAACTGACCCAGTAAGGTGCCGGAACGATGACTTCATCGCCGGGACCACAGGTCGCGAGAATCGCCAGGTAGCAGGAAAATTTACCTCCCGGGCTCACGACAATCCGGGCCGGATCCGCCGGAATCCCGTGCGTGGCCTGGTATTTTTCGGCCAACGCCTGTCGAAGTGGCGGTATGCCGGGGGTCGGCGCATACTTGGTCTTTCCTGCGGCCAAAGCATCCACTGCGGCCTGCTTGATGAAGTCAGGAGTATCGAAGTCGGGTTCACCTGCGCCGAAACCGCAGACATCCTCTCCGGCGGCGGCCAATGCCTTCGCCTTCGCGTCAACGGCCAGGGTCGGGGATGGAGAAATGTTGCGTGCCCAGATGGATAGCGGATTGCTGGAAGAAGCCATAAACGCGATCTCTATAGAGTCCACCTGTCCGAACGCAAGAGCTGATCGCAATCGGCCCGTCCAACCATCCCATCCGAAAGCAGTTCGGGGCGACCGCATAATGCGGACGCCCCGAACGGAAAAAACAGCAAAACGGACCTTTGTCCGCGCCGGTATGAAAGCGAAAGGGAGCCGTTATCGACTCCTTCTTCCTACTTTCTCTTCTTGGCAGCCTTCTTTTTTGCAGCCTTCTTGGCCGGTGCTCTCTTGGCAGCCTTCTTGGCAGCCCTCTTGGCCGGTGCTCTCTTGGCAGCCTTCTTCGCAGCCTTCTTGGCCGGTGCTCTCTTGGCAGCCTTCTTCGCGGCCTTCTTGGCCGGTGCTCTCCTGGCAGCCTTCTTCGCGGCCTTCTTGGCCGGTGCTCTCCTGGCAGCCTTCTTCGCGGCCTTCTTCGCGGCCTTCTTGGCCGGTGCTCTCTTCTTCACGGCCTTGGCTTTCCTGGCAACCTTCTTCACAGCCTTCTTGACTGCTTTCTTGGCTTTCCTGGCAACCTTCTTCACAGCCTTCTTGGCAGCCTTCTTAGCCGGAGCTTTTCGGGCAGCCTTCTTGGCGGCTTTCTTGGTGGCTTTCTTCATAGGTTCGACTTTTTTTGTTTGGGTTTGCTTTTCTGCACCTGCGACTTTCGCAGGCAGAGATTCCAGCGCGGCCCGAAGAAGTTCACCCACGCTCACTTTCTTCTGGCGGGCGATCTTCAGTAGCGAAGCCTTCTGCTTCAGTGGCAGGCGAACAGAAATCTGTCGATGCTCCTGAGTCGAAGACTGATAGCTTGAATAGTCGAAAACTGAAATGGCATGTCTGATCACTTCGCTTTTCGAACCGGCTCCGAGTTTCTTACGGACAGTTTCGAGCTTGGTGAGGAGGTCAGCTTTCAGATCAAAGGTCAGTGGGGAACTCTCAGATACTTTTTTTGGCGGCATAATCGTGCTGGGAAGGATTCAAACGAGGCGAAGAACTAAGTGACTCAACGTATCAACAATTAAATACGAGTGGCAGCAATTCAATGAAAAACTGTCAAGACCATCTCTATTTCTGGCCTTTGTTCAATCGTTTTTTATTCGGTCGGAATCGTTTCGCTCTCTTCTGTCAGGATGGGAAGCACTTCAGGGCACCTTGATCAATTGGAGAAGATCAACCTCGAATCAATCAGAGTGCCCTTTAATCGGATGGAATGCCACATACCTGAATGGCGGAATCGATCCCTCTTTTCCAAACGAGAATTTGATTGCTTGCACCTTGTCCCCAACCCGCTAGACAACACTTAACCTCCTTCGATAATCCCCATGGCAAGAGTTCTAATTGATAACCTGGTCAAAATCTACCCCGAGCGCAAAGGCCCGGGCGTGCGCGCGGTCAACAATATTAACCTCGAGATCGAGGACAGAGAATTCATGGTCCTGGTCGGACCTTCAGGTTGCGGCAAGTCGACCACGCTTCGGATGATCGCGGGGCTCGAAGAGATCACCGAAGGCTCCATCTCGATCGACGGACGCGTCATCAACAACGTCCTGCCCAAGGATCGCGACATCGCGATGGTCTTTCAGAACTACGCCCTCTACCCACATATGTCGGTCTATGACAATATGGCGTTCGGTCTGAAACTGCGCAAATTTCCAAAGGACGAGATCTTCGGCCGGGTAAAGGACGCGGCCGTGATTCTGGGAATCGAAGATCTTCTCGAGCGCAAACCGAAAGCCCTGTCCGGAGGCCAGCGCCAACGCGTCGCCGTCGGCCGGGCCATCGTCCGAAAGCCGAAGGTATTCCTCTTCGACGAACCGCTTTCGAACCTCGATGCCAAGATGCGCGTTTCCACGCGAACCGAGATCTCCAAACTGCATGCGCGCCTTGCCACCACCATGATCTATGTCACGCATGACCAGGTCGAAGCCATGACCATGGGCGACCGGATCACCGTGATGAAGGACGGCGACATCATGCAGGTGGCGGAACCCCTCACCCTCTACGACCACCCCGCCAATATGTTCGTCGCCGGATTCATCGGAAGCCCGCCAATGAATTTCCTGCACGGAACCCTCGAGGCCGCCGGCAACCGACTCGCGTTTGTGGAGGAAAACAAACAGGGAAAAGTCGTCCGTCTCGAACTCAGCGACGAGCTTTCGCGACTCGGTGCCGGCCACATCGGCAAGCCGGTTGTCTTTGGAGTCCGGCCCGAGGATATCCAGGACGCGCTCACGCTCGGAGAGCCCGACCCCGTCCACACCGCTTCGGTCGAGGTTGAGGTGGCCGAGCCGATGGGACACGAAACCAATCTCTATCTCGATACGGGCGCCCACTCATTCATCGCCCGCGTGCGCAGCGATCACAGATTCGAGACAGGAAAGCCGCTCGATATGATCTTCAATATGGAGAACGCGCACCTCTTCGACAAGGAGACCGAACAGGCGCTGACCTGACCTTGGCTCTCTACCTGTGCTTCACCTGACCACAGTCAGGCGACTCTCCTCCAACCGTGGAAGATCCTGGTAGAGCTTCGCTGGTTCGAACAGCGCGGGATCCCAGGCACAGGACATCGAGGCGGACTCGATGCGGAATCGAGTCTTCACGCCATCCGGCATTCGAACATCGATCGCCTTGGCCATCCACTGACCGTCGATCTTCTTGATCTCGAGCAGATTGATCTTTTTCACGATTTCAAGCGCCTCATTGAGAATCTCGGCCTGCATCATGGCGTTGAACTGAGAATCGAGATAGAGCCTGACGCCTGTGATCCCGGGATAAAGCCCCCCTTCCCTTTCCGGTGGAAACAGCAGAAACACGTTCGTCGGGCGCCCACGAAACCGGACCTGACCTTCATAAGTGAAATCTTCCCAGAAAAGATAAGGCAATTGCAGGTCGAAGGGCGTCACATCGGTGCCAAAGAGCGTTTGCGCAAGGTCCCCACCGGCCAAAAGCACAGGGATCTCATCCTCTTCATCCGCTCGCCACACATACGGTTCGGGACCGCTCTGGATCAGATATCGAACCGACCGGCCCGATCCGGAGGGTTCGTTGATCTCGATCAGGCTGATCGGCCCGTTCCTGCTCCGACTGCCATAGAGGGTGCCCGCCACCCGAAACTTTTCACGGTCGGCCCCATAGGTTTGAAGGGAGAAGTTCAGCAGATAATCGCCCGCCAGTCCGGAATTCCGAAAGGCCTGAAGGATCTCAAGTCCTTTGGCCTGATCGGGCTCACCCCAGGTTTTATACTGCGGCGGAGGCCGGATGCGTTTCTGCGCGTCTGCCCGGCCGCCTGCCAGGGCTGCCAGCACCACCATCAGAACCAACGATCGCAACCGCATACGTGATCAGACCGCTGGTTCGGGGGGAAGTTACGGCGATTCTTCCCCGGCGTTCGGGGTTGTCTCTTCAACAACGGCACCTGTCGCAACCGTTTCGGCCGCGGCTTCAGCATCTTCGCCGGTCTGAGGGAAATTGATCGATGAAATGGGTTCATCCGTCTCCGCATCAATCGGCGACAGGGCCGGAACGATGTCAGGAAGCCCTGTGTTCTCATCCACACTATGGTTGCGAATCCAGAGATGCCCCAGATACAGACCGAAGCTCAGCACAAAGAATCCGATGGCCGCATTACGGGTTGCATTGAACAGAACCTTGTTCGTTTCGGCACCGAAGGTGGATTCGGCCATACCTCCGCCAAGTGCCGCTCCGAGCCCGCCGTCGGACTTGGATCGCTGCATTAGAATCACCAGCATCATGAACAGGGCGACAAGGACTAGCAGGAAGGTGGATATCCCGATTAACACACTCATAAAACCGGCTACTTGAACCCTCTGATCAGGATTTGTCAATAGGTCACCTCACAGGTTCGCCATCTCAGGGCGTCTGAAGAGTGAAACAACACCGAATCGAATTGCCGCTGATTGACGCAAAAGGTTTTCTACCTTCGACGAAGGTGATGTGAAAAGACGAGCAACGAACCGACTGCGATGGATGAGACCCGTGATAAACGCGGTTCTCCACCCTCCGATCCGGTTGTTTCCCCTGCGGGCGAGCCTCTCCGGCTACAGTGTCTCCCTCTTTCGTCGGGACGTCCACGCAGCCACGCTCGTTTCGATGGTTGCGTTCATTCAGGGAATGACCTGCGCATTTATCGCCGGACTCCCGATCCAATACGGCCTCGCCTCGGCGACTATCGCCTCGATCGTCGGCGGGGCGTTCTCCGGGTCCAAGGTACTGGTCATCGGACCGACCAACGCCATCGCGATTCTCGCCCTGAGCACGATGGCCAGCCTCGACCTCACCCCCGAACAGAGAGCCGCGGCGATTCCAGCCCTGCTGCTCATGACCGGGATCATCCTTCTGGCAGCCTCCTGGTTTCGAATCGCAAACCTGACCCAATACATCTCCCGCAGCGTCGTCGTCGCCTACCTGACCGGCGCCGCCACCCTTATCGCAGCGAGTCAGATCCAACACATCCTCGGATTCGAAGTGCCCGATTCGGGTATTCTCCTGGATACGGTAGTCCAGACAGCGAAACTCATTCCTCACACTTACTGGCCGAGCGTCACCGTGGCGGCGATCACCCTGGCGGTTTTTGCGGTCTTCCAATTGCGGATCGCAAAAATTCCGGCCTCGGTCGCCGCGTTCGCAATCGGATGCGTTGCGGCCGCCATCTTCGAGCGCTCGGGCTATCCCCTGGGACGCGCGGCCGAGGCAATCCCACCGCTCATTCCCGGCGAAGGCCTGGAAATCAGCTTCGATCTCATCAGTCGGCTGTCGCGCATCCCGCTGGCTCTGGCCCTCCTTTCGTTCCTGGAAGCATCCATCACCGGAAAGACGAACGCGGCCACAACAGGCGGTCGATTCGACGGAAACCAGCACATGTATGCACTGGGGCTCTCCAACCTGGCTTCGGCGTTTTTTTCCGGGATGCCTGTATCCGGATCCTTTACACGTTCCCGCCTGAACCTGGCCAGGGGGGCGGCTTCACCGGTCGCGGCCATCCTGGGCGGCGTGTTCTGCGGCGCGATCTTCCTCGCCGCCCGTCCGCTTATTCCGATGGTCACCAGTACCGTCCTCGCAGCCGTCGCCATCGGCATCATCACCACCCTCTATAACCGCCACACCCTCACGGTCATCATGCGGTCGTCAAGGTCGGATGGTATCGTGCTTGTGGTTACATTGGGCGCCTGCTGCTTCCTGCCCCTGGACGCCGCCCTCTATATCGGCGCCGGCCTCTCCATCGTTTTTTTCCTCAAGAAAGTCGGGGTTCCCGAACTGGTCGAATACGCCTTCAATACCGAGGGCCAGTTGGCCGAGATGCCCAGCGCCACGAGACGCCCGGAGCCGGACATCTCGATCGTGCACGTCGAAGGAGATCTCTTCTTCGGCGCGGCCGAGATCTTCCTGGATCAGGCACGTCGTGTTTTCGAAGACCCAAACCTGAAGGTGATCGTCCTCCGCATGAAGAACGCCCATCACCTCGATGCGACCTGTGCGATGGCCATTCGACAACTGCTCGAATTCGCCACCAAGAGTGATCGCCATGTCATCGTATCCGGCGCCCACCGACAGATTTTCCGTGTTTTCAAGAACTCGGGACTTCTCGATCTGATCGGTCGTCGCAACTTCTTCATGGACGTTCCGTCAAACCCCACCCTGTCGACCCGCAACGCCCTGAAACGTGCTCAGGAACTCCTCGGACAGAAAAAGGCCAATATCCGCATCTACGTGGACCCCGCCAAGCAGAAGAAGGAGGCAGGGAACGAACCCTGACCGTCAAATGGAGATTGAGGCGTCATGAGGATCATGCGGATCCAACTCTGGAAACGTCTGGCCGCCGGCATCTCGAATCGCGCGATCGATCCCTTCCCGGTTCGGAAGGTCATCCATTCCTATGGCCCAACCCAGGCTCGATCCGACCTGATCGCCTCCCTCAACGTCGCCCTGCTCGCCTTTCCCCAGGGAATGGCCTACGCCATGATCGCCGGCCTGCCGATCGAATACGGCCTCTTCGGCTCCGCTGTTGCGACCATTGTCGGCCCCCTTTTTTCGGGGTCCCGGTTCATCGTTCTCGGCCCGACCAACGCGACCTCGGTTCTTCTGCTGAGCACGTTTCTTGCCCTGGGCATCCCCGAAGGTGATCGCGGAGCGCTTCTTCCGATCCTGCTCTGCCTGACCGCACTCTTCCAGATCCTCGGGGCAGTCCTGAACATATCCACCCTGATCCAGTATATCTCCCGGTCTGTTGTCGTCGGCTATATCACCGCGGCCGCAGTTCTCATCATCGCCAACCAGCTCCAGAACATTCTGGGCTTCAAGATACACGGGGCGTCGACCTTTGCGGGTGTTGTCGTCCGAACAGCCGAATCGATCTCTGAAACGCAGTGGCCGACGGTTGCACTCAGTATTCTTACCGCGGCAATCTTCATCGTCCTGCGAAAATGGTTCGCGAAACTGCCCAACGTCGCCGTCACCCTGGTTCTGTCCAGCCTGGTGGCGGTCGGCTTCGACCGGTTTGGCCTTGCCGTCGAGAAGCTGAAGGCGGTGTCGGCGGGATCCTTCGCTCTCACCGTGCCCCAATTGGATTTTTCCACCCTGGGACTCCTGAGCAGCGCGGCCCTGGCCATCGCCTTCCTTTCCATTCTCGAGGGTTCATCCATCGGCAAATCGCTGGCCGCCATGTCCGGTGCCCGTCTCAACACCAATCAGGAACTCTTCAGCATGGGGATGGCCAACCTGGCCTGCGGATTCCTGAACGGAATGCCGGCGTCCGGTTCCCTCACCCGGTCGGTTCTCAACTGGACCAGCGGGGCGGCGACCACCATGGCCAGCCTCTTCTGCGGTCTGATCTGTGTCGCCCTCTTCCTTGGGCTCGGAAGCTTCATCGCCTACATCCCGAAAGCGTCGCTCGCGGTCGTGGTCGTCTTCGTCGCCCTGTCCCTCGTCAACCCGGCGCAGATTCGCCTGGTCACGAAAACAACCCCCGGCGATGCCGCGGTTTTCCTGCTCACGTTTGGCGCGGCCCTGCTTTTCCCCCTCGATATGGCCATCTATTTCGGTGCGGGACTCTCGATAATACTCTTCCTCTACCAGGCGGGTGAACCTGATCTCATCGAATACACCTATGATGACAAGGGAGAGCTGTCCGAACTTCAAAAGCATGAGAGCCGACGCGTACCCGAGATCTCAATTGTTCACGTGGAAGGCAGTCTTTTCTTTGCCGCGGCCGAACTGCTCCAGGAACAGCTTCGCCGGGTATGCGACGATCCCAATCTCAAGATCATCATACTCCGTCTGAAGAATGCCCACCACCTGGATGCCTCCACCATTCTGGCCCTGGAAGAACTCATCGGATTCATGCGTGAGCACGATCGACATCTCATCATCTCGGGCGCCCGTAAAGAGGTCTACCGGATCTGTAAGCGCACCGGCCTGCTCGACCTCGTCGGTCGAAAGAATTTCTTTATGGAATGGCCCCAGAACCCAACCCTTTCGTCCCGCAACGCCCTGAAAAGAGCCCAGGAAATTCTGGGAAGCAAAGACGCCGAAATCAGCATCTTTGGAGAAACGGTGATGAAGGGAAGTGAGAAGTGAGAAGTTAGAAGTTAGAAGGCAGAAGTAAACCTGAGCAACTTCTGGATTATTTTCTCGCGCAGAGGCGCGGAGTTCATCCTCCAACCTTCATGATCTTCGTGTGCTTCTGTTCAAAATCCAAAAGCACCCAAGTGGTAGGCCGCATTCTCCCTCCTTCACCAACTTCTAACTTCCAACTTCTAACTTCTAACTTCTAACTTCTCAACCCCACTTTCTCGAGGATGCGCTGGAGGTCATCGTTGCCCAGGTATTCAATCTGGATGCGACCTTTCTTCGGTGCGTGCTTCAGGGTGACCCGCGCGTTGAGGTACGATCCGAGCCGGCGCTCGATGTCGGTAATCGCCGCCTGCTCCGCGGCGGGGATCTTGCGACTTCCCCCGCTTGATCCGCCGCGGGTCTTTTTCGACACCTGAATCAGTCTTTCAGTCTCCCGTACGCTGAGCCCCTGCTCGATCACCCGCCGCGCGACCAGCAATTGCTCCTCTCCGGTCTCGAGTCCAAGCATGACCTTGGCGTGTCCAGCTGACAGGAGTTCCTTGGCCAGGTAGCCTTGAATCTCTCCATCGAGTTGCAGCAGACGCAGCGAATTGGCCACTGAGGCACGCGCCTTGCCCACCCGCTCGGCGACCTTTTCCTGTGTCAGGTCAAAGTCGCGAACCAAGCTGGCATAACCGGATGCCTCTTCAATCGGGTTGAGATTCTCCCGCTGCAGGTTCTCGATCAATGCCATCGAAGCAGAAGAAAAGTCTCCCGCTTCGATCACTCGGGCGGGTATGGTCCGTTGCCCGATCAGCTGAAAAGCCCGCCACCGGCGCTCGCCGGCGATCAACTGGAAACGGCCGCCGATCTTCCTGACCACGATCGGTTGCAGCAGACCCTCGGATCGGATGCTCTCGGCCAGCTCCGCCAACTGTTCCGGAGAAAACTCGCGCCTGGGTTGGAATGGGTTGGGGTCGACACCCGCCACCTGGATCTCCTCATATCCCGATGCGCCCGGAGAGAGGACCTCCTTTTCTGGCGGCACCGCTTTGGGATCCTTTTTTCTTCGGGTCGTCCCGGTCTTGCGTGCACCGGCTCGAGCCGGCTTGGTTTCCTGTTTTCCTTTGCCCGGTTCCGCCTTGAGGCCACCCGATATGAGGGCGCCCAAGCCGCGACCGAGCCGTGATTTTGACGCCGCCATGAAGTTTCCTATTCCTGTGGTATGAAGAGAGTCTGTCCGACCTGGAGATCCCTGGGCTCCGAGATCTTGTTGGCATTCTGGATCCAACCCACGTTGGAATCGAAGCGAGAGGCGATCGATGAGAGGGTGTCGCCCGACTGAACGGTATGCATGATTCCGTTCGGGGGGTAGTCACTGGGAAAGTTTACCTTTGGTTTGCGGGGGAGCGGGCGGTTGGCAACGCCCTCGGCCAGACTGTCGATGGCCGCCTGCGTCTGCTTGGCCAGTTGTTCGACCTGCTTTGTCACCTTCAACAGCATCTCTCGATCACCCGACTGGTAGCCGCGTGTCGCCTCAGCCACCGCACGGTTCAGCTCCGCCACGGTTACAATGCTCGCGGTCAGTTCATCCACCCGGTCCACCTTTTCGCGCAATTCTGAGTTCTCACGAGTGACCTGCTCGATCTGAAGGGACAGGCTTCGCGTCCGTTCATCCAGCACTCGAATGTCCTCCTCGATATTGGCTATCTGATACTGGGGATTGAGACCCTGGTAACCCGCCTGGCCACTCACCGTCTGAGCAAGACCAAGAACCAACACCGGAACGTAGCAAATGCTCCCCTGGAGTCTTCGTCGCAGCCGTTTCATCATCCCACCAACCTGCGTGATTCGGGATTCGAAAACAAGCATCAACCGCGAAGGGGTTCGTTTGCGACCAAGCGCGGCATCGGTCTCGACTCCAACACGGTGCCCGGCGCCACCGGGAAACCTCGCAGGAACTCGGGGCCATCGAGCATACGACCGCCGGGACGCTGCAGGCGGCGGATGCGAAGCAGGCCGGAGCCCGTCGCAATCCGCAATCCGATCCGGTCGGGTTCGAGCACCGTTCCGATCAAAGGACCGGCACACTCCCGGGAATGGTCAGCCAGGCCGCACCGGATGGTCACGCCGTTTATCGGCACCTGCACCCCGGGCCATGGGTAAAGCCCGTTGATCCGCCGCACCAGAACATCGGCCGGTTGGGAAAAATCGATGACCCCGTCCGTCTTGCGGAGTTTCCGGGTGAAACTCACTCGCGATGGGTCCTGAGGTTTGAGGCGCGCCTCTCCACTCAACAGGGATTCCAGGTTTCGTTCCACCAGTGGAACACAGGCCTGAGACAGTTTCTCCTCGAGGCTGCCCGCTGTCTCCGTCGGGCCGATCACCACCTTTTCATGATCGACCAGCGGACCCGCATCCATTTTCAGAACCAGGCGCATCAGGGTGACGCCCCCTTCGGCATCCCCTTCCAGCACCGTGGCTTGAATCGGGGAAGCCCCCCGATACCGGGGCAAGAGCGAAGTATGAAGATTGAAGATTCCCGCCCGGGGTGTATCCAGCCAGGCTTGCCTGAGCAGGTGCCCATAGGCCATGACCATGACGAGATCCGGGGCCAACGCCTCCATCGATATCCGTTCGCTCTCGGTCAGATGCAGGGGTTGCCTCACCTCGATTCCCTGGTCCAACGCCCATCGCTTGATCGGGTTTTCCTGAACACGTTGACCACGGCCGGTGGCCCGGTCCGGTTGCGTATAGACCGCGACCACCTCGGCAGGTCCACGGGTCAGCAGATCGAGGACCGGCAAAGCAATCGGATCCGACCCCATGAATACAATTCGGCCAAGCATGATTAGATCGTGAAATGCCTCTCACGGAGGCACGGAGACACGGAGATGCGGCTAGAGGGTTCCATTGATCGTCCTGGTAATACCATCTTTCATGAGGGCTTCACCGAAGTTCAAGAGGTATCCAATTTTGAGCCCGGTCAGTTTGAGATAGGTGAGCACCTGCTTTTTATGGGCCGGTATTACCTTCTCAACAGACTTCAGTTCGATGATTACTTTTCCATCTACAACTATATCCGCCCTGAACCCTTCATCATACACTTCACCGTCAAATCCGATGGGAATCGAAACCTGCCGCTGGACACTCAATCCCCGCTTTTCCAGTTCTCGGGCCAGAATCGCTTCATATACGCCCTCAAGTAATCCGGGGCCAAGTCTACGATGGAGGTGTATTGCACAATCAACGATCAGACCTCCTATATCGTTCTCATCCATCTTCGTGTCTCTGTGCCTCCGTGAGAGTCTTATTTCTTCCGATCCTTGTATCTTGGTTTCTTGCCGACGAGATCGAAAACCATGGGACACCCACCCAATCCGAATGTCTTGACCAAACCCGACTCGAGATAACGCCGGTAGGACTCTCCAAGGCGCCGGGCCTGGTTGCAGAAGAGCCTTATCCGAATCGGACGATTTCCAGTCTGCACCGCGTAAAACACCCGAAAGCGTCGCCCCTCCACCCGTGGAGGTGGACGACGCTCGGTCAAGCGGGCGATCGCCTGGTTCAGCTGACCGGTCGGAAGAACCGTATTGAGTCTCTCGTCAAGTTCCCTCGCTGCTCGCAGCATGGTCTGGACCGCAAAACCAGTCAAAGCGGACACATAGACGAACGGGGAACCAGCGGTAAAAAACAGGCCTTTCTGTGCTGCGCGACTGAAGGCATCCCGAAAGTCCTTTTCGTTCTTGTACGACTCCAGACGCCCTTCACTCAACGCCTTGAGCGCGAGATCCCACTTATTGACCACGACGACCATGGGCTTGTGTTCACTGACCACTTCGCCTGCCACCGCCTTGTCCTGTTTACCCACCCCGTCAAGGGCGTCCAAGACAAAGAGCACGACATCAGCCCTGCGAATGGAATCGATCGCCCGGACCTGTGAGAAATACTCGACCGACGAGCCAATCTTCATCCGATGTTTGATTCCGGCCGTATCGGTCAGGTGAAAGGGCCACCGTTCACCTTTCTTGGACACATAGTCAAAATCCGCCTCGATCGTCTCACGCGTGGTTCCGGGGATGTCACTGACAATCATCCGGTCCGCCCGAAGCAGCCGATTACTCAACGACGATTTCCCCACATTGGGGCGCCCAAGGATGCAGAGACTCAAACGCCGTTCCTTGCCCTCCGAATCAGATTTCCTGGCTTTCGGTTTTCCGAGCGCCTGTCGGATGGCTTGACGCAGTTCGGGCTCACCGCGCCCATGCTCCGCCGAGATGATAATCGGATCGCCCAGGCCCAGGGAATAGAGCCCGTCCCAGGACGGCTCTCTTCTGTCGTGGTCGATCTTGTTCACCACACAGACAATCTTCTTTCCGCTTTTTCGGAGCCGGTCGGCAATATCGTGGTCCAGCGAGGTCAGATCCTCGGTGCCGTCGATCAGGAAGAGGACAACGTCTGCCATTTCGATCGCGAAAAACACCTGATGATCGACCGCCTTGCCGATCTGATCCGGCGTATCGCCGGTCGCCAGCCCCATCCCTCCTGTATCCAGAAGTTCATACGCGCCGTCAATGTCCGCTCCGATGACATCCCGGGTCACACCCGGCTGGTCATGCACGATGGAAATCCGGCGGCGCGCCAGCCGGTTGAAGAGTCGGCTCTTGCCCACATTGGGGCGCCCGACGATGGCAACTGTGTGACCCGGTTCCATATCAGGGGTTTCTCCTTGCCACGAACCGCTCGATCCGGTCGGCGGCTTCAATCAGCCGATCGTAGGCCGTGGCGTAACTGCACCGGACAAAACCATGGCCACCCGGACCAAAGGCACGCCCGGGGACAACCGCAACCTTTTCCTCTTTGAGTAACTCGACGGCGAACGCCTGGTCATCCATGCCGGTCGAGCCGACTTCAGGAAAGAGATAGAACGAACCACCCGGCGTGTGGCAACCAAGCCCGGCCTCCCTCAGACGGCGAGCCAACAGGTTCCGGCGGCGAAGATACTGCTCCTTCATCCGGATCACATCATCCTCACCATGATTGAGCGCCTCCAGCGCCGCTTCCTGGCTGAGAATCGGCGCACACATCATGCTGTACTGGTGCACCTTCATCATGGCTTCGATCAAAACCTGCGGACCACAGGCATACCCGATCCGAAACCCGGTCATGGCAAAAGCCTTCGAAAAACCGTGCAGGAAGATCGTCCGGTCACGCATCCCGGGCAGCGTGGCGATACTGCAATGCACACCGTCGTAGGTGAGCTCGGAGTATATCTCGTCGCTGATCACCAACAGGTTCTTTTCGACCACAAATCGGGCGATCCTCTCCAGTCGATCCCGCGGGGTTACTCCACCCGTCGGATTGCAGGGCATGTTCAAAACCAGCACCTTGCATCCCGGCTTCCAAGCCGCGGCGAGTCGGTCCGGATCGAGGGCAAAATCGTCTTCAACCGATGTTTCAACCGGGATGCCGACGCCGTGGGCCAGGCTGATACTGGGACTGTAGGAAACGTAGCAGGGCTGGTGAAACATGACCCCGTCGCCCGGATTCACGATCGCGCGCAGAGCAAGGTCAAGGGCCTCCGAAACCCCCACCGTGACCAGGATCTCGTCGTCGGGCCGATACGAAAGGCTGAAATGCTTCTCCACGTAACGATTGATGGCCCGTCGCAGTTCGATCAGACCGAGATTCGAGGTATAATAGGTTTTACCTTTTTCCAGGGCAAAAATCGCGGCTTCCCGAATATGCCAGGGTGTCACAAAATCGGGTTCTCCGATCCCCAGGGAAATCACGTCGTCCATCTTCGCGACGATCTCAAAGAAATCCCGGATACCGGACCTCGGCAGGTCGATCACATGGTCCGCCACAAACCGCCCCGGACCGGGTGGATTGTCCGGCCTGTCGTCAGGTGTCTCACTCATGGAACTTCAAACCTCCTCAGGGCGTGACCGGCAGGCGACCGCCATCCGACTCCGGGTGATTGATCAGGTAGCCCTGTTCCTTGTAGGCGCGCAGCACAAAGTGAGTCGCAGTCGAGATCACCCCTTCGATGGTGGAAAGACGTTCGGACACGAATCCGGCCACTTTCTGCAGAGAGGTTCCCTTTACGAATACCAGCAAGTCATAACCCCCGGACATCAGATAGCAGGACTCGACTTCATCGAACTTGCCGATGCGCACGGCCAATCGGTCGAAACCGCCGCCGCGTTCAGGTGTTATCCGCACTTCGATGACGGCCCGAACGATGGCATCCTCTTCGGCTTCGGGATTGAGCACCGGCCGCCAACCAAGAAGGACACCCGACTCCCTGAGTTCCTCCAACTGGGCCTCGATTGCCACCTGATCCACACCAAGCACCTGGGCCATCTGGTCGCGGTCCAGTGGCTCACCGGAAAGGAGAAGCTTAAGTACGTCGTTCATAACGGGTCGGTTATTCAGCGTTTTCCGATCCTTGGCCAGACGTAAAGACAGGGGTCGGTGCGAACGGGG
The DNA here is from genome assembly GCA_003641745.1 of Verrucomicrobiota bacterium. Classification (GTDB taxonomy): domain Bacteria; phylum Verrucomicrobiota; class Verrucomicrobiia; order Opitutales; family Opitutaceae; genus B12-G4. The sequence goes on along the minus strand of QNAI01000012.1, from coordinate 9,569 downwards.
GGTCATTGCTCAAAACTGGTGCGAACGGGGGGTCATTGCTCAATATCTTGCATGCCAATGCAAGATATGTGCTTTGACCCCTTCAAACAGACCGCAACCCAGCAAGCGAGATTGGCTGAAGTCGGCAGCACGGCTGCCTCGGTAGAGCTTCGACCCCTTCGAATCACCTGCCGCTCAGGGCCGTTTCCAAAGGCTGCCATCCGGAATCGCTGTCTCCGTCCACCCGAGTTTCGACAACCGGGCCGCACCCGCCGCATCGAAATAAGCCGACCGACTCCAGTTCGAATCGATCAGGATCAGATCGGGATCATGCCGCTTGATCAGGCGATCGAATCGCACCTCTTCGATCACAACATCGCCTCCCGCGGACGAGACCAGCGGCTCAACCGCAATCAGATCCGGCAACTCCAGGTAAGGGGCATAGGTCGTCGCCGCGACACCGAGCAGAACGGCCCCGTCATCGCCGGAAAGCGCCTCTTCGATTGCCTTCAATGTCGCCACGACCGGCCGAGCCCGGGACCGGTCCATGAATGGTCGCGGGCCACCCAGCACCGCACCCATGACCAGGATAAGGGCCAGCAACACACCGATACGATTCGCCACTCGGTGACTCGAACCCATGCGGTGAAGAAAGCCGACCACCGCCAAACCCAGGGGAACGACCGGCAGCAGGTAGGCCGACTTGGCAAACACGATGACTCCCGGTGCGATCACAAGCACCCCTCCCAGAATCGCAATACAGGTCACCGGATCTCCAACAACCAGGGCCCGAAGATCAAGGGTTGCCCGGCGAGGTGACCGACCGATCTCAATCAACCCGACCGCGGTGATGAAAAATACAGCCAATAACGGAAGTCGGTACCGCAGCCGTCCCGCGTTGAACGGAACGAACAGATCCAGGCAGGCACCCGGCAGGCGCCTGATATTCCAACTGATGTGCTCGAACAGAGCCCGTGGATTCTCCCTCGCCGCCTCAGAGAGAGATTCTGCTCCGGGGAAATCGCGTTCTGTCACCAGGCCGAATTCCAGAAAAGGATTGTTCCCGGGAAATGCACCCTCTTCAGCAAGCCGCAGGGCGTAGTGTTGCTTGACCGCAGACCATCCCCGCCCGATGCCCGCATCCCATCCCGTCAGGTTGACGCTCACATACACCACCAAGCAGCAGGCCATTCCCGCATAAGTCCAATTTTTCAGCCCGGAAACTCGCGGATTCCACCATCGAAAAAGAAGCCCGAACAGGAGGGCGACCGCGACCAGTATTGCCACAAACTGATATTCGAGCCGGGTCAGGGCTGCGAGGGCAAACAGGGCCAACCCCAACAAGGGATTCCGGCCAACCGCGAGCAGTCCCCACCCAAACCAGATCAACGCGCTCTGATAGACCAGAATGGGGAATTCCAGGTGAAAGGAAGACACCGTCCAGACACCCGAGAGCACCAACCCCGCCAGAATCGAGCGGGAAAATCGTGCCGCGAGAAGAAAGACAATCAGCGTCAATGCCACCTTCACGAGGTAGTGGGTTGCAAATACGGCGCCCGCCGGTCCGAACAAGGGTATCAATCCGGCGTAAATCAACTTGGAAAGCGGTGCGTTGGACAGGATGCCCAGGCCCTCCCCACGCAGAAACCCCGCGCCTCCGCCCATGGTTCCAGCCTCATCCCAAATGGGCAGATCGAGTACCTCGTGGAGCGGATAGAGCAGGGCGACCTGCAACACGACGGTGAGCAACCCGCCAATCATGAGCGTCGCCCTGCCGGGCTTGTCCCAAACGCCCAGGTGTTCGATCCATGCGGTCACTGAAGTCCTCATTCTCGACACTGCCCGCACCACGCTGACCGTGTATTCCCGCATCAGAAACAATACAAACAGCAGGATCCCGATACTCAGAAACCCCAGCCACGGGAGCGAAACCTGATCGCCCCCCTCTTCCGGAATCATGGCCCCGAAATGCAGCGTGGGATCGTCTGCCCCGACCGGGAATACCACCCGGACACGATCCTCCCCGATCGTCATCGATTCCACCTGGGTGCCGGACCGAATGACATCCGGTTGCAATTTGAGCAGCGGTCGGCCGGAGCCCGTCTCCAATCGGATATCTCGAATCTCGACCTGACCCTCGCTGCGCAGGGGATCAAAACGCACAGCCCTGAGCGGGTCTGACGGAACTGGAATCCTCAGGCGTTCCCACCGTTCACCCCCACGGACCAGGACGGATGCTGAATCGGCCTCATTGAAGCCCTTGCCCGTATTCCAGTAGACGACGGCTGTCCCGGACCGGTCGGATCTCATCCCGACGGTCACGAATCGACCGCCAAATCGATCGAGAAAGGCATCCGCCGTATCGCGACTGACTCGAAAGACCTGGACGGCCATCGCCAGCACCAGAACAACCACCGCGTACCTGAAGAGGATCGACTTCACCTGAACTCGAAATGCACCAAGAGCCCCTCCCCCGCAAGATCACATCCCGAAAGGGGGGTCATTGCTCATTATCCTGCATGCCAATGCGAGATATGTGCTTTGACCCCTTAACCCGGTCCGAACGGGGGGTCATTGCTCATTATCTTGCATGCCAATGCGAGATATGTGCTTTGACCGCTTAGCTCGGCCTTCGCCCGGTCCGCAATTCAATCACCCCTTATGTTCGAGACTCTCACCGAAAGGCTCAGCAAGGCCGTCCGCAATATCCGAGGCGTCGGCAAGCTGACGGAGGACAATATCACCGATGCCCTGAAAGAGGTCCGCACGGCCCTGCTTTCCGCCGATGTTCACTTCCGGGTTGCGCGCGAATTCGTCGACCGGGTGAAGGAGAAGTGCCTCGGACAGGAAGTGACCCGTTCGATCACCCCGGGTCAGCAGATCGTCAAGGTCATCAATGACGAACTGGTCAGTCTGCTGGGCGAGGGAACGACCGCCCTCTCCTCCAAACGACCCCTGAAAATCATGCTGGTCGGGCTCCAGGGCGGCGGCAAGACCACCACGGCGGCCAAACTCGGTCTGCACCTGCGCAAGGCGGCCTACAAGCCCCTGCTCGTCGCCTGCGATATTTACCGGCCGGCGGCGATCGACCAGTTGGAGATCCTGGCCCGGCAGGAATCATTTGAGTTTTACGGGGACCGGGAAAGTCGGAATGTGCCGGCCATCGCGGCAGCCGCGGAAAAAGCGGCCGCCAAGTCCGACGCCAACGCGATTATTTTCGATACTGCCGGACGGATCCAGATCGACGAGAATCTGATCCAGGAGATCGTGGATCTGCGCGATCGGGTGAAGCCGGATGAGGTCCTGCTGGTCGCCGACGGCGCACTCGGACAGGAGGCGGTCAACGTGGCCAAGGCTTTCAATGAGGCGGTTTCGCTGACCGGCCTGATCCTGACCAAGATGGACGGCGATGCACGCGGCGGCGCGGCTCTTTCGATGAAGGAGGTCACCGGCTGTCCGATAAAATTCCTGGGCACCGGTGAAAAAACGGCCGATCTCGAGGTGTTTTACCCGGAGCGGATGGCCTCGCGCATCCTCGGCATGGGCGACGTGGTATCACTGGTCGAGAAGGCGCAGGAATCCATCGACCAGGACGAGGCGCAGCAGATGGCGGAAAAGCTCCGCAAGGCCGACTTCAACTTTGAGGATTTCCTCGGGCAGATGAAACAGCTCAAGAAGATGGGACCGCTCGAAGGCATCATGGGCATGCTCCCCGGCATGAGCGGCATGAAGATCGGCGACGACGCCGAGGGCAAGATGCAGAAAGCCGAGGCAATCGTCCAGTCGATGACCCTCTACGAACGCCGCAATCCGAATATCATGAACGGCAGCCGCCGCCTGCGCATCGCCAAGGGTTCCGGCACCAAGGTCAGCGACGTCAATTCACTCATCAAGCAGTTCACCCAGATGCGCAAGATGATGAAGAAGATGAAGGGTGGCGGTATGAAGAAGATGATGCGCCAGATGGGCGGAATGGGCGCCAGCGGCGGAATGCCGAAGTTCTAGCGGATGTCCCAGGAAGTTTTTTCTGATCCATCGATTTTAGAGCCTTCGAAACGGCTGGCCATTTGGTAGGGCGCGTCGTCCCTGGCGCGCCGCTCACCGGCGCGAAGAACTCATTGGGACATCCACTAGTGTCCTGTAGTCTCAGCCTGACGAATCACGCACTGGCTTTCGGGAGACGCTCAAATGCGAAATCGAGGATGTTCGCTTTCTCACCAGCGTGTTCGATGGTCATCGCCACCAGGTTGCCGTCGGAGTCCAGATCCAAGTAGACGTTTTCCGTGACCTCACGGGTTTCCTTCACCGGTCGATCGGTGAATTTGATCAGCGCCGTGTCTGTATCTTCGAAATAGTTGATCTTCATCGCTCTACCTTCGGTTTGAATCGGCGGTCGAAAAAGGCATTGTGGACCGTTTCCTCGTCACTCAGAAGGATGACCCTCAGGTACCTTCCTCTTTCTTTCACGAATGTCCATCTCCTGATTCGATCATCCGATTGGATTTCTTCTTCAATCGGGTGATCAATCGCGGCTCGGATTCAATCGTCTCGAATATCGGCTCGATCAGGTCGCATTCTTGTATGATCGAAGTACCGGGAGGTCTTCATTCCAAGGTGGCTGGATCCCTGCCTCAATTCACCTTGATCAGCACGATCTCAAGCAAGCCGGTCAGGTTCTCGAGATCGGCCGGATAGACCTCATCCGTGGTGAAGAGCATCCGGCTGCCATCCATGATCGCGGCATTAACGGCATAGATGTGGCCCTGCTCGAATTTGGTGGCATTGAAGGTGATCACATACCCGATGGGAATCTGGCCGGTATTCTCGACCACGGTGCGCCCGAGTATTTCCGCTGCCGCGTCCGCCTCGGTGACGTCCCTCAACTCGATCTCAAGTCGTGCCGTCGCCGGTAACGAAACCTTCTCCCGGAAAGTCACCAGTCCCCTCAGTTCGACCATATCGTCCGGTGTTTCGCCCCCACCACAGCCGGTCAGATAGAGCATTGAAAACAAACCGATAATCGTACCAAAGATAATTCGAGCAAGATTGGCCATGGACATCACTCATGGAGAAGCACCCCCCAAGGTGCAACCCGCGTTTTCAACTTCTGTGTCAACCGAACGGTCAGGTATGATCTGATGGATTGTGTAGGAGAGGGTTTATCCCTCGAAGGCGGGTTGGATCGAGGCGTAAAGTCCCTCCTGCCTTACCGATCACCTTCGTTCGTGATGGACACCTACGAAATCGCCCACTCCCCCGCCGCCAGTCGCGTCAGGAGCGGCCGGAGTATCCGAAAACTGGCGCCCCAGAGTTTGTCCTCCCCCACCCGGAAATAGGCGATCCGCCTGGGTTCGGTCCAGTTCGGTGCGTTCACCGATCCGAGCTGAACGGCATCCGGATGCAACATGGCGTCGACCGCCAGTTCGAGCACCTCATCGACCTCTGCCGGTTCCTTCCGCCATTCACCCGGATGATCAATTTCCGAGAGAAATGGATGAATCCGAAAGGAGGTGGATATCGTGTCCACCCGGGGCAACTCTCCAAGAATTCGAATCCGGTCGCGTTCAAGACCGATTTCCTCCCCGGTTTCGCGAATCGCTGTCTCGAGCATGGACCCGTCATCCTCAGGTTCGGGACGCCCACCCGGAAACGCCAATTGCCCACCGTGAAGACCGCGCGCCGTCCGCCGGATCATCACCAGGCGCAATTCGCCGGCCGGATCCCGGAAGACGGGAACCAGGACGGCTGCATCCAAAAAACTGATGGCATCCGAGTCCGACACCCCTCCTCTATAGCATATGCAACGCCGTTGCCAATCCCGGAGGGCAAGCATGATGACAAGAGCCCGGGAAAGAGATCTGCAGGAGGTGTCTCTCACGGAGGCATCCCGCTTCGCCGCGCAGGGCCACGCCGGGACAAGCAAAGACAGGAGATTCCTGAATTTTGGACAGGATTTTCAGTATCTACAGGACGGGGATGAGGAGAGAAGGCATCATACTTCCCTGATTCAACTCTGTGCTCTGTGGTTCAATTCAAACCCAATCCAGTAAATCCTGTTAATCCCGTCCAAAGAACTCCGTGCCTCCGTGAGACAATTTTCCGAGGGGAAAACCCCTTCGCTACCTTCGCGTCCTTCTGTTCAAAAATCCCCTATTCCAACAGACAACCAGAGCCAAAGAAACACTCATCCCGACCCCTCCGCTCACTCCGTGTCCTCCTGTTCAGGTTCCAGTCAATTCTGTCCAAAAAACTCCGTGTCTCCGTGTCTCCGTGAGATAAATTCCTCAGCAATATAGAACCCCTTCGGTTACAGCTCATCCGGGAGCTCATAGACCTCGACCAGGGCGATGCCGGTCGTGCCGCCTACTCCTGAAACGATCGCTGTATAATTGCCGGGCTCCAGATCCAGAATCAAAGCCGAATCCAGGCTGCCGGTATCGAAGTGAAAAGCACCAACAATCTGCGTTGCCTCCGTGATGGCGGTGCCTGCGCCGGTGTCCTCCCAGTTGTCGTTGGCATCAACCTCCTCGACCGTATCCGTCTGGATGATCCGGATCTGGGGATCCTCAAGGAAGCCGGTCACCCCGAATCCCTCGAGACTCGGACCCACGGCCCTCACCAGCACGCGCTTGGGTCCCCGGTCGACCACGAATCCCCCAATCAATCGTTCGTTGTCGAGACCGATCCAGCCACGGGTCGAGAGATTGGTGATTCGACGGTCCGCCTCCACTCCCGTGGCATTGAAGACCTCGACCAGACCGATGGCCGAGTTTTCACCCGAAAGCTTTACTGTATAAGCGCCGGGATCGAGGTCCACCATCACCACCGCATCGTAGGTCGAGATGGGGTGACCCGGCCCGCTGGGTGCACTGCCGGTCAGGTCGAAAGCACCGACCCGATTGAACATATCGATTACCCGGGATTTTGGTTTGGGTGCGTTATAGCGATCACCGATCCACCAGTCACCCGGATACGATACCGCAATCGGCTCAGCGTTTGAGCTGGACCGAAGCTCAAGCACGGGATGCGCCAATGCATGCTCAATTCCAAAGTCCTCGAGCGTCGGCCCGACCCCGCGGATCAGGACGCGTTGAGGTTCCGTTCCTTCCACCACAAACCCGGCGATCAATTGACGATCTCCGTCCGAGACAAACCCTCGCGTCGAAATATTCGCCATCCGTGGACCGGGAGCCTGGTCGAGACCGACCACCCGCATCAGGTTGGCAAAGTCCATCCCATCCACGCCGTCGAAGTCACCGGCCAGCACGATCGAGCCGTCGGATAAAGCGGCCATCGCTTTGACCGCGTTCGAATCGAATTCCGGTATGAACCTGTTTCCCGGCTCACCGTCCGAGGCCAGAGCCAGCAGGAACGGAGGATAATTCCGGTCGGGATCGTAGACCCCGTCCGAGGTTGGGACGACACTGAAGATGGTTACACCTCCAGGAAGCACCACCACATCCAGAATGTCGGCATGGTCCGCCAGGGACGGCTTTTTCAACGCCACTTCATGCCCGAGGGGATCGAGCAGGTGAATCGCACTCACCGGATTGTAGTCACCGTTCAACGACGCCACACCCACCGAGCCATCCTCATGCGCGGCGGCAGCCGCCACCCGCAATCCGGCAAGTGCCTCATTTGGCACGAAGTCGGTATTGAGTTCTCCATCCGCGTTGAGCTTGAACAGGCCCCAGCGACGAACACCCTGCCACGCGTCAAATGCGCCGGCCACCAGCAGACCGCCATCGTCCAGGATCTCCAGGTGAGTCACTTCGACCTCGAGACCGGTCAACGCGATCCCGTCGGCAAACAGTGGGTCGACGGTATGATCAGCGTTCAATCGGGCCAGCCCGTTTCGAGCATGGCCGTTGACCGTCCTGAATCGTCCTCCAAAATATACACGCCCCAGGGAATCCACGGCGACAGTCCGGACCACGCTTTTTTCATCAAATTCAAGATGTAGATCGGGATCGATCGCGCCATCGGGTTGGTGACGAACAAGGCGGGCACGCCGATTGGTCGGTAACTCGGCGGGGCCGCCCCCAACCCAGACGGCATCATCCGGACCGACCGCAATCGAAGAGATCTCATTGGCAACCACCTGGTTGCCCGGATCAAACATGGGGTCAACCACACCCGAGGAATTCAAGCGAACGAGGCCGGACCGGATCAATCCGTTGGCTTGAGTGAACAGCCCGGCGACGACCATTTGACCGTCCGCCTGGACAGCAATCGCCTCAATCGACGCCGCCGATAGGTTTTCGGGCTGCAGGGAAGAATCGACCGATCCATCGGGCATCAGACGCCACAATCCTGTTACAAAGGGGACGAGGCGGCCGTCGTCCATGCGATGGATCCTCCGGAGATACCCCCCGGATGGACGGGGACCTGAGGCGAGCACCGCGTTCGCGTTGAACCCGGTGTCAACCGATCCGTCGGTGTTGACCCGCGCCAGGAACGGACGGTCGACTCCGCCGATCCTGATGAAGTCGCCCCAGACCAGGAACGCACCGTCCTCCACCGGAAGGAATCCCTTTACTTCCATTCGACCGGAATCCTCATACTCGACCAGCAATTCCAAATTCGTTCCGTTGGCATCCGAACTGTAGATGGCGCCTGGAAACGCCCTCAGGATTCGACCTTCCGAATCCTCGGCCACAGGCCCTCCGCCGCTCGGAGAATCGGGCGTGAAAGTGCTATCGATGGTTCCATCGGATTTCAACCGGACCAGGCCCGGCAGGCTCTGGCCCCCAAACTCGATGAAATTGCCCCAGACGAGAATTTTCCCGTCGGCCTGCGGCCAGATCCCTCTTACCTTATTGGAGAGAAAGCCCGCGTCAAAGGACGTATCCACGGAGCCGTCGCCATTAATACGGGCCAGCCGGGATCGCGTTATGCCGTTGACCGACTCAAACGCTCCGTACAACAGGTGTTGCCCGTTCACGTAAGGATAGAACTCGCCGCTGGACAAAGAAGACCCGTCCGGACCCAAATCGAAACCCACATCCGTCTTCCGACCCGATGAATCGAGCCACACAAGCTCACGGCTCTCCTCAAAGGGGCCACATTCCATCAAAGGGTCTTCCTTGCATGGATGCATGGTGTCACCAGTGCGATAGTGAGCGACCAGTTGGCCGGTGTGAAGGACTCGCAGGGTTCGACGCCCGTCGTTGGGAGGATCGTAAGAGGGATCCAATGAACCATCCACGAACCAGCGTTCGTATCCGTTATTCAGGACCAATCGCCCATCCGGCATGACCGCTTCGAAACGGTTGAAATCATCGCCACCGAATCCATATCCGAAAACCGGGCGGAAATCCGGATCAACCCGCGCTGCCTGCAACGAGATCGCCGCAGACAGGGCGAACAACCCCGTCCACCGCAAGAATCTTTGACTGATTGAAAACTGCCGGATCAATAATTGTATACGCATGGCAAAGCCCCGTTCTCCTGATGGGTCAGAAACCGGAATCAACGAGCCCATTCAACCATGCTTCCACGCCGACGCCAAGGCAGACCGGAGAAAACGCCAACTAACGGTGACGATCGGCCGGGAGAGGTGACAAACGGCCAAGGGAAGCCGGACTAGT
>QNAI01000011.1 GCA_003641745.1 Verrucomicrobiota bacterium | reverse complement strand
TTGTTGATATCATGATCGCCTTCGATCACAACATCGCCCCCGCATCCGCCATCCCCTCCATTCGGACCGCCAAACGGTTCGAATTTCTCGCGTCGAAAGCTTACGCATCCGCGTCCACCGTCGCCGGCTCGAGCAGAAATCACCACTTCATCAATAAACATACTCCAGGATGTGTTTTCGGGGCGGCTCGTCTCCGTTTCGAGCAAAAACGCTCATCGCAACGGTTTATCCCTGTGGTCACCTTGTCGCTGACGAGGTCAGAAAGTGTCCGGAATGAGGTAGATTTCGATCAGGGCGACACCAGCCGAACCGCGGGCGGGCTCAACCCGCACCGTGTACCGGCCCGCGTTCAGATATCGGGTCAGAGCCGCATCCGCACTTCCCTCGGCGAAGACAAACGCACCGGTCTCCTCCCCCAGTGAGGCCAGCAAACTTCCACCCTGTCCAAGGTCCCAGTCATCATTCATCGCCAATACCGTATCTCCAGCGAAGAGCGTGATTCTCGGATCCGCTATCCAGCCCTCGATCTCAAAATCATCGAGCGCCGGCCCGGCCGCCCGCACAAGAACGCGTCGGGGAGTCACCTCATCAAGAACAAAACCGGCGATCAGAGACTGTTCGCCCGAACCCGCGTAGCCACGGGTGGACAGGTTGACCAGGCGCCCCCCATCCAGACCGTGGGCATCATACACCTCGAGCAGGGCAATCCCGCCGGATTCGTCCGGATTCCTCAGTGTGGCCGTATAGATCCCGACGCCGAGATCGGCCAATATGGCTGAATCCCCGGTGTCCGACTGCAGATTGAATGCACCCAGGGTTGAGAAAAGATGCTCGAGATCCGCCGGGAGGGGGTTGCTTTTCCAACCACGGTTGAAGGCGATCTCCAGATCGCCATCCATGAGGGTCAACTCGGTCGCGGATGCCATATCGACCACTCCGAACACCGAAAGACCGGGACCCACACCGCGTATCAGGACGGGGGCTCCCACCCCGCCCTCCACCACGAAACCGGCAATCATCGACCGATTACCGGTCCCGACCACCGCCCGAGTCGAAATGTTCGCCAGACGTCCGCCTGCGAACCCATCCTTTCCAGCCAGGTAGAAAGCGGACCGTTCGATCCCGTCGAGTATTTCGCCTTGCGAAGTCGAATCATCCGCGTTGATCGAACCGTTGAAGATGCGTCCGAAACTGCCGGTCAATCCGAAGATGCCGTCGTCCGCAACCTGGCCGGACACAGAATCCCATCGATCGGGTCCGTTCAAAACAAGGAGCAGGTTCCCATCCGGACGGACCAGGACAAAAATTCTCTCGTCCTCCGAATCGATCACCGGTCCCGCCAAGGCGTCAGGGAGAGCCGATTCACCCGTGGATGTCCGGTCGCCTTTCATGAAAAGCGAACCGTCGGCAGAGAAACCGAAAAACCCATCCTGGTCGAACTGGCCCCGGTAGATTGCCCCGTCTCTGCCGCTGAACAGAAAAGATCCATCCAGACCGATCTCGACGCCGGAGGCCTGAACAAAAACACCCTCTGTCTCCTCCAGTCCGAAAAAGTCCGCCCGACCCATGGCATCAACCGATATCCAGACCTCACCTTCCCCACTGCCCTCGGTGAAACCGGCTCGAAACTCGCCTGCCTCCGGACGGGAGCCAAACGGCAATGCGACCTCTATCTCGCGCACGACCGCTGCGGATCCTTCCGCAACAGTAAGGCGCAGCCGATGGACGCCTCCGGTCAGACCGATCACTGATACCGTTGCCAAGTCAACCGGTCCACTGAGCACCGTGTCGGATTCCCCGGCCAGAGACCAGGAGTAGGTCGCCGAAGCACCGCCGGCGATTCCGATCGAAAAGGGGAGCCCGACTTCAGGGGCTCCGGTCGTCTGGATCGGCGCGCCCAATATCGCCCGGGCGTCATTCTCGGCTGCGATCCAGGCCACCTCCGACCGGCTCAATGCCCGGGAGTAGATCCGCACCTCGTCGATCAGGCCGTCCCAAGCCCGTTCGCCATCTGCATTCTCACCGATGTAAGCGGTGCCGGGGGTTACGGTCTGTTCCCCGACCACGCCGCGGGCCTGATCGCCGCTTCGCGCATCGACTCCCACCGGAAGGGTTTCACCATTGAGGAAAATCAGCGGAAAATTGTTCTCATCTGTGCCATCATAGGAAACCGCAACATGATGCCACTTGCCGTCACCGATCGTGTTGTTGGCCGTGTGCCAGATTCCGTCCTGCACCGTCTTGGTCGCGAAGAACTTGATTGAGTCTATGTCTGCATCGACATCAGCCGTCCGACGGCCGAAGTAGAAAATGTAATCGGGCGTATCGACGATCCTCGGAAACACGAACTCCCCAAGGGTATCCGAATGGACCCAGGCGGACATGGTGATCCGCGATGAAGGCGGAGATTCAAAGGATGCGACACTGCTCACGCCGTCAAACCGCGCCGCCTGACCGATCAGACCTGAATCGCGCAAAACCCCGCTCAGGATCGCATTTCGTGATTGGTCGGAACTGTCGACCGCAGTGGCACCCCCGCTTTCCTCGAATTGCCAGAAACCCTCCAGACCCTCGGTCGATGGAGGCTCTGTTCCGACCACCACCGTGATCTCGTCCTCGGTGACCTCATAGGCCGACTCCACCCTGAATCGGATGCGATAAAGACCACTCGAGGAAAATGTAACCGTTGTTCCAGGTTCCCCGGGCGACGAGAACTCCACCGGACCCGTTCCCTCTATCCTGGACCAACTGACCAACACTTCGCCGTCGGAAGCGCCCCACCCACCGGTCAACTCCAAGCTCTGTACCGGAGGTTCCAGCACCACCACCCCAACATTCGGGACTTCGATATGTGCCGTGGCAAGCGTACCGCCAATACCCAGAGCGCGGCGAAGATTCAAACGACCGCCGGAAGCGACTTTTCCCAAAAGGGCGGACAGAGGATCGACCGTTTCCAGGAGCCGTTCACGCAGTTCGGCCCAATCCAGATCCGGTTCAGCCGAATGCAGGAGCGCGACCGCACCGGCCACATGCGGTGAGGCCATCGAGGTTCCACTGAGGTAGCCGTAGCTCGAACCCGGTATGGTCGAGCGAATGGCGCTGCCCGGTGCCGCAAGATCGACGCTGTACTCGCCGAAATTTGAGAATATCGAAAGCTGGTCTGCCAGGTTGGAGGAGGCGACCGAAATAATGTTCCCGAAGTCATAACTTGCCGGATACTGCGGCAGGGAATCTATGTTCGAGGTATCGTTGCCGGCAGCTGCCACAAAGAGGATGCCCTCGTCCCCCGACCTCTTGATAGCCGAAATCAACCCATTGCTCCGGCTGGAACCGGCATAGGAATTGTTCGTCGCGATGACATCGACGCCGGATCGCTTGAGGTCTGTCACGTAATCGATGGCCTGGGCCAGCACGGCAGTATCGAAGGAACTGTCGCCCACCCTGACGATGACGAGCCGGGTGTTCCAATTGATGCCCACCACTCCGGTATTGTTGTCGCCGACCGCACTTACTGTACCGGCGACGTGGGTACCGTGGCGTCCATTGTCGTCAGGCGCGTTGTCGTTGCCGACGAAATCCCACCCGTGGATGTCGTCAACGAGACCGTTGCCGTCGTCATCAACACCATTGCCCGCAATCTCACCCGGATTGACCCAGAGGTTGGCCGCCAGGTCCGGATGGGACAATTCTGCGCCCGAATCGATAATCCCGACCACGGTCTCTTCCGAACCGATCGCGACACTCCAGGCGGCCTCAGCCTCGATCTTTCTGAGGCCCCACATCTTGACCGGATCGAAATCGTCGGGAACCGCATCCGGGAAGTAAAGGATATCCGGCTCAACCGCCACGTCCGGAAGGGCCGCACCGATTGCGGCCACGGCATCCGGCACGGCTGCGGGATCATGACGCCCAAGGGCGATCTGCCAAACCGGAGAGAACGGGTAAGCTCGGGCAACTGAATAACCGAGTTCTTCAACAGCCTCCCGAATCGCCTTCTCGTCGCCGTTTTCAGGTACAGAGATCGCCACGTGGTCGGCCAGCATGGAAAGACTTCGAACCACGATCGGCTCATCGGAGTCCGGGTTGCGCGCCATTTCCTCAACCACCCTTACGAACGGGAATGCTCCAGGCTCCCTGACAATCCGAACTCTTTCCCAGCTATCGCCTTTCACCTCGGGTTCAATCACCTCGATGGTGTCCTCGAACGCCGTTCGCGTTCCCGCCGATGCCCCGGTGCCCACCGGGCTGGGCGTTATCGATTCGGAGTCAACCGGCTCAGATTCGAGTCCGGCCACGTGATCCTGATCGGAATGAATGTCCGGCCCGATCGATGAAGACCGGTTGAACCACAGCGAGACGACCACCAGGCCAATCACGGAGGCTATCCCCAACCAAAGAAAATGCGGGCCCGCCTTTTTCATTCAAACGATAGTCTACGCCTATCCCCCGGACTCGGAAACCTCAAATGATGAATTCAGGTCGGATAGCCCGTACGCACGGTCGTAGGACACGGTTCAACGGTATGAGTTCCCGATCGGTGTCTGCATTCCATTCCGAATGATCAACCTTTCCATGAAGGCGGAAGGGGCTAACGGTAACACCGCCCACACTTCGAGATCACTGTTCACGGCGGCGCCCGTACCGGGCGGGCCACCTGCTGAAAAAGATCAGGAAGTGATCCGGATTCCCTTGCGGAAGAAGGTCGGCAGGTCGAGGTCCTGACCGTCAAAGAGGTTTCGGTCGGTTGGTCCGAAATGCCCTCGATTCTCGCCTTCCCTGAAGGGAAACTCGTCCTGGGACGCCAGGGCCATGGCGGCCGTCTTCACCGACTTGGGTGCCGGGGCGGTGGAACGATTCACGGCCAGGTCAGACGGTTTGACTCCGGCATGGCTTGGTCTGTGCTTTTTTCCTTTCCCTGATCGAGAGGTGCCGGATGGTCGAACGCCCGGCGACATATCGGATGTACCGATCACACAGACTTCGACCTTCCGCTTCCATCCTTCGTCGATCACCGCTCCCATGACCACATGGGGATTGCGGCCGAATTTTTCGGTCACTGCCCCCATGATCATGTTCACTTCGGTCAAGGCCAGGTCCGGACCCCCGATGATGTTGACCAGGAGGCGGTCGGCCTTCCGCGAGAACTCGGGGGTGTGGAGCAGGGGACACAGGAGGAGATCCTCAATCGCCTGATCGACAAAGCCCTCGCCCTCACCATAACCAAGGCCAAAGAGTGTCTTGCCACCCTTTTCAGCAAAGGCGGTCTTGAGCGAAGCAAAGTCGAGATTGATCAGGCCGGTTTTGAAGAGCATCGACCAGATCGACTTGATGGCCCGATCGACCCATTGATCCGCCCGGCCGAAGGCGTCAAGGACGCTCGCATCATCGTCCACCTGTTGCAGGAGAACGTCATTGGGCAGTGGAATGACGGCATCGCAGACCTGCCGCAGGGCAACCAGTCCTTCGTCGGCTTGCTTGAGCCGTCGCCCCCCTTCAAATGAGAAGGGCATGGTCACGAATCCGATCACGAGAGCCCCTTCCTGCGAAGCGACTTCGGCCACAACCGGTGCCGCCCCGCTTCCGGTGCCGCCACCCATGCCCGCAACCAGGAACACCAGGTCCGTCCCCCTGAGGGATTCAGCCAGTCTGTCCTTTTCGGTCTCCGCAGCCAGGCGGCCCAGTTCGGGATCGCCACCTGCTCCGATCCCGCGGGTAACCGAAATGCCGATCAGGATTTTCTCCTCTACCGGCGACGAGGCCAGAGCCTGCCCATCCGTATTGATCGTCGCAAGCCGGACCCTTTCGGGATTTTCCATTTTCAAGCGGTCGACGGCATTCGATCCCGCCCCCCCCACGCCGACCAGCTTGATGATGAGTTCTCGCTCGGACGCTTCGTCGCCCCCAAAAAGTGATTCCAGTTCCGGTTCGTGATGGTTCATTTCTCTTTTGGCTTTCAGGCTCCGACCAGGGTTTTGAAAATTCCGAGGAGTCCGCTCTTCCGGACCGGTTCGGAATCGTTCTCGCCCTGGAAATTCAGACCGTAGTTCAGTAACCCGAGGACGGTCGCGTACTCCGGCTGCTTCAGCTCCTCGTGGGCCCATCCGGGGTTCTCCCCGAGACGTACCGGCACCTTGAATACTTCCTGGGCCGCGCGATCGATCATGGGCAGTCGGGATGTCCCTCCCGTCAGCACGACTCCGGCGCCCAGGTTCTCCTGCACATAATTGGCGCCCAGCGCCTTGCGGACCACCTCAAACAGTTCGCTGACCCTCAACGCGAGGATCCTCTCGATCGAATAACGCGAAACCTGGCGGTCCCCGATCGACAGGTCACCATTCAGCCATACGCGCTGGCTTCGGTCCCTGCACTGCAGGACGCCGCTGCCGAACCTGAGCTTCAAGGTCTCGGCCTGGGAAGCAGTGAGGCGCAGACCGATACTGAGATCGTTGGTCAGGTGGTCGCCGCCAACCGGGATCACGCCCGCGACGTAACAATGACCCTCCTGGTAGAGCGCGAAATCTGTCGTTCCCCGACCGATGTCCAGAACCAGGACCCCGTGCTGCCGTTCCTCCTGGGTCGTCACCATGACCCCGGATGCCAGGCTGGAAAGGATGATATCGTCCACATGAAGGGAGAACCCGTTGATGACATGGATATGGTCGCTGACTTTTGAGGCGTGGCCGTGAACGGTCCAATATCCCACTTCAAGTCTCCGACCCTCCAGATGAACCGGATTGCGCTCCAACCGTCCGTCGAGGCGAAACGGTCGGCGGATGTGATGGATGATGGTTCGTTCAGGCGGAATCTGCTTTTCCTTGGCCAGGGTCTTGACCCGCTCGGTGTCTTCGTAGGAGACTCGGTTGTCGGCTGCGCTGACTGTCACACTGGCCTCATTTCTGAATCCGGAAAGATGTCCGCCGGTCTGCGACAGATAGACGCCCTCGATTCTGACCCCGGCTCGATTCTCCGCTTCCAGAATGGCCGCGTGGGCGCAGTCACTCGCCGCCTTGAAGTCGACGACCTCGCCCTTGATCACACCCCGGGACGAGCACTGGCCCATTCCAACGATGCTCAAGCTGCGGCGGTCCGTTATTTCTCCGATCAGAACGGCGACCTTTGCCGTTCCAATCTCGATTGCTCCGATGATCCGGCTCTTCGACATGACTGCCATATCAGTTGCGGGTATATTCTGGGTTTGGATTGGTTGAATTCTGATCGATCGCCAATTCGACGGCCGCCTGATTTTTGAAAGAAAGGTCGATACGGGAGGGTCGGTCATCCGGCGCCCTCTGATAGAAGTCGAGGATATAGTCGAGCCGGGCCAGCTGCTGGCGGAAGGCACCCGGTTCGAAGATAATCTCCTTCACCTCTCTCGTTCTGACCACGATAAAGGGTCGCCGATCAAGCACCACGATCCGCCACTGGCGGCAGAGGTGGGGGGCCGTCTGCCGGGCCACCGAAAAAAGCGCTTCGACATCATCGAGCCTTGAGATTGGCGCAAAGCCACTGCCTCGGCGCACCAGTCGTATCCCATCCAGGAACGGCAGCACCTCGAGGTGCTGTGGATCGTATCCAAAACCCCGGTAGACAATCCCGTCGACAGCCACCAGGAAGACGTTCACCCGACCATCGGCGCCCTGAGTCACCACTCGAGCCACCGGTGCCCTCTCGGTCAGACTGACCACCAGGGTCGAGGGGAAGCGACGCGAAATGGTTGCCGCCTCCACCTGTCTGTCCGCTTCGAGCCGATCCTTGATCGCCTGTATATCGACCTCCATGAGGCCGGTCTCAGCCGGGATCTGGAGCCGCCTGTTGATCCACTCGTCCGACAGGACTCCGTCGGTCAGCAAAACGATTTCTTCCAGTGGGTTTGCCTTGATTCTGGAACTCACCGGCTCGGGTCCCCTGTCGATGTACCAGATCCCGATTGCCACCCCGCCAACCACCAGAGCCATGAGAATCGTCCCGGCCATGAAACGGTTTGTCCGTGCCCGGGTCCGGCTCTTCGCCAGCTTGGTTTCGCCCTTGCCTCCAACATTCTGGCGAATGCTCCTCCAGGATCCATCGCCATTCTGAGCGCCCCGTTTCCGGCTTTGCTTCTTTTTCATTCAGGAGATGGGTTCCAGCGGGATGTCATGGGGTGCCTGATGGCCGGCACAGGAGAGTGTTTATCCCTCGGGGGGAATATCGATCGAGAGGTAGAGCTTCTCCTGCAATCCGTGTCACGATTCTGATCAGCCTCGTTTCGCGCTCCAGATGATGCTCGGGCAGGTTCGGTCACAGCACATCCTTCCAGTCCTGGCCGTAGAGGAGAACCTCGGGCTCGAGAGCGACTTTTCGCTCGGACAGCACGCGATCGCGAACCTTGCGAACCAGCGCCACTACATCATCCGCCGTAGCCGCTCCCCGATTAACGATAAAGTTCCCGTGGATCTGCGACACCTCGGCGTCACCCACCCGTTCGCCCTTCAATCCGAGCTCGTCGATCAACCGGCCGGCCGAATCACCGTCCGGATTCCTGAATATGCATCCAGCGCTCGGTTCGCGGGGCTGTGACTCCTGGCGCCGATTTCGGTAATCTTCGATCCGTGCCCTGATTGCCCGATGATCGGTGGTCGATGCCGGTCTGAGGATACCGCCGATCGCGATGGCGTCTGCGATATCGGCACAACGACGGTACTCGATCCTGAGATCCTCGCGCCGCAGGATCCTAATCTCACCGGTCAGAGTCACAAGGTGAACCTCCTCAACCACCTCGAAAATCCATCCCCCCATGGCGCCTGCGTTCATTCGAAGCGCTCCGCCCAGCGTGCCGGGTATGCCCTCAAGGAACTCAAATCCTTCCCAACCCTCCCTCAAGGCATGACCGCAGAGTTCTTTCAGGCGAACCCCACCCCCCACCTGGATCCTGTGGTCCGCCAATACATTGATGCGCCCCCAATTGGAATGCTGAAGACGAAGGACAAGGCCGATAACCCCCTCATCCGGAACGATCAGATTCGAACCGCGACCAAGCACCCGAACCGGCAGCCTCGAATCATGGGCCGCGGCCAGAAGAGTCTGCAGGTCCTCAATCGAAGACGGTTCTGCATAAAGTTCCGCCGATCCGCCGACTCCGATGGTGGTCTTTCGGGCCAGAGGTTCGTTCACCCGCAGGATTTCACCGAGATTGGGGCGACCGGCGAGGGCCTGGTAAAAACCCGTAAGCCGACCCAGGCGATCATTCCTGGCAACCAGTTCGTCCACCACCCGGCGGGCAAACCGGTCAATAGTGCCGGCGCCTGCAAAAAGAAGAAAGTCCCCTTCCCGGCAATCGTCCACCACTTCCGATCGACCGGCTTGATCATCGGCCACCACGGATGGAACGGTCCCATCCAGTGGCGTGCGGTCAAATTCCGACAGGAGATCCTCCAACCGCCCCCCTTCCACCGGGTCCTCGCCCGCAGGATAAACGTCCATCAGAAAGAGGCGGTCCACACCGGAAAGCACCTCGGCAAATTCCGCCTTGAACCGTGCCGTCCGGGAGAACCGGTGCGGCTGAAAAACCACCACCAATCGCTTCGCAACGGACGGACGGATCGCATTGATCAGTGCACCAATCTCGGTTGGGTGATGCGCATAATCTTCCATCACCGTGAGATACGGTCCCTCCACCAGAACCTCCTGGCGCCTGCGGACACCGGGGAACCGGGCAAGGTGATCCCGGTCGGGCGCCCGACCGAGATGCCCGGCAATCGCCAGAGCGCCACACGCGTTGAGAGAATTGAAACTTCCCCGTGCCCGCACCCGGGCAGTCGTCTGTCCGAATCGGCCTCCAAGACTCAACACGCGTCCCTCTCCTCCCTCAATCGATCCCAGGAGATCATAATCGCCCCCCGGGCCGAAACTGATGTTCCGGCCATCGCTCCCCTCCCCGAAAAGACGGTGAGAATTGGAACAGGATCTATTGTAAAACAAGACGCTCCTGGTGCGGGCAGCCAGGGCTTTGAACACCTCTTCGATATCCCCCAGTCCGGCGTAGCGGTCGCAATGATCGAGATCGATATTGACGCACAGCGTGATCTCAGGGGAAAACAGCCCGATCGTCCCGTCGCTTTCGTCGACTTCGGCCACCAGCCAGTCACTGGATCCGCGTGAAGCCGGCGGGATGGACTCGTCTGCAAAGAGCCCCCCCATGACGTATCCGATATCGAGTCCGGACGACCGGAGTGCAGTCACCAGCATGGCACAGGTTGTTGTCTTGCCGTGGGATCCGGCCACTGCAATAAGTCGCCGGTTCCCGGCATAGGCCGACAGCGCCTCACCACGACGGAAGTGATCCAGACCGCGTTGCCGCGCTTCAACCAGGCGCGGGTGATCGAACGATACGGCCGACGAGTGGACCACGGTCGCAATATCCGGGGCCAGCGCGACCCCGGACGAGATCCCGATGCCGCGCGCCTCGAGCCAGCGCGCCACCCCGGGCGCCAACCCTTCGTCTTCACCTGAAAGGACGTATCCGCTTTCGACCAGGATCATGGCCAGAGGCGCCATTCCCATGCCACCAATACCCACAAAGTGGATACGATTTCCGAGTTCGATGGATCCCTGGCTGACCATCCTTCAGGCTGTGGCCGGATTCAGCCGGCGGGTTTTCTCGTGTTCGCGACCGATTTCATCGAGATCACGAACAATCCGGTCGATGGTGTTCTCGCGGTCCATGCGCTCCAGATTGATCTGAAACTGCCGGAGCAACCAATCGTTGAAGACGACTTCGCGGATCTCAGGAAAGAGATTACCCAGGTATTCCTCCGGAAGGACCAGCCCCCCCCCCTGCTGCTCAAAAAAACGGGCATTGACCAATTGGTGAGCATCCGCCGCGTAGGGATAGGGGATGAGAATGGCGGGCAGCCGACAGCGGATCAATTCGGCGATGGTCCCGGCCCCTGCCCGGGTGACGGCCAGATCGGCGCATGAGAGCAGATCTGCCATGCGATCGGAAAACGGTGCAAAGACTGAGCGTACAGTCACGCCGCTGCGCGAGCGAAGTTCAAAGACGCCGTCTGCTCCCTTGCCCAGTCCGGTGACGCAATAAACCTGGATGCCCTCCTGTGCCAGCTGTTCGAGGTGGTGGTTCACCCAATCGTTCAGGGCCGATGCACCCTGGCTGCCACCCAGCACGAGGAGAAGCTTCTGATTGGGGTCGAGACCCAGGCGCTCCCGGGCGGTGCTCTTGGCGACTCTCCTGATTTCCCTGCGGACCGGGAATCCGTGATATCGAACCCGATCCGAGCCCAAATTGCCCAAGGTCACACCGACGGGAAGATACACCCGCCGGGCCAGCCTTCCCACCAGTCGGATGGCCCGGCCGACCACCCGGTTCGCTTCGTGCAGGGCCACCGGTACCCCGCGGAAATATCCGCTGATGGTGATGGCCACACTCGTATAGCCGCCAAATCCGAAGATGACGTCCGGATTGAACTCCCTGATCAGGCGAAGGGCGAATACGAGAGCCCGCCCCTGCATCCAGAAGAAGCGAGCCGCCCGATAGGGATTGAGGGAAAAACCAACGCCGGGCAGACGTTCGAAGCGGAACAGATCGTACTTTTCAATGAGCCGCGAATCCACCTGCTTATTGCTGATCAGGAGACAGCACTCGTGTCCCCTTCCCACGAGTTCTTCGGCCAGGGCAATGCCCGGGGCCAGATGACCTCCGGTTCCCCCGCACGCGATAAGGTAACGACTCATACTTCGATCTCCTTCATCTTTCGGTTCTCGTCGGTCAGCGCCGGTCGCGCCCAGGCAATCTGCGTGTTCAGAAGGATGCCAACCATCATGCCCATCAGGACCAGATTGGATCCTCCATAGCTGATGAAAGGAAGCGACATGCCCTTGGTCGGGAGGCATCCCGTGACCACACCCAGGTTGATGATGGCCTGCAGCGTCAACATGAGGAGAGCTCCGGCCACGAGCAGAAACTGGAAGAGATTGGGCGCGCGCCGCAGATGGGACAGGCCGAGCACAAATATCGCGGCGAAAAGCAGGACAACCCCGAGCGTGAAATACAGCCCCAACTCCTCCCCGATGATCGCAAAAATAAAATCGGTATGGGCCTCCGGGAGAAAAGCCATCTGCTGCCGGCCATTCCCCAGACCGACGCCGCCCTGCCCGCCGGCGCCAAAAGCAAGGATGGCCTGCCAGAGTTGATAGGCACCATCGCTGCGATGGGCCTCAACATCAAGAAATGAGGTGATCCGCGCGAGGCGGACCGGACTGTGCATGACCAGGACGGCAAACAACCCCAATCCGGCCAGAACAGAGGGGATCAGGTAGAGCAGGCGAACCCCGGCCAGAAGAAGCATCGAGAACCCGATGGCGCCACAGAGCATCGCCGTGCCAAAGTCGGGTTCCAGAAGGATGAGCATGCAGCAGAGGCCGATCCCGGAGGCCGGCACCATGAATCCCCGCCAGAAACTGGGAATCCGCTTCTGGTTGGCGGCCAGGTAATGGGCAAGTGCAAAGACAAGGGCCAATTTGGCGAATTCCGAGACCTGCAGGCGCATCAGGCCAAGATCCAGCCACCGACGGCTCCCGTTCACTTCAACCCCGACTGAGGGGATCAGAACGATGACCAGTCCGATGACGGCGGCCAATCCGATAATCCAGGTCGAGGGTCGGATCGTCTCCAGATTCACCCGACTGATCGTGAACCCGGCCACGATCGCAATCAGAAGCCAGACCACCTGGCGCCTGACGAAATAGTAGGGATCATTCTCAAAAAAGGAGACGCTTGCGCTGAACAGGACGATCACGCCCAGCGTGGTCAGGGCGACCGCACAGAGGAATATCAAGGAAGCCGGGCTGAAAATCGCCCGCCACCTGGTGCCTGCTGTATCAAAATGATCCATACTTCTCAGCAAATCATGGGGCCGGGACCGGCTCGTCGATCGGAATAACCGGGGTCGGCAAATCGTCGCCGGAAAGAAGTTGATCGAGGTCGTCCGAAGACGAAGTCGGAACCGGTTCAAAGGTGGTGTCAGCCGGAGGCGGGGCTTCGATGACCGGAGACGGTCCCGCGGTCGCGGACGCCGGGTTGACCGTGATCTCGGTCCGGGAAGAATCCACCGAGGTGAACCCTGGGATAACCAGACGCTGACCAACCCGAA
This sequence comes from Verrucomicrobiota bacterium, assembly GCA_003641745.1. GTDB lineage: Bacteria > Verrucomicrobiota > Verrucomicrobiia > Opitutales > Opitutaceae > B12-G4. The sequence continues at coordinate 33,828 of QNAI01000011.1, read as the reverse complement.
TCTTGCGTGGATCCGTGATCGCGTTTGCTTCCATCAATTCCCTTACGGTGACATCGTAGTTCCGGGCGATCTCGCCGATCGTGTCACCCGCCTGGACCCTGACGGTAACGGCGTCGGCCGAGATGGCCGAATCACCCGGTGCGGTGGTTCCCTGACCCGTCCCGCCCGGGATGACAAGAACCTGTCCCACCTGTATCAGGTCACTGGTCAACCGGTTCGCCTGGCGAATCGCCCCGACCGTGGTACCATGCTGGTTGGCAATCCGGGCCAGAAAATCACCCGCTTTCACGGTGTAGGAACTGGACCCCGGAGGCAGTTCGGGCTGGGCCGAGGTCGTGGTACCGCTCAGGCTGCCCGTTCCGTTGGACAAGTGATCCGGGACCATGACCTTCTGACCGTACTGGATCGAGTCGGGATTGATGCCGGGATTCGCGTCGACGATGTTCTGGATCGTGACCCCGAACTGTCGGGAGATCGACCAGAGGCTGTCGCCCCGACGGACGGTATAGACGATGAGCGTGGCCTCGGCAGGGGGTGCCTCAACCGGAGCCTGGTCCACGGGTTCAAGGACCTCCTCGCGCTCCACGACCGAAGGGACGGACGATGGAGCCCCCATGGACGACGGTCGGGTTGGGGCCGATCGGGCACGATCGGCCGGGGTCTGCCCGAGGAGTGGTTGACTGGCATAGGCATCTGTTCCCCCCACCGGCAGCGGATCCAGGGTCGAAGCACCGGTCTCGGTGGGGGTACCGGTAGCGCTCTGGTTGGTCCAATTTTCGCTGGCAGGCGGCGCAGAACTGTCGGCGGACGTGGTCGGCTGAGACTGGCATCCCGGGCTCACCAGGAAGACCACCAGGAGGACCAGGTGAAGTGCCAGGACCATGCTGAATATCTTCAGGATTTTCATAGATCGATTTCTCGCAGTTTCAATTTCTTATGCGTTCAGACTAAAGGGCACTTTGATTAATTCGAGACAGTCAGCGCGGCAAGGATTTGGGCGTCGGGCAACGCAGCCCTACGGGGATACCCTCGACACCACCGCCTTGCGGTTCCTGGCTTTCTGCAAAACGATGACAATCTCCAATTAATCAAGGTGCCCATAAGGGAGTTCGGGTTGAAATGGGTTTGGCGGAGAGGACGCGCACCGCCTCGGCAAAAGCCTGACCACGATCGTCGTAGCCGCCGTACATATCCAGACTGGAAAAAGCCGGGCTGAGGACGACCCGATCACCGGGCATGGCCATCGCCATGGCCGTGCGAACGGCATCGTCAAGATTGGCCACAATCCGCGTGGAAATGCCCCGTTCAGTCAAGAGCCGACTCATGGTCGGCCCGGTCTCACCGAGCAGGACCGCCTGACGGACTCGGGGCGAAAGGCGATCGGCAAACCTTTCCAGGTCGCCGCCTTTGGACTTTCCACCCCCGATCCAGACAACCGGCCGCTCAAAACGGGCCAGAGCCGATTCACAGGCATGGAAATTTGTCGCCTTGGAATCATTCCAATATTCCACCCCGGCAACCGTCGCGATCTTCCGGAGCCGATGGTCGCCAATCCTGAAGGACTGGAGCGACTCCTGAAGGGCCGTGTCATCGAGGCCCAATCGCCGCCAGAGGGCGACCGCTAGAACGAGATTCTCCCGCTGCGGATCGGTGGCGAAAGGCGTGCCTTCCACGCCGGTATGGTAACTCTCGGGCAGGAGGTCGGCCAAACCCGCCGGATCGAGGACGTGACCATGGGCGTCGCCGTAGGCCAGCACGCCGGGACCGTAGAGCGAATGTCCGGACGGGGTCCGAGAGACCAACATGCGCTTGGCCTCAAAATACGCCCGCATGGACCCGTGCCGCTCGAGGTGATCCTCGGCGAAGTTGGTCCATAGCGTCCAGTTCGGGGAAAGGAGGCGCAGGGATTCCGCCTGGAAGGAGCTGACCTCACAGACCGCGTATGTATCTATATTACGGATACACGATGCCATCCGGGAAAAGCAGGCTCCGATATTCCCGGTCGCAACGGCAGGGATTCCCGCGCTGCCGAGAGCGCAGGTCAGGAGTTCGGTCAGGGTCGTTTTCCCGTTGGTGCCGGTAACGGCGATGATCGGTCCCTCCCAGAAGAGGGACGCAAAATCAATTTCGCCCAGACATTCGCAGCCGGCGGCCGAAGCCGCCGCGAACCAGGGATGATTCGGTGCAAAACCCGGGCTGTAGACCACCAGGTCATGTTCCCCGGCCTCGGTCGGCCCGAAGCGATTCCGGTCGGCGTCCGGCACTTCTGCATCATAGACAACTGCTTCGACACCCCTGGCGGCCAGGAGACCTGCCGCCCCGATACCGCTGCACCCGAATCCCCAGACCGCCACCGGCCGGTCAAGGTGGCTCAGAATCTTTCCCGAAAGTGAATTTGGCGCGATCATCTCAATTTCAGGGTTCCCAGCCCCGCCAGAGCAAAGATCAAGGACAGAATCCAGAATCGAATGACGACCTTCGATTCCGCCCAGCCCTTCAGTTCAAAGTGGTGATGGATGGGAGCCATGCGAAAGACCCGTTTCCCACGCGCTTTATAGGATCCCACCTGTAAGATGACCGAAAGGGCTTCGAGCACAAATATCCCACCGACAATCGCGAGGGTCAGAGGTTGGTGCACGAGTATTGCAATCGTCCCGATCAACCCGCCCAGGGCAAGGGATCCGGTATCGCCCATAAAAACCTCCGCCGGATGGGAGTTGAACCACAGAAAGGCCAGTCCGCCTCCGACCAGGGACCCGCAGATTACGGTTAATTCACCCACTCCTGGAATATAACTGATCAGGAGGTAATTGGCGATCACCGTGTTCCCGGCCGCGTAGGCCATGATCGCATAGGTCAGGGCCACCGTGATCGTGCAGCCGATGGCCAGGCCGTCGATCCCGTCGGTCAAGTTGATCGCATTGCTAGATCCGACCAGCATGAACAGAAAGAATCCGGCCAGAACCACCAGCGGCATGGTCTCCAGGAGGGGGACCTTGAGGAAGGGCACCCAGAGTTCCCTGACTTTGCCGGAACTCTCCGGATGCATCAGTAGAGCCGCCAGCGCGACCACCGTGATGCCGCTCTGCCAGAGCAGTTTTCCCCGGGACGAAACACCTCGGGTATCCTGCCTGCTGATCTTGAGGTAGTCGTCGCGCAGCCCGAGTCCGGTCATTGCCGTATAGACAAAGAGAGAGACCAGAACCCAGATATTGGGTCTCGCCCAGAGAAGGGTGGATCCGGCGACCGCCGCATAGATGAGAAGCCCTCCCATGGTCGGCGTGTTCTTCTTCAGCGAATGGCGCTCGGCCAGGTGCCCGACCTCGCTGGCGTCCCGAAACGTCTGAACGAAGCTGATCGTCTGCAGCCGTGCGATCAACCACGGTCCGATCACGAAACCGATCAGCAGCGCCGTCCCTGCGGCCATCAAGGTCCGCAATGTGATGAACCTCATCAGTCGAAGCGGCCCGAAGACATCCTCGAACCCGGCAAGATAGGTCAGCATGCCGCCTCCTCTCCCACCTCGCCCCGGGCGAGCGAGGCCAGAAGCGATTCGAGACGGTAACGCCGACTTCCCTTGATAAACAGGGCTCCGGGCCAGGTTCCCACCATTGAAGACAATTCATCCAGATCCGCCGCGACAACGACCGATCCGTCCGCCTGACCTGCCTCCAGCAGGCCCTGCCGAAGGTCCTCGGCCTGATCGCCGACAATGGCGAAACGGTCTCCGCTCCGCCGAGGCCAGGCACGGCCGACATCGGCATGGAGGACGGCGGTCTCCGTCCCGAGTTCATCCATGCACCCGATCACAAACAGACGCGGGCTTCCTTCCGGAACCCGGGCATTGAACGCACGGACAGCGTCGATCATCGAATCCGGGTTTGCATTGTAACAGTCCACATAAACCATCCGGCCCGATGAAATCCTGATCTCTCCCCGCAACGGAGCGGGGGTCCAGGACGCCAGACGATCTGAGGCAGTCACCGGATCGATCCCGCAACGATCGGCGACGGTCAGAGCCAGCACGGCGTTCGACGCCATGCCGGGGCTGGTCGAATCGAGACTCAAGGAAACGGTTTTCCCGGAATCGAATACGGCATCGATCCTCATTCCCGATTCCACCTGCGTGGCCTGATAGGAAACCTGAAGTCGGCGGTGGTCGTCCTCATCGATCCCGCCTTCTTTCCCGGATCCGATCACAACTGTCTCGCAGACCAGGGTTCTGAATGCCTTCCACTCCAGGCAGCCCACCGGAAAGACAGCCTTTCCGCCCGGGCGGAGGTGCCTGAAGAGCCGGGACTTTTCCCTGGCCACGATTTCAATTGAACCGAAGTGATCGAGATGGGCCGGAGCCAGGTTGCAGACCACGCCCATCTCGGGTTGAACCATCGCAGCGAGACCGTCCATCTCGCCAACCTGGCTGATACCCGTCTCGATAACGGCAAACTGGTGGCGATTCGGATCGATACGGAGCAGGGTCAGGGGCACGCCCAGGAAATTATTCAGATTGCCGATGGTCGAGAGCACGCGATCGACCCCGCCCAGAGCGATGGCAATGAGATCCTTGGTTGAGGTCTTGCCACAGCTGCCGGTGATCGCAATCACCGGTCGTCCGAACCCTGCGCGGTGGCGGACAGCGATCGACTGGAGCGCTACAATCGGATCGGGAACGACCAATTGGGCGAGCGGTTGACCGGAATCGAAACTGGAAACCAACGCACCCGAAGCGCCGACCTCAAGAGCCGATCGGAGGAAGTCATGGCCGTCCCTCACCTTCGATCGAATCGCGACAAACAATTCGCCGTGGCTTAGAGTTCGGCTGTCGATGGAGAATCCTGCGACCCGCCCGGGTACAGGCCCTCTCCAGACCCCGCCGGTCCAGTCCGCCAGAACGCTGGGTGAAAACTCGGGCACTATGAAAGGTTGGGCTTGATACGTTTGATTTCGATCAGCTCGCGCGCCACCTGCCGATCATCAAACGGCACAATGGTATCGCCAAACTCCTGAAAGGACTCGTGGCCCTTGCCCGCGATGAGTACGCAGTCGCCACTTCGCGCCTGATCGAGCGCCAGGCTGATCGCATGTCTGCGATCCTCAATGAATTGGACACGATCAGGATGCCCGACCCCGGTGCGCATATCGTCGAAGATGGATCCGAGGGGTTCCTTTCGGGGATTGTCGGCTGTGGCCCAGGCAAAGTCCGCCATCTCCTGAACCGCCTTCATCATGGCCGGTCGCTTCGTGCGATCCCGATTCCCGCCACACCCGAAGACCACAAACAACCTGCCCGGTGTGATCCGGCGCAGCATCTGGAGTGCATTCCTGAGCGCATCGTCGGTGTGTGCATAGTCGACCAGGACATTGAATCCGCAATCCTTCCCAACCCGCTCCATCCGCCCGGGTATTCCGGCGAAACCGGCCAGACGGGGAAGCACCGAAGTGATTTCCGTGCCCGCCGCATGGCAGATTGCCAACGCCGCCAACACGTTGCTGAGATTGTAGTTTCCGAGCAAAGGGGACCGCACCCGCACCGGTCCATCCCCCCAGTGCAGGGTGAAATCGGTCGAGTCATACCCGAGTTCAAGATCGCTTCCCCGGAGATCTGCGTCATCCGCCAGACCGAACGTGACGACTTGAACCCCGTCGGGAATCATGGACACGAGTCGACGACCGAAAGGGTCGTCGATGTTGACCACCGCAACCTCGGGCAACGACCCGGCCTCGCCGGTAAAGAGCCGTGCCTTGACCTGGAAATAATCCTCCATCGACCCGTGATAATCGAGATGATCCCGGGTGAGGTTGAGAAAGGCTGCCGTCTTCAGTTTGAGACCGCGCACCCGTTCCTGGTTGATCCCATGGGAACTCACTTCCATTGCGACGTCGCGACAACCGGCGGTGAGCATCTGCGCCAGCATACCGTATACATCGACAGATTCGGGCGTGGTCCTGAAGGCGGGAACCGTCCGAGCGCCCAGGTCGTAGTTGATCGTCCCAAGGAGTCCGATCCGGCTTCCCCTCCCTTCCAGCAGGTGTTTGACCAGATAGGTTACGGTCGTCTTGCCGTTGGTTCCCGTCACACCGATAACATTCAGCACTTCGTCCGGTGCGTGGAAAAAACGACGGGCCACCTCGGCCAGGACGACCCGGGGCCGCGAAACCTGGATGGCGGTCACATCCGAAGGCGTGAACTGTCGCGATTGAGCGAATACAATAGCCCGGGCGCCACGATCGATGGCCTCGTCGATGAAAAAACGACCATCGGAGCGCATCCCGGGCAGGGCAAAGAACAGGCAGCCGGGAGTCGCCCGGCGACTGTCGATCACAATACTGGTGACCGATCGATCGAGGGCGCCTCTGACATCGAGACAGTCGATGCCTGAGAAGAGATCGTTGAGGTTTTGGGACATGATGCGCCGGATCGACCGGCTACGCACCTTTCGTGCGTATCTTCCTAAGATACGATTTTCCGGGGGCTGTAAAACGACTTGGGTGGGATTAAGGTAGCCGATCACGGAGGGTGTTTTCCATTAGTGCATATTTGCCAACAGGTTCGGTGGGGTTGACACCAAGATAGGGAATCAATTGCTCGGCGATCGCCTTGAAACTCGGAGCGGCGACGGTCGTTCCGTAGGCGGTGCCGTTCAAACGTGCGTCGTCGATGATCACCGTGACCGCAACACTTGGACGACTGGCCGGGAAGAATCCGCTGAATGAACCGACGTGATGGCTGTGAGAATACTGGCCGTCGACGATCTTCTGGGTGGTGCCCGTCTTGCCCGCCACCTCAAAACCGGGTATCGCGGCAGTGGCGGCCGTCCCTTCAGGGGAGACAACCCGCCGGAGAAGGGAAGCCATCGTTCGAGCGGTTTTCTCGGAAATGACCCGTCGTCTCTGCACCGGCTCAAACCCAACCACAATATTGCCCTCGCCATCGGCGATATACCGGACGAACTGCGGCTTCATCAGGATTCCGAGATTGGCAATCGCGCTCATCGCCGAATGGATCTGCAGGGGCGTGGCACCAACCGCGTGGCCCATCGGGAGGCGCGTGATGGTCAGAGCGTCCCAATTCCTGACCGGATGAAGGATGCCGTTTTCCTCTCCCGAGAGAAGAAACCCGGTTTCCTGGCCAAAACCAAATGCCTGCGCGTAACGGTAGAGCCGATTCCGGCCGAGCCGGATACCGAGTTGGGCAGCGCCGCGGTTGCTGGATCGGCTCACGATATCCGCCACCGAAAGGACGCCATGGGGATGGGAATCACGTGGGAGCGGCAGCCGGCGCCGACCGACCACCACCGAATCCAAGCCGCAATCAATCTGAGTGTCGGTCCCGACCAACCCCTCCTCCAGAGCCCCACTGGCCGCTACGACCTTGAAAGTCGAGCCAGGCTCTAGAATGTTGGAGATTGCGATGTTCCGCTGGAATGCCAGGTCCGCTTTTCCGTAGTGATTGGGATCAAAACTCGGGTGATTGGCCAGGCCCAGGATGAATCCTGTCATCGGATCACTCACGATAATCGACGCGCACAGGGGCTCAAACTTCGCCACGACCCGCTTGAGTTCGGTCTCCACAATATGCTGGACCACGACGTCGATGGAGAGGATCGCGTTCAGCCCGTCGACCGCCGCGATATCGCGCGACCTGAACCGGGCAAGCTCATTGCGGCGTCCATCCCGTTCCGATTCAAACCATCCGTCCTGCCCTTTCAGGTAGAAATCCAGCGCGTTCTCAGCTCCGATCACGGCAACCCCTTCGCGATTCACATAGCCGATGATATGAGCGGCCATATCGCCACCCGGGTAGGTCCGCCGGTAGTCGCGGTTGCCGTAGACGCCCGTGATCCCGAGTTCAAGGACCCGGTCATAGGTGGCGTCATCCACCCCGTCATGCAACTCGACCCAGCGCACGGTCCGAATGGTCCGGACAGTACCACGCGACACAGCCACGGTCCGCCGATCGGCCGCTTCCCGCACCCGAGTGGCCGGAATGCCCAGGATGGCCGCCAACTGCTCGAACTTCGCCTGGTCCTCTGTCTTCAGCACCTGTGGATCCAGCCCGACCTCAATGAAGGATCGACTCGTGGCCAGGAGATTCAGATTCGTATCCAATATGTTGCCACGACGCGCCCGGGAGACAACGATCCGCTTTCGGTTGCCCTCGACCTCCTTGGTCAGCACCTCGTGCTGTACAACCTGCAGATGAACCAGGCGGGCACCGATGCATCCAAAGGCACCCATGATGCAAATCGCAACCAGGCAGAGCCGAAATCGAGATACGAGGCGCTTCGACATGCGGATCAGGGCGAACGAACCAGGCTTGAATAGCTCACCGAACTGAAGAGTCCCTGGTTTCGCTTGGTCGCCAGGCGAATCTCCACATCATCGCTGATCCTCACAATCTGGGATTCCGAGGGACGCTCCAACCGAAGGTCGAGTTCGAGGTTCCGCATGATGAGATATTCCGGGCTGAGGGACGCAGCCAGTTCTGCGTCCACTTCCGAAAGACTCCGCTCGATCTCGACAATTCTCTGCTCGATCACCTTGTTCTCATCGGCCGCCATCGCGATCTGATGTCTCAGCCAGACGGTGCCGAACCCGATAGCTCCAGCATAGACAAGGAGCATAAACGAAAAGAGCAGGATCCGGTTGAGGGCGGTGTGGGCAGGACGGTGTTTCATGGTGATTCAAATCTCTTCAACCCTCGGAGCCGGGACGATCGCGACCGGGGATTGGCTTCGATTTCCGTCTCGGAGGATGCAATGGGCTTTCGGGTGAGAAGCGAAGCCTCGGGGCATCGGAGCTGTTTGGGCAGACTGTCGGACACATCGACGGCGATCCCTGCTTTTTGCCGGAAGAAGCGTTTGACCATGCGGTCCTCCAACGAATGAAAGCTGATGACGCAGAGCACCCCCCCCGGGTTCAAACGCTCAAAAGCAGCCGGCAGGGCCCGTTCCAGAGCGCCCAACTCGTCGTTCAAAGCGATCCTGATTCCCTGGAAGGTTCTCGTGGCCGGGTGAATGCGTTTTTCGTGGCGACGATATCCGGGCAGAGCAGATTCGATCAGCGACGACAGTCCGGTTGTCGTCGCCAGCCGACCACTGCCGCGCGCCCGCAGGATGGCCGAAACAACGGACCGCCAGCGCCGCTCTTCGCCATAGTTCCTGATGGCGCGGACGAGGTCCTCTTCCGAAGCCGTCTCCAACCAGGTCGACGCGGGACACCCGGACTCGGGATCCATCCGCAGGTCGAGAGGAGACTCCAGCCGAAAGGAGAATCCACGCTTTGGATCGTCGAGTTGGAAGGAAGAGACACCGAGATCAAAAAGAATACCGGAGAAGCCCGTTTCGGACAGGGATGCCAAAGAGCCAAAATCGAATCGATGGAAAGTGAGGCGACCACAACTCGCGGCCGACAACTCGCGGGCCCGCGCTTCTGCTTCCGGATCCCGGTCCAGGGCAACCACCCGAATCGACGGATCTGCATCCAAAAGGACGCGGGAATGCCCGCCACCCCCAAACGTGCAATCCAGGTAACGTTTGCCCGGGCCTGGCGCCAGAAGATCGACGACCTCCTTCAACAGGACCGGCACGTGTCCGACGCCCCCGGCCTGCGCCTCTCTCTCAGCGGCGCAACAGCACATCCAGAACACTCCTTTTCCGTGAAACTGCCTGACCGTTTCCAAGACGTCGCATGTCTGCTTCTCGCCGGAAATCCCCAACCTGACCAAACGACGGCGCTGGGATCGCTACGAAATTCCGTTCATTGAAATGGCGGACCCTACCTTTGGAAACGCTCCCACCAGCCCCAAAAAGAGCCCCGCGAGACAATGTCGTCCCCTCTTCCCGCGAGGGTTGGATACGACTGAGACTGGCGGCGAGCAGGGAGTCGCCGCGCGACTCTCCCTGTGCGGGGAATCGCGGCGCGCGCGCCGTATCCGACCGGGCAATATCCAGGAACGGCCTGATTACGGATTCAAAACGACTCAGGCGATTCTTCACAAAACTCATAGTCCGATCTCCTTCATCGAACCGCCAAGGTCCTCGCCGCTGGCCCGCGGATCGATCGTCGTCCAGCGATCAGGACTCCAGATTGAGAACTTGGTCATGGTGCCGACCAGGACCGCTTCCCTCTCGATGCCTGCGTGGGCAAGCAACTCGACGGCCAATCCGACCCGTCCCTGTCTGTCGCATCCGAAAGTATGCGCCTGGGAAAAAAACTTGCTCAGGAAGGCCTGAGCAGCGCCGTCGCTCAATAGCTTCTGGGAGACGCGTTCATAGAGTTTGTCCACTTCGAGCGGCGGAAGCACCGTGATATGCCCCGCCGGATCGGGCAACGCGAGGTAGACATCGCCATCGTCTCCTGCGAACCGCCACTTGGACGGAATCGTCAAGCGATTCTTCGCATCTAGATTATGCCGGAAACTTCCAACATAATAAGGTTTTACCTGACCATTCATAAACAAACCGGGGAAAGCTAAACCACAACGCCCCATTTCTCCCCACCTAACCCCACCAAGTCAAGGCATCTTGCAACGGAATCAAAGGTTTTTGTTATCCCCAAGTTATTCACAGACACCGGGTTCAGAGGCTCCGGCTAGGGTGATCACCCCAGTCGGACACTCGGATCAACTTTTCCCAGGAGTCCCGAACGCGGGGCTTGAGTGTCGCGCGCCCAACTGGTGAACTCGCCGGGTGGTATTGCCTGAAGACATCCAGATGATTGGAAGAGAACTCGCCATCCGCTGGAAAGACGGTGCTGAGACCTATATATCAGTACCCGATCTGCGGAAGGCTTCGCCCAGCGCCGAGGTTCGTGGAGAACAAGATATCTTCGGTCGAATATACGGCGGTGAAGACGGTGGAGAGCATCAGGAGGTGGATCTGGTCGGTTGGCAGAAGGTCGGCAACTACGCCATCCAGTTCCGATTCAGCGACGGTCACCGGACCGGTATCTACACGTACGACTATCTCCGCGCATTAGGGGAGGCAGACGGCCTGTGATGAAATCACTCCAGTTCGATTTCTCCACCGTCAGGGCCGTCACCTTCGACGCCGGCGGCACCCTCCTGACCCCCCACCCGTCCGTCGGGGAGGTCTACGCCGAGATCCTCCGGGGATACGATATCATAAGGAATCCGCTCGAACTCGAATCCGCCTTCCAATCGGCTTTCTCCTCCATCTCGAAAAATCCCGCTGTTCTCGATCCCGACGAACGCGAAAAGGACTTCTGGCGGCAAGTTGTCCGGGAAACAATGAAGGAAAGCCCCATCCCCACCTCCCAGTTCGACAACATCTTCATCAATATGTGGGATTCTTTCAGCCACGCGGACCGATGGCGGGTTTTTGATGGTTCCCACGAGATTCTCAAGACGCTCCGCGACCGAGGTTACTGGCTCGGAGTCCTCTCCAACTGGGATCAACGCCTGCATTCAGTCCTGGAGGAGACCGGCCTCTCGGATCTGGTCGAGTCTGTGGTGATATCAGTCGAGGTCGGAGTCGAAAAACCGGATTCCGGTATATTCAGAGCGGCCGAAACGATGTCCGGTATGCCACCCGATGCCCTTCTCCACGTCGGGGACAGCCGGCACCACGATCTCGTGGGAGCCCGGGATGCCGGGTGGTCAGGCATCCTGATCCGCAATGACGAGGGTCCGGCAGATCCACCCTCAATCGGACGATTGGCGGACCTGATCGACGTGCTCCCCGGACCACGCTCCCCCGCTCAGGAAATTGTCTAGCGTCTTGTCTCACCCACCCATGAGCTCCGACCTTATCAATCCCAGAACCTCCCATGAGGAGATTGAAACCGGCCTGAAACTGCAGCCCAAATTCGACCGGGACGGTCTCATTCCATGCATCACTGCCGACGCCGATTCCGGCGAAGTCCTGATGTTTGCCTTTATGAACGAGGAGGCCCTTCGCCTGACCATCAGGACTGGGAAGGCGACCTATTACAGCCGTTCGCGCAGGAAACTCTGGCTCAAAGGGGAGGAATCCGGAAACAGACTGACTGTCATGGAGGTCAGGGTCGACTGCGACCAGGATGTTGTCCTCCTTCTGGTCAATGCGGAAGGCGGGGCGGCCTGCCACAACGGATTCCGCTCCTGCTTCTATCGAGCGGCAAACTCGGACGGCACGCTCGAGCATGTCGGCGGCGAACGCCTCTTTAATCCGGAGGAGGTTTACGGGAAGAAGTAGACAGGAGGAAGGCTGATGGCTCAATCCCGGTGCCCGGGAACGAATCCACGCGTGCTCAGACGGGCGAACTGGAGAAAACACCTGATCTCATCCGATGAGGCTTCGGGATGACTCTCGATTTTCTCGAGAGCTTGAGCTCGGTTCAATCCCTCACGGTAAAGCGCGCGAAATGCGAATTTGACCCGCTCGACCTGCTCGGCTGAGAACCCGGCCCGTTCAACGGCAATGCGATTGAAGGAACGGACCGCGGATGGGTTGCCATCCACCACCATGAAAGGAGGCGTGTCCTGAGTCACCTTGGCCATCGCTCCGACCATGGCATAAGTGCCCACACGGCAGAACTGGTGCACGCCGGCCACTCCCCCGAAAACAGCGTGATCCTCGACCGTTACGTGCCCGGCCAGAGTGGTGTGGTTGCTCGCCACGATATGATCGCCGAGCACGCAGTCATGGGCGATGTGGGTGTAGCCAAGAAAAACATTGTCGTCGCCGATCACCGTCTCGTCGTCGTCCCCGGTTGCGGTATGGACGGTAACGAACTCCCTGAACACATTTCGGGCTCCGACCCTCAGACGCGGCCGCCCCCCCTTGTACTTCAGATCCTGGGTACGGAGTCCCAGGCAGGCAAAAGGGAAGATCTCGCAGCCTGGACCAAGGACGGTTGCACCCTCAACACAGGCATGGTGGTGGACGATCGTTCCCTCGCCCGCGACCACCTCGGGCCCGATGTAGGCAAAGGGTCCGATTTCAACCCCGGGGCCGATGTCGGCACCTCCGGAAACAATCGCGGTTGGATGTATCCTCGATTCCATTACGATGGACGATGCGATTACTCTCTGCCTTCGGACTCAAGCAGGGCAAACATAAGCTCGCCGGTCGAGACGACTTCACCATCCACGGTGCAGGTCGCTTCGGCCACACCGATCTTGTTGCCCCGGCTCTTGGTCAACTTGGCCCGGATGACGAGTTGGTCCCCCGGCCGGACCGCCTTCCTGAATTTCACCTTGTCGCAGCTCATGAAGAACGCAGTCCGTCCCTCGTTCGACACCCTCCGAAGCATGATGATGCCCGCGGCCTGGGCCATGGCTTCAATCTGGAGGACACCAGGCATGACTGGCTCACCCGGAAAATGACCGATGAAGTAGGGTTCGTTGAAGGAGACGTTCTTGACCGCGGTCAATTCGTCGTCTCCGACGAATTCAACCACCTTGTCAATCATCAGAAACGGATATCTGTGCGGGAGGGTCTCGAGGACACGCTTGATATCGAGAGAGGTCTCGGTCGCAAGGACGGCGGGAGACCTCCTGGCCTTCCTGCGCCTGCCTTTGCGTTCCAGCTTTTCGGCCAGGGCTTTGGTCAGATCCGCATTGATGGCGTGGCCCGGCCGGACCGCGACGATATGGGCACGAATCGGTTTCCCCACCAGCAGGATGTCCCCGATGATATCGAGGATCTTGTGGCGGACGAATTCGTCGGGGAAGCGGAGAGGCTCCTTGGAGATGATCTTGTCCCCCTTGAGGACAATTGCGCAATCGAGACTGCCGCCTTTGATTTTGCCCAGCTTGAGCAACTCCTCGATGTCTTCGTAAATGGTGAAGGTGCGGGCGGCCGCAATCTGAGTGGCGTAGGTTTCCGGGTCGAGGGCGATCGAAAGGTGCTGGGTATGGATTCCGCGGTCGTCAGCCGAAGTGCAGGAGATCTTCAACTGATCGGACGGCAGGGCGATGAGTGAGGAGTTTCCTCGGGTTACCGAAATCGGCTCATCCAAGTCGAAGAATTCCCGTTCCTTGTCCTGCTCAACCGGCTCGCCTTCCAGGATGAGATTCACGTACGGCCGGGCCGAGCCATCCATGATGGGTGGTTCGCTTGCATTCATCTCGACCACCACGTTGTCGATCGAATAACCGTGCAGAGCACTGAGTACATGCTCAACCGTGTGGATCTGGGCATGCCCCGAAGTAATGGTGGTACTCCGCACCAGATCGGAAACCTGGCTGATGTGCGGCCTTATTTCGGGCGACCCGTGCAGATCGACCCGACGAAAGATGATACCATGATCGGCGGGGGCCGGCTTGATGGTCAGCGTGACGTCATCCCCGGTGTGGAGTGCCGTCCCCTCCAGGGAAACTTCACGCAATAACGTTCTTTGCTTCATAGATTGTTTTGATACTGATCCGACATCCGAACCGCCCGGTGAAACCGGCAAAGACTCCGTACTCACCTCGACGGGCGAATCGAAACGCCTTAACGCCGAGAACCGAGGGACCACCGAGAGGCCAAAGGCGCAGCCAGTGTCGGCACCCTCAGTAAAATGACAAGCCAAGAGATCACTTCATGCTCCTGTCCGGACTGATCCCGATGTGGTGTGAAAATTCTCTCAAAATCACCCTTTGCGCTAAACTCGTCTTTCCTTCCTGAACCGGATCGCCTATGAACCCGTCTCACTCATGATCGATCCCACCGCCCCAAGCCTCCAATCGATGGTCGTCACGCACAAGCCCGGGTCCGATTCGACGCCGACCAGAGCCATTGACGAGCGGCCGGCCGAGTCTCTGACCGCTCCGAACGGAAGCGAAGCCGAAATCCACTTCCATCGGGGATTGATCGCCGCCGCCGAGAGGGAATTCGGACGCCTTCTGGTACGAATCGAGTTGCTGCTCCAACCTGTGGCCTGAGAGACTGTCTCCCGGGCGACCGGGATCGCGAGTCGTTGTGTTGACACCAATGCGGTCAGCGCACTAAGTCCCGTCGCTTTGGGCAGAAACCACCACGATCATGACTCAAGCCAGCAGCGTTCGTAAAGGAAACGTAATCAAATACCAGAACGAGGCACACCTCGTGATGGAAAGCCATCATCGGACACCGGGGAACCTGAGGGCCTTCGTTCAGGCCAAGCTCAGGAACCTGCGGACGCAGCGCAGTTCCGACGTCCGCTTCACCGCCACCGAAAATGTGGTCGTCCTCACCACCGATCGGCAGAACTACGAGTTCAGCTATCAGGACAGGGACATGTACAGTTTCATAAACCCGGAAACCTACGAGTCGATCGAATTGACCGAGGAACTCGTGGGCAAGAACAAGAACTACCTGGCGCCAAACGGAGAGATCGAAATCCTCTATGTCGACGGCGTGCCGGTCGACATCACGCTGCCGGCAAGTGTAAATCTCAAAGTCACCGAATCAGCTGCCGGAATCAAGGGCGACACGGCCAGCAATGTGCAGAAACCAGCCACTATGGAGACCGGGCTCGTCGTCCAGGTACCCCTTTTCATCAAGGAGGGGGAGCTTCTGAAAATAAGTACCCAGGACGGTTCCTATATGGGACGTGCGTGAATCCCGCAGAGACGCTTGCCCTATAACAAAGCCCCCGGATTGGAAGCCGGGGGCTTTGTCATGAAAAATCGGATCGCGTTCAGGCGACACGTTCGACCACCAGGGGCGGCGGGGTCGGGCGTTTCGGTGCCAGGCGGTAGGCCGCCTTGAAGTATTCAAGGGCCGACTCGAGTTTCGACTCGTCGTTGTAGTGTATCATCATCAACGGCTCACCCTGCTTGACCTGGGTGCCGACCTTCTTGATCTCGGACACGCCAACTGCGTAATCGATCTTTCCCTTCGCCTTGGTCAGACCTGCACCCAGCATGTGCACACCACGAGCGACCATGGAGGCATTGATGGTATGAACATAGCCTCGCTTCGGCGCCGGAAGCTTCCGGATGTGCTTGGCGGTCGGGAACTTTTCGGGATCGTCGAGATAGGACGTATCGCCTCCTTGTGCTTCCACAATCTTCTTGAGGGTTTCGAGGGCACTGCCATCGGCGATATGGCGCTGCACCGTCTGCTTGGCTGAAAGGGTCGAACCCGCCACCCCGGCCAGCCGAACAATCTCCATTCCAAGTTTCAGAACGAGTTCCTTCAGGTCGTCGGGCCCCTCGCCTCTCAACAACTGAATCGCCTCCTTGACCTCCAGGGAGGTGCCGACCGAATCGCCCAAAGGCTGGTTCATGTCAGTCACCAGGGCAACACAGCGTCGTTTCATCGATCGCCCGACTCGCGTCATCGATCGAGCCAGTTGCTTGGCCTGTTCCAGATCCTTGATGAAAGAACCGTTGCCCCATTTGACGTCGATCACGAGACCCTCGGATCCTTCCGCCAGTTTCTTGCTCAGAACGCTGCCGGTAATGAGCGGTAAGCTGGGTATCGTGCCCGTATTGCGCCGAAGCTTGAAGAGCTTCGCGTCGGCTGGCGCCAGTTCCGTACTCTGCTTGACGATCGCACCGTGAATCTTCTCCAATTGCGCGACAAAGGACTTGATCGAGGCCTCGCTCCTGAATCCGGGAATCGCGGAGAGCTTGTCCAGCGTCCCGATGACATATTCCTGTTCCTGGCCGCACATCATCGGCAATACTATTCCGCTGGCGACAGCCAGAGGAACCAATACCAGGGAGGTCTTGTCACCGACTCCGCCCGTGGAATATTTATCTATCTTCGGTTTGGCAATATGGGAGAGATCGATGACCTCGCCGGAGAGCATAAGCTCCTCGGTCAGGGTCGCTGTCTCCTGGGCAGACATACCCTGGAAGTAGATGGCCATGGCGAGCGCAGCCAGTTGATACTGAGGAATTTCGCCCTCCTCCGTCGAATCGATAATATAGCGGATCTCGTCCTGCGAAAACTCACCCCCATCGCGTTTTTTTTCGATGAGGTAGGTATACGGCGGCTTAACAAAACGGCGGCCCGAAAGGGTTCTTTTTAACATAGAGCGTGGTTGCAAATGAAGACTGCTGGATTTTCCCTAAAACTCTTACTATAAACCTATTGGGTAACATCTGTCGAGGATATTTTTTTTGACGGAATCATACCCCTTCGCCCACCCCCCGGAGAGGCTTGGGGCATTCTGGCGCTTCGGCAGGATTCCCAAACCTCAAGTGAACTCTGATCTTGATCCCGATGAACGGGGTCGCCTGAGTGGACGGATGGATCCGTGGTTTGACCTCCCGAAGCAACTCGCAACCAAAGTGAACGAAGCCGCTGAGACGGTCGTCGGTGCAGCCGATTTTTCTCCGGATATTCGACCGGCCGACCCACGCTTCGGCGATTTTCAGGCCAACGGGGTTCTGCCCTATGCCAAGAGCGTTCGGACCAACCCGAGAGAAGTGGCCACCCGCATGGTTGAAGAACTGGAAAAGGATGACTCCCTGGCCGAGGCAGTCACGATCAACATCGCCGGACCGGGATTCATAAACTTCAGATTGACGCCGGCATTCCTGCTGCGGTGGCTCCAGACCTATTCAACAGAGGAGGCCCTGCGCCAGGGAGCGGGTGCCTTCACCCATGGGAAAAAGGTCGTCGTCGACTTTGGTTCACCCAACACCGCCAAGCAGAT
Organism: Verrucomicrobiota bacterium; assembly: GCA_003641745.1. Taxonomy (GTDB): domain Bacteria; phylum Verrucomicrobiota; class Verrucomicrobiia; order Opitutales; family Opitutaceae; genus B12-G4. Next base: position 16,248 of record QNAI01000011.1, on the reverse strand, counting down.
GCACGTCGGGCATATCCGCTCCATCGTCATCGGCGAGGCCATATGCCGGCTGCTGTCGTTCTGCGGCGCATCGGTCGTCCGCGACAACCACATCGGGGACTGGGGCACCCCCTACGGGAAAATTTTCTACGCCTACAAGCGTTTCCTGGACGAGGATGCCCTCGCGACGGATGCCCTCGAGGAACTCGAACGACTCTACAAAGAAGGCGACAAGATTACCCGCGAGGATCCGCAGGCCATGGAGGAAGCCCGGCAGGAACTGGTGCGCCTTCAGGCTGGTGACCCCGAAAGCACGGCGCTCTGGGAGAGGATCAACGCCCTGAGCCTGGATGCCCTTCAGGACGTCTACCACCGGCTCAACGTAAATTACGACGTTGTCCTTGGTGAGAGTTTCTACCGAGACAAGGTCGAAACCGTCTATCGGGAGCTGACCGATCAGAATATTGCCGAGGAAAGCGAGGGCGCGCTGGTTGTTTTCCACCCCGAACACCCACGATTCAAGTCCCAGCCCTTTATCGTGCGCAAATCGGACGGCGCCAGCAATTACGCAACCCACGACCTCGCGACCATGCTCTACCGCCTGGAACACTTTCAGGCGGATATCATCGTTATCGTGACCGATAGCCGGCAGGAGGACCATTTCGAGCATCTGGCGCTGACTACGACCAAATGGTTCAAAAAGACCGGGCGGACCATGCCGGCCTTTCACCACGTCACCTTCGGAACCATTCTTGGAGACGACGGGAAGGCGATCAAGACTCGCAGTGGTGACCCTATCCGGCTGAAGAGACTTCTTGACGAAGGGGTTGAGCGAGCTCTCGAGGTCGTCCGTGAGAAGAACCCGGATCTCCCGCCCGAAGAGACCCGCGCCATTGGGGAGGCAGTGGGGATCGGCGCCATTATCTATGCGGACCTGAGCCAGAATCGAAGCAGCGACTACATCTTCTCCTGGAAGAAACTCCTGAGCCTGGATGGGAACACCGCACCCTACCTCCAATATGCGACCGCCCGGATACACAGCATATTTCGCCGTGCGACGCCGGACCTGGCGGAGGATCCATCAAAGGCGACAGCCTTCGAGACACCGGAGGAACTCGCTCTGGCCAGCAAAATAGTGGCCTTTGTTGCCGTGATCCAACAGACCACCGCAACTCTGCGGCCCCACTTTCTTTGCATCTATCTTTACGAACTGGCCGGTCTCTTCAGTTCCTTTTACGCCAATAACCGTGTGCTGGTGGATGACGAGTCGGTCTGTCAACGAAGACTGCTCCTCTGTCGCCGGGTCCTGTTGATTCTGGAGACGGGGCTCGAGCTCCTTTCAATCAAGACTCTGAAACGGATGTAAAAGACCTAACGTTTCCGGAGCATGGGGCCGATACTATCTCCTTGAAGAGCATCAGGCCTTGATAAAGACAATGATCACCCAAATGGAGGAGTACTACATCCGGAAGGAGGGGGACGAAGACTCACGCGGTCCGTTCACCCTCGATCAACTTGCGTCGCTGGTTGAGGCTGAACAGGTGGATCGAGACACCTTTTACTATGAGGCCACCACTGAGAAGTGGGTCCAGATTTCGACCGACGAGGATCTCGTTGCCACACTCTTTCCCGAAAAGACGAAGCTGAAAGTCAAGCCCAAGGAAAGCATTGCGACCCTCAACATCAAACGGGAAGACGACAAACCGATCCTGGTCGACGAAATGCTGGCTGCAGCCGAAGGTCGCACCAGCGAGACCTCTGACAAGCGCGACCCGACCGCCGGATTGGCTCTCGCGGCCATGTGGGGCATGCGATTCGGTTCATTGATCCTGATCCTGAGTTCGGCCGCGCTCCTGATCACCAACATGGAGGCCGTGGCGTCGGTGGACGTCGTTGCCATCCTGACCAACCCCTTTACCATCTTTGGCCTGATCGACCTGGTTCTCGGGGTGGTCCTGTTTCTTCAGAGCCCTGGGATTTATCCTTGGGTACGCCTCCGTGCAGCCATAGGAGCGGGGTTCTTCGGTTTTCTGTTCTGGTCGCAGGGCGACTTCAATCTGGCCGTCGCGGCCCTCGCCTCCTCGGTTGGCCTCTACTTCTGCACGATCTTCCTCAATCTGGGTCTTGTCTTCCTGACTGGCTTGCTCGGGCTGGCCGGTGCGGCCGGTCTCGGGTACCTGATGATTTTCGGAGGCGTGTGAGCCACTTGTAGCAAAAACAGTATCGGCGTGATTGCCCGGCGGGCAGGGATATGATTGATCTGATCCCATGCCGCACGCTGCCGCACGCTTTCTGAATCGACTTACGGGCATTCCGATACAGCTTCGAACCCTTTTCACCACAACGATCTGGACCGCCTCCGCCCTGGAGGACAATTCGCTTCACGGACGCCTCTTTGGCGTGTGCCGCGTTTTTTCGCTGACGTGGGTCGGTCTCAGCGACAACAAGCTGGTCAGCCGGGCCGCGGGGTTGAGTTACAGCTCACTGTTGAGCATCGGGCCCCTGATCGCCATCGCCGTGCTCTTTTCAGGCCTGGCTCTGGACCGGGGCAACACGGATGAAGTGGTCCGCATGATCAACAAGGGGATCCTCTTCATCGCGCCCCAGGTGACCGAATTTGAACAGATCGTGGACCAGACCGATAACGGTGGGAGCGGAACCACGAACGCTGAACCAATGGTCAATCCGCATCTCGCGACCATGCTGGAGAACTTCATCGAAGGCAGCAGATCGAAGACGATCGGCGTGTTGGGAAGCCTGTTCCTCATTGTGATCGTGATCCAACTCTTTACCTCGATCGAGGACGCCTTCAACACAATCTGGGGCGTCCGACGCGGGCGAAACTGGGTCGTTCGAATCGTTCTCTACTGGACAGTCGTGACGCTCGGTGCAATTCTCGCCTTTGCCAGCCTGACCCTGCTTTCCGCCTCAACCTTTGTCACGGGACTCGAAAGCCTTCCTCTGGGGAGCAGGATCCACGCCTTTCTGGCCAACTCCGGTTCGCTTGTTTCGCTGGTGGCACTGGCCGTCCTGCTGACCGCATTCTACCGCTTCATTCCCAGCACCAAGGTCAACTGGTTACCGGCGATTATCGGGGCTGTTATCGTGGTGGCCATGCTCAATCTGAACAATCACCTGGCATTCCTCTATCTCCGCAAAGTGGTAATCGCCCAGAGCCTGTACGGATCGGTCGGTATTCTCGTGGTCCTGATGGTGGGGTTGTACACATTCTGGCTGATCATTCTCGCCGGCGGCCAGATCACCTATGCCATCCAGAATGCGAGCTTCCAAGGCAGTCGCGCGGTTTGGAATGCCCTGAGTTTTCGCACCCGAGAGGTGGTCTCGTTCTTGATTCTCGGTCTCGTCTGCCGCCGCTTCCACCAATGCAAACCCCCATACACCGCATCCCAGTTGGCTGCTGTCACCCGCATTCCCAATCAACTCCTGAACGAAAGCTTGAGCAGATTGCAGGATCTCAAGCTCGTTACAGCCATTCCTCCGGAGGACAACGACTCGGGTCAGGACCACCGTTTCCAACCGGCCCGTCCGCTGAGCAGTATCGGGCTGGCTGAATTCCGCACTGGATTCGCCGCTCTCGGGGAAACTCCGGCCGGAATCGAACCGTCCAAACTCGACCCGACTATCGCTTCGTTTTTGAAACAGGGTCAGGACGCCATGATCCAAAGCTACGGCGATGTATCCATGGTCGATCTCGTCAACCGGCAGGAACTCCCGGATGATAACATTGTCCAGACCTCCTGATTGCCCGTTGACACCGCCCGGCCCGGCTCTACTCTCCCGCGTTTTTACCCAATTATACCATGATATCCTGGCTGCAGACTCGCTTCCAGAAACACTACCAGGTTCTCTTTATCGTCCTCCTGGCAGTCATTATTGTCGCATTCGTCTTTACCATCGGCGCGGCGCCCGGGATCGGACGGGCGGATCAAACCGGCGCCCGGCGCGAGGTTTTCGGCACCTCTCTGACCACTGAGCAGGATCAGCGTGATTTCTTCGAAGTCGCGCAGATCAGTGCCTACCTGCAGACCGGCTCCCGGTCGATCGGCGGCACCGAGATCCAGGATTATGCTTTTCAACGAGCGGCGACCATCTCGATCGCAAACAGTCTTGATCTGCCGGGACCAAGCGATGAGCAACTCGCCGAGTACATCCAGACGCTCAGGGCATTTACCGGGCCCGACGGCCAATACGACAACGAAGCTTACGCCCGATTCCTCGACAGTATAGCTGCCAATCCTGTTCTGTCAGAATCGATCATCTCCTACATTCTGAAGGAAGACTATCGCAGCCAGGAAGCCAACAGACTGGTCGGAGGCCCGGGTTACGTCCTCGATGCCGAAGCAAGAACGCAACAGGCTCGCCTGAAGGCAGAATGGACCGTCACCGAGGGAACTCTGAGCCTGACCGAATTTGACCCCGTCATAGAACCGACCGACGAGGAGCTCGAGGCGTTTTTCGAAGAGAACAGCTTCCGCTACGATATTCCAGAAAGGATGAGCGTCGGTTACGTCGTGTTTGACCCTGCCAACTATACCGAGGCGGTCGATTTGCCCGAGGCCGACGTCGCGCCTTATTTCGAGACCAATAAAGATCGTTACCAAAGCCTCTCTGACGCACGTTCCGAACAAACCGACGAAGCGCTTTCCGAACAGACTGACACAGCACTTCCCGAAGTGAAGCTCGAGGACGTTCGCGATACGGTGGAAAGCGACCTGAAACTGGAAATGGCCAAGAATATCGCGGTCCGAACGGCTTCTGACTTTGCCTATGCCCTGTTCGAGAATGGCGTCGAACCGGATTCCGAAGCATTGGCGTCGATGATTTCGAGTTCCGGTCTCGAACCGCTGATGGTTCCTCCGTTTGCCCGGGGGCAGGTATCGATCGGCTTGGGCTGGGACCGCCAGATCGTCGACGAAGCCTTCATGCTGACCCCCGACCATTGGTTCTCGGACCCTCTGACGGTGGGAGATACCGTGATTCTGATGTTCTTCCAGGATCGACTCGCTTCCTACACACCGGAATTCCCGACTGTGAAAGTCCAGGTGCTGGCCGACTACGCCACCGAGCGAAAACGGGAACTTTTCGCCGAGAAAGGCGAAGACCTGAAGGTCCGACTCCAAGAGGCAATTGACTCGGGCAAGCTGTTCTCAGAAGCAGCAGTCGAAGCGGGTCTGGAAATAAAGGAATGGGTGGACTTCACTTTCGAAACGCCTCCGGAGGACTTCAATTACAGCATCCTCTCCCGGCTCGAGCAGATCCCCGTCGGAGGAGTTTCCGATATGGTCCTGGCCAGCGACCTGGGATCCATCATCCACGTCGCTTCGAGATCATCGCCCGGGGGCGAACTCGACGAGGGCGAACTCGAATCGACTCGCCAACAGATTGCCAATCTGAACTCCAACCTGAGTCGAAGCCTTATTTTCACCGATATGGTTCGCGAAGAACTGATTCGCTCGGGGTTGGCGGACGCCCAGTAGCCAGCCACCTGGGGCATGCCCCTCCACAGATACCGACCTACGACGCCCCCGTGCCGCATCTGCGGGACTGGATTCGAGGTTGTCCAGCCGTCAGGTGAACCTCCTCTGAAGGAATGCCCAACCTGTGGCCGATCTGTCATCCGCGACCAGGCTTCTGCCGTTTCCACCCCGAAAGTCACCCGACCGACTTCGAGATCAGAGGCGAAAAGTGCCGGATTCAAGGTATTCAAACGCACTTCTGACGGCAATTTCGAGCGTCAGTAGACCCGCAAAACTCCTCTCAGCAGCACCGTCTTCACGGGTGACCTGAGGTTCGGGGTGTTTTCTGAATTTGCGTAACTTCCATCGGCGGTTCAGTGTATTGGGATTGGTGCCGGGATGGCACCTTCACCTACCGATCATACCATGGCCACTGGCAAATCTCTGACTGTAACCCTTCGGGTCGGCGCGTTCATGATCGCGACCGGCGCGCTCAATTCGACTGTTTTCGCCCAGGCTGCCCCGGAAGCCCCCAAGCTCGCGGTCAAAGACTGCATCGAAAGCGCCTTGCTGCACAATCTCTCCCTGCAGGCTGATCGTGTCGATCCGGAGATTGCCCAGGAACAGACCGAGGTGGCCAAAGGCGAGTTCGACCCGACCATGGACCTCACCGTGGGCACCCGTGTCGTTCAGCAGAGCACCTCTTCCTCGGATCTCGACGGTTCCGACGGCCCCCGCAACGAAAATTTCTCGGCACGCGCGGGAGTCACCAAGAAAATCGATACTGGAGCGTCGGTTACAGTGAGCACCAACATGGATCGGCTCCTCACCAACTCCGAATTCTCAACCCTCAATCCAGCCTACGATGCCGACGTATCCCTGAGCGTCAGGCAGCCCCTCCTGGATGGCTTCGGAACTGAGGTCAACCGGGCGACCCGCGAACGCAGCCTGGTCGGCGTTGACCGAGCCGACTACGAGATGCAGGCCAATGTCCTCGCAATCGTCCAGCAGACCGAAGCCGCTTTCTACAACCTGGCGTTTCAGCGGGCCAGACTGAAAGTGCGCCTGGCTGCCCGCGATGTTGCGCAGTCTTTCCTGGATGAGAACACCGTTCGCCGCGAAAACGGCATGGCCACGAGTCTCGACGTCACCCAGGCAGAAGTCGGACTGGCCGACCAACGGGCCCTTGTCCTGAACAGCCGACAGGCGGTGAGCGATGCCGAGGACCTGCTTCTCTCTCTGATCGGAGATTTCGCATTCGACCAGAGCGTCCCTGAGTTGGAGATCGATCTCACAATCGGCGAAATACCCTCCGTCGGCGGCGCCTACGGAGTGGCCTTGGAGCATCAGCCCGATTACCAGGCAGCTCTTTCCCTGACCGAGCAACTCAAGTTCGATGTCATACTGGCCCGGAGCAGGAGTCGCCCTCGCCTGGACCTGGGCGGCGCCCTGGGTTACAGTGGTCGGGCCTCGTCCTTCAGCGAAGCATATGAGGAGATACCCGAAGGAGACGGTTATGCCTGGCAGGTCGACGTCGTTCTCAGCGTTCCTTGGGGACAGCGGGAAGGCAGGGCGCGCCTGAGGCAGACCGAACTCGTTCTCCAGCGCGAAGAACTCCGTATCCGCGATCTGGAACAGGCACTGATGATGAATATCCGAACCTCGGTTCGGGCAGTCGAGACCGGTCTCGAACGCGTCGATATTGCCCAATTGAGGCGCCGACTCAGCAACGAGGAATACGAGCTCGAAAAAGCAAAGTTCGAGGCCGGCTTAAGCACCAGTCGACTCGTCCTCGATGCCCAGCAACGCAGCGACCAGGCACGGGTCAGTGAGCTGCAGGCTTTCGTCGATCTGAAAAACGCGTGGTCGGCACTGCAACGAGTCCAGGGAATCTCCCTGAGCACCTACGGCATCGCCATGGTCCCGCCCGGCGAGTCGGAATCAAAGAGTTCGGAAGCCGGGAACTCCCCGGCCTCCTGAAGAACAATCACTCCATACTCCGGCATCTGATTCCGAAACCAGCTTCGCTGTTTCCGCACCAGTCGGCGCGTGTGCACCCCGATCGATTCAGCCAGGACCTCCGTCGAATCACCTCGCGAGAGCCATTCCATGGTCTCACCGTAGCCCACGGCCCGGGCCGCGCTGGGATTACTCCGAAGTCCGCAGCTCATCAGTTTCCGAACTTCCTCGATCAGGCCCTCATCCAGCATGGCCCGGATGCGACGGTCGATGCGATCGTTCAAATCGTCGCGATCACGTTCGAGTCGGACCGCAACCTTGCGAGCCTCGATCAGACTGTTGGTCTGGCCGAGCATCGCTTCTTTCAGCTGCGCCAGGGTGAGTCCGGAGGCCAGGCATCGCTCCAGGGCCCGCACCACTCTCCTCGGATTTAAGGTATCCAATTGCTGCATACCACCGGGATTCAACGGCCCAAGCTCCCGGACCAGGGCTGCGAGCCCGTCCTTTTCCAGGCGCTGTTCGACCGCGATTCGGACGGCCTCGGGTATCTCCACCGAGTCCGCCACCGGATGAAAAAACGAACGCAGGTAAAAACCGCTCCCTCCGCAGACCAGGACCCTCTTCGAGCGCGCTCGAATACCGGCGATCGCCTGCTCGGCCAAGTCGAGATATCGCCGAATGTCGATCGGGTCGTCCACCTCGGCAATATCGATCAGGTGATGGGGCACGCGGGCACGTTCGGACTTGGTTGGCTTGGCCGTTCCGATGTCCATCCCACGATAGAAGAGGAGCGAATCGCAGGAGACTATCTCAGCATCGAAGGTTTCGGCCCAGCGCAGGGAGAGTTCGGTTTTCCCCACCGCAGTCGGTCCGGTCAGGACATAGATCGTTTCGTCATCAGCCATCGGGCTCACCGTTTCCTGCTGCGCTGGACCGGGATTTCAATCAAAGCCCTGCGAGCAGGCCGCGCGCCGTCGAGTCGAGGGCCTTGAGCGATTCCTCTGCGTCGCGATCCGGGTCCTGGAAGCAGCGCACCAGGACACTGCCCACGACCACTCCATCCGCCAGGCCCGCAATCGCCGTCACCTGATCGGGATTCGAGATGCCAAATCCGACCACGGTTGGAAGGTCTGTGTGCCTGCGGATGGTCGCGACCGCCGCCCCTATATCAGACGACATCTCGCTCTGCACACCGGTGACACCGGTTCTCGATACATAGTAAAGGAATCCAGTGGCCGACGAGGCGATCCGCTCAAGTCGTTCCTCCGGTGTGGTGGGCGCCACGATGAACACCGTCTTCAAACCGGCATCAGAACAGGACTCCAGATAGTCCGATGCTTCCTCTGGTGGGAGATCGAGGGTCAGAATCCCGTCAACTCCTGCCTCCGCCATGGACCGGGTCGTGCCAGGGAGGCCGTTGGCAAAGACCAGATTGTAGTAGGTATAGCAGATGATCGGAATCTCACTGAATTGCCTGATCCTGCGAACCAGGTCCAAGACCCGACCGGGCGTCATCCCGCTTTCCAACGCCCGTTGCGCCGCCAATTGGTTCGTGACCCCATCCGCCAGTGGATCCGAGAAAGGCACCCCGAGTTCCAATATGTCGATTCCGGCGTCAACCAGGGTACGACAGGCCTTGAGGGAAGTCTCGAAATCGGGATCTCCCGCGCAAAGATAAGCCACGAAACAGGCTCTATTTTCCTGCCTGGCGTCTTGAAAGGTCTTCTGGATCCGGTCCATCTGCGGATGGATGGTGTCCATCCTGACTGAGGCGGGCGATCAAATTCTCAACTTCCCACCGTCGTTCCGGGTCGCGTTTGGCATTGACGCCATGAATCCTCGGGAACTGTCTGGCACGCATCCACTATGATTCCTGGATGTGTTCTGAAAGTTCGCCACCAAACACATGACGATGGATCTTACCTCCGAGAAACTGACCGAATTCGAAGAGACAATCGGGTATCGGTTCTCCAATCGCGAACTGTTGGTCGAAAGCCTGACCCATCCCTCGCTCAATGCCAGACGGACCGACGACTCCCGCGACTACCAACGATTGGAGTTCCTCGGTGACGCCGTAATCCAACTCGTCGTGACCCGTGAGCTGTTTCGATCCTTTCCCATCGACAACGAGGGAGCTCTGACCCGAAACCGATCGGCCCTGACCCGAGGCGAATTCCTGGCCCGCCTGGCCGGCGAGATCGGTCTCCACAATATGCTCCAGATGAGCGACGCCGAGCACGCTTCCTGGGGAAACCTGCGCACTTCTGCACTGGAAGACGCTCTCGAGGCCCTTGTTGGCGCCATCCACGAAGACTCCGGTCTCGAACAAGCATCGGAGGTCGTTCTCTCCTGGTATGGGCCCATCAACGACCGACTTGAGCCCCTCCAGAAACGGCAGAACCCGAAGGGGCGCCTCCAGGAAAAAGTGCAGCCCCTGCACGGCAACGACGCGCTTGTCTACCAGGTCGTGCGAATGGATGGCGACCCCCACCGAAGAAGATTTGAAGTCGCGGTGACCCTGCTCGATCGAACTCTGGGATGCGGCGTGGGCAATTCCAAGAAGCAGGCGGAAGAACAGGCAGCCCTCGAGGCCCTGGATCACCTTGCGCGAGAGGAGTCCAAGTGATTGAGTCGCCGATTCTACCGGAGACCAACACAGGAAATCACACCCGCCTGATCGGGGTGAGTACAGCCGCCCGCGCCGCGATCATCGAGGAAAAGATCCGGCATTCCGGGCCGCAGATCTGGTTCATCATCGCCACGACCGCTTCTCTGACCGAATCCCTGGCCGAAGATCTGAGGCTGTTCCGCCGCGCCTCAGGAAAAGTAGCAACCCCGCTGAACTGCCTGATCCTGCCCGAACTGCCCGAGGATTCCTCAACCGGCCCAGGCAATTTCGAACCGGCAGGCGATCGCCTGGCCACCCTTTCAGCCCTACAGAACTTCAAACCCGGGAACGGCGAAGGTCTCGTCGTCCTCACCACCCCGCGAGCCCTGGATCAGCCCTTCCCGGCTCCAAACTCGATTCGGGACCTCAAATTACCTCTCCACAAGGGCGCGTCGATATCGTTTGGGCAGTGCGTCGATACGCTCATCCGATTCGATTACGATGCCGAGTCAATCTGCGAGGCACCCGGCCAGATGGCGATCAGAGGCGGTATTCTCGATGTTTATCCGGTCACCGACGACCGTCCATACCGGATCGATTTCTTCGGAGACGAGATTGACTCGATCCGGGCATTCGATCCGGTGACGCAGCGCAGCGGCGACCCTGTGGAAGCCGTGGCGATCACGCCATCGCCGACCATGGATCTGCCGAAATCCACTGATGGCATCGCCGGTTTCCTTCCATTCCACGTTAACTGGATGCTGGTGGAACCGGACGAATTGGCCGAGACGTTTTCCGAGCATGCACGCAACGATGATTCGACCGTCTGGGATTCCTGGAGAGACCTCTGTCGGAACCGCCGGCGGTCAGAGGGCGACTGGGTAACCGTCTCCGATCTCGACCTGGATTCGGACGACAGCCGAACCGTTGAGACCGTGACCTACGATGCAGAGTCCCTGGAACTCTACCGGTCCTATCCGGACGAGTCGCGTATTGCCGACGAACGCCTGATGGATGAACAGGCGGCTCGTGGTCGTTTCCTCTCCCAGCTTGCAGAATGGCAGAAGGCCGGCGACCAGGTGCTGTTCGTACTCCCGCGCGAGGGAGAATTCCAACGCGTCCGGGAACTGCTGGCCGAGGAGAAAACATCCGGCCGGATCGATCCGCGGTTTATTGAAGGTCAGCTCAACGAGGGATTCCGGGTGCGTTTCCGGCCCGGGCTTGGCCGGCTGACCTGGGATGGGCTGAATGCCCTCAAGGCCGTCGTCATCGTGACCGAAACCGAAATTTTCGGAGTCAAACGCAAGCGCCGCCCACTTCTGCGCCAACGCGCGTCCGTCAACCAATCCCAGGTTGATCAGTTGCTGGATTTCTCGGAACTGGTTGAAGGTGAATTTGTCGTTCATCTACAACATGGAATCGCGGTCTACCGCGGGTTAAAAACGATCGAGAGCGGCGGACAGACCCGCGAGGTTCTTTCGCTCGAGTTCGACGCCGATGTCACCCTCCACGTGCCCCTGCACGAGTCGCACCTGATATCCCGTTATGTGGGACTGACCAAAATGCGCCCAAAACTCGGGCGGATCGGCAGCGGGAAGTGGGAGAAAACCCGGCGGGCGGCGGAACGAGCCACCCTCGACTATGCCGCGCAATTACTCGAGATTCAGGCCAAGCGGTCGCTCCACCCCGGGTTCGCGTTTCCAGAAGACATGAACTGGCAGAACGAGTTCGAAGCGACCTTCCCCTACCGTGAGACGCCGGACCAACTCAAGGCGATCAAGGAGGCCAAGGCCGAGATGGAAACCCGATTGCCAATGGATCGCCTGATCTGTGGCGACGTCGGTTTCGGCAAAACCGAAGTCGCACTCCGGACTGCGTTCAAGGCGGTCATGGGTGGGAAGCAGGTCGCCATACTGGTGCCGACCACCGTGCTCGCACAGCAGCATTTCAACACCTTCCGTGAGCGGATGGGCGGATTCCCGGTGGTGGTGGAGATGATCAGCCGGTTCCGCTCGCGTCGTGAGCAGAAGAAGATCCTCATTTCGCTGGCCGAGGGGAAAACTGACATCCTGATCGGAACCCATCGTCTGATCCAGAAGGACGTGGTTTTCCGGGATCTCGGTCTGGTTGTGATCGACGAAGAACAGCGATTCGGGGTCAAGCACAAGGAAGTATTCAAGAACTGGAGATCGAACGTCGACCTGCTTTCGATGAGCGCCACTCCGATTCCCCGAACCCTGTACCTCGCCCTGGTCGGAGCCCGGAACCTCAGTGTGATTGAGACTCCGCCTGCGGAACGCCGGCCCATCATCACAATTGTCAAGAGCTACGCGGAAAACCTCGTCGCCGAGGTCATCCGCAAAGAGATACGCCGGGGAGGACAGGTTTTCTACCTGCACAATCGGGTTCAGACCATCGATACCGTGGCCTCGCGTCTGCGCGAGCTCGTTCCCGAGGCCAGTTTCTGCGTCGGTCACGGCCAGATGGGCGAAAAGGAACTGGAGAGGGTTATGGTGGAGTTTATCGACGGACGATTCCAGATCCTGGTCTGCACGACCATAATTGAATCGGGGCTGGATATTCCGAACTGCAATACGATCATCATCGAGGGCGCCGACCGCTTTGGTCTCTCTCAGCTCTACCAACTCCGTGGTCGTGTCGGGCGGTTCAGGCATCAGGCCTATGCTTATCTCCTGCTCCACCGCCACTCCCGTCTGCTCGATATCGCCAGGAAACGCCTCCACGCCCTGCGACAGCACAATCAACTCGGAGCCGGATTCCGGATCGCGATGCGGGACCTCGAACTGCGAGGGGCCGGCAACCTCCTGGGCCAGCAACAGAGCGGCTATATCATGGGCGTTGGCTTCGACCTCTACTGCCAGCTTCTGCGGCAGAGTATCTCGCGCTTGAAGGGTGAGTCCGTGGCTCAAGCCATCCGGGCATCGATCAAACTTGATTTTGTCTACCAGGGAGAAGGTCAGTCGGAATCGTCCAATCGCTACTCAGACGGTTACACCGTGCTCAAGCAGATCGAAATCGATGAAGGCTCATGCCAACCGATCGAGGCGCGAATTCCCTCCGCCTATATCGACGAAACCCGACTGAGGATCGACGTCTACCGTCGTCTTGCCATGAGCGATTCCGTCGGCCGGCTGCGGGAAATCCGCGATGAACTCGCCGATCGTTTTGGCCCCCGGCCGACCGAGGTCGAAGCACTCCTGGCCCTGACCGAAATCCGATGCCTGGCGGAACAGAAGCGAATTCTTTCGGTCGAAGCCGAGGGAAATCGGCTAAAGTGTCGACGTGTGAGCCGCAAACCTGATGATTTCGTCATGTTGGGCACCCGCTTTCCCCGCTTGACCGCTTTCGATCCCCTTCTACGTTTAGATGAAATCATCGTTTTTCTGCGAAATCTCCCGAAATAGTATCAAGATGACGAACAACCCTTTCGTGCGCTTCATCGGTTTCGTGGTGCTTTGTTTCATTGCTCAACTCGCTGCAGCCCAGCCCAACACGGATCCGGTGGGAGCCCGCTTTGCCAACGGGATCGCCGCGATCGTGGAGGAAAGAATCATCACGGTCGGCGATATCCGCCGGGAAATTGAACCCCTGCTGCCCCAGATTCGCTCCCAGAGCCGGACCGAAGCCGAATTCCGGAAAAACCTTGAAACGGTCGAGGATGATATCATTCAGAATCTGACCGACCAGATCCTGATCGTTAAGGACTTCTACAGCGACGAAAAGCGACAGATTCCGAACAGCTTTGTCGAGAACGAGGTCAAGGAACGCATCATCACCCAATTCGAAGGCGACCGCAGCAAGTTCCTTGAATACCTGAGAGCAATCGGTAAGACGCCGCGCGAATACCGGGACATTGTCCGAGAGGAAATCGTCGTCGGCTACATGCGCAGTCAGCTTCGAAAGTCCCAGAGTATTGTCAGTCCGGTGAAGATCGAGAAATTCTACGATGAGAACCAGGAACGCTTCTACCAAGGCGACAGCGTCCACCTGCGATTGATTCGCCTGGCTCAGCTCGCGGATGAAAATAAAGCCGTCCTCGAGCAAACTGCGGACACGATCATCGGGCAGCTCGAGGCGGGTGCCAGCTTCCAGGAACTGGCGACGCAGTACAGTCAGGATACCAGGAAAGGACAGGGGGGCGACTGGGGCTGGATCAACCGTGAAGACCTCAAACCCGAACTGGCCGATGTCGCGTTCTCGTTGGAGAAAGCGACCTTCAGCGAGCCCATTCGAACCGAAAGCGATATTTTCATCCTTTACGTCGAGGACAAGCGGGATGCCGGAGTCCAGCCGCTGATCGAGGTACGTGATCAGATCGAACGCCTCCTCATCAGCCAGATGGCTCGCGACGCTCAAGAACGCTATCTGGAGCGATTGCGGCGAGACGGGTACGTCCGCTATTTCAACTGATCTGACGATCGCCGGGGATACAACCCTGCGCAGACCCCTCTTGTCGGTGATCGACCGAGCGCGTTGCTTCAATGCACGCTCTCGCCCTTGACCTCAATCGGCTCAAGAGCGTTCTTCACATTCGGGCAACTATCGACCCACTGACCCCGAGGACACGCCCAGCGGACCGCATTCGCGATCACCCTGCGAACATTGGCGTCAAAGTAGGTTGGATAGGTCTCGTGCCCAGGCCGGAAATAGAAGACCCTGCCGTTCCCCCGATGCCAGCAATTGCCACTGCGGAAGACCTCGCCGCCCTCAAACCAGGAGATAAAAACCTGCTCATCGGGCGAGGGAATTCCAAATGGCTCCCCGTACATTTCCTCGCTGGAGATCTCAAAACTGGTATCGATCCCAGCCGCGATCGGATGTCCGGGATTGCAGACCCAGACCCGTTCCTTCTCTCCGGCTTCACGCCAGGTCAATGAGCACGATGTTCCCATCAGACGCTTAAAGATCTTCGAATAGTGACCGCTGTGAAGCACGATCAGCCCCATCCCCTGGAGAACCCGTTTCTGAACCCGATCCACGATCTCGTCCCTGACCTCTCCATGGGCGGTATGTCCCCACCAGGTCAGCACGTCAGTTGATGCCAGGCGTTCCTCAGACAGGCCATGGTCCGGCTCCTGTAAGGTCGCCGTCGACACCTCAAGGTCATCTCCGGATTCGCTAAGGCCATCAGCGATCACGGTGTGCATGCCATTCGGATAGACCCTCCTGACGCTCTCATGTGTGCTCTCGTGTACGTTTTCGCCCCATACAACTACGCGTAACTTGCTCATCGGCGAATATCCCTAGTTCGCTTTCCGGAACATCGGAACAAAATTCTTCCAAAATCCGACACTTTCGACAGGCTTGTTCCAATGCCCGAAGCACACAGATGCAGGCCCGTGCAGCTTCGGGAAATGGCCTCGAAGGAACGTCCCCAGGAAAGGATGGAAGCACACGGGCCAGGTGCCCTGAGCGACACCGAGCTGCTCGCCATGCTCCTGAGAAGCGGTACCCGGGGCCATGACGTGATCAACCTTTCAGCGAGGTTGATTGCCGACGCCGGTTCACTTGCTGATCTGCTGTCATGGTCAGCCGACGATTTCAAGCGGGTGCCGGGTATCGGACCGGTCAAGGCTCTCCAGCTTCTGACCGTGATGGAGGTCGCCCGCCGTATCCTCGCCCGGCAGCCGGACGGAGCTCCCATATTCAACCGTCCCGAACTGGTCTTCGATCATCTTCTGCCCATCGCAGTCGGACTGGGAGTCGAGAAATTCTGGGTGCTCTGCCTCAACCGGAAGAATCGTCTCATGCGCCTCCACGAGGCGACCTCGGGGACTGCCACCAGCAGCCTCGTTCATCCACGCGAGGTCTTCCGCGAAGCCATACGGGCCGGAGCTTCTGCCGTAATCTGCGCCCACAACCACCCGAGTGGTGACCCGGCGCCGAGCAGCGCGGATATCCAGGTGACCCGACAACTCCGCGATGCGTCCAAGGTCATCGACATCGACCTCCTCGATCATATCGTCATTGGCCGCCGCGAGTCCGATCCCGCAGGCCTCGGCTTCTACAGCTTCCGGGAAGCGGGCCTGCTCTGAAAAAAAGCCTTGATCTTTGGCCGTTCGCCCGTGATCTAGAGCCCTTTCTCAAGTGGACCGGTGGGATACTCAAGCGGTCAACGAGGGCAGACTGTAAATCTGCTGGCTTATGCCTACGCTGGTTCGAGTCCAGCTCCCACCACCACTGGAAACTACGAAAGGTTTCATC
>QNAI01000010.1 GCA_003641745.1 Verrucomicrobiota bacterium | reverse complement strand
GGAATGCGGATTGGGAACGGGGTCATTGCTCGACATTGGTGCGAACGGGGGGTCATTGCTCGACATCTTGCATGCCAATGCGAGATGTGAGCTTTGACCCCTTAATGAGGGGAGCAAAGGGTGGACGGTAGGCAGTAGACGGTGGACGGTGGACGGTGGACATTTGGATTTCGGATTGGGAACGGGGTCATTGCTCGACATTGGTGCGAACGGGGGGTCATTGCTCGACATCTTGCATGCCAATGCGAGATGTGAGCTTTGACCCCTTAATGACGGGGAGCAAAGGGTGGACGGTAGGCAGTAGACGGTGGACGGTAGGAACAGGCTGTAGGCATTTGGGGTTCGGAATGCGGAACGGGGTCATTGCTCGACATTGGTGGGAACGGGGGGTCATTGCTCGACATCTTGCATGCCAATGCGAGATGTGAGCTTTGACCCCCTTCAAACGGACCCTTTCAAACGGACCCCTTCAAACCGACCCTTCAAAGACCCCCTTCACCCCCCATTTCAGCGACCCCTCAACGTCGGAAACCAACCACCATGCCCGCTGTCGCGGCGCCGGCCGACGGCAAATACCCGGTTATGAACATCCTGAAGGATCCGGCCTCGCCCTGAATCCAGGCGAGACTCATCTGCAGGTGGTTCTCCACTGCCGGCCAATTGACCTCAAACCAACCCAACCCCTGGAAGACGGCCAGCATCACGACCAGTCCACCTGCTATCAAGAGGGTGAGTTTGATGAATTTCCGAAGGGCCCAACCCAGAAAAAAACCGCCCAGGTAACCGGCTCCCAGACGAAAGGTTACCGGCGAGATCGGTTCGAGGCTCCCCTCGCTCTCCCCTTGCTCCACCCCGTCCGAATTCGAATCCATAAATGAGGACGCAGACGCCGAACCTGACACCACATCGTCACCGCCTTTACCGGTGGCCGCGCCATAGACCCAGAAACCAAGGCCGGCCAACATGAAAACGGCAGCCACGATGACCGACGGTGATCGCCACAAAGGACGCTCACCGGTCGGAGTTGGCGTGGAATCGCCGGATTCCTTCGGAGGACGGGGTTCGTTTTCCATCGGATCGCTCATCAGCCAAGGTCGTTCAGGGACAGAATGGTCTCGATCGAAACACAGGGCAAGATCCTGCTGACCGGCTCAAATAAGTGAATATCTGCGCCCTTTGTATGCCAACCCGAAGCAAGCTTCAGGGTATGCACCCGGTTGCGATTCAAGGTGCCCTTCAACGGATCGGTTCCAGATCAAACGCCCAGACAGTGGCCCGCTCGAGGTGTAACCGAATGGTTACCTCACCGCCACCCTCCGGTGGCATAATATTCTCCCCGTCCCTCCAGGAGGCCGGTCGACCCGAGCTTGATCCGGTCAGCGGGTCGGAATCAGCAACCGAACGACCGGCCGCACCCACCACCTCGGGACGGATCGACCCGGAGGGATCACACTCATAGTTCAGACGGACGCGACTGGGGGCTCCGATCTTACCGAGACGGATCTCAATCGTGCCGTCGGGGTCGGCGCGAAATCCGAAAAGACGCCACTTTGGCCAACGGGCGAAGGTGATCCAGGCCAGGCCTTCCTCCATCAGTTCATTCTTCCGACGATCCAGGCGCTTCCAGGAACTGTCCAGATACCATCCGTGCGAGTGTCTAGCCCCACAGAGGTAGAGCCGATGCTCATCGCCGCACTCGATCGGGCACGATGCGGTGTACACGCCGCCCTCCGCCCAGGGCAGCGCATCGTGCGGAATGAAGTCTCTCCGACCGGGCGCATGCTGCCAGCAGTCACCCGCGCCTTCCTGGAACGCCAGGGTCACACCGACGGTTCCGAATATCCCCGATTCCCAACCGGGGGTTGGCGTCCGGGGCAGAGTATGCCTGAACTGCCAGACAAAGCCCACCGTCGACCCCCGGGCCGCCTGCATGCCCATGCCGTAATAGTCGCCACCCGCATAGCCTCGGGTGATGGCCGCGACATCGTCAAAATCATCGGGCACCAGAGCCCGCGACTCGGGGGTCCAGCGTCCGTCGACAAAACCCGCATTCCAGATAGACCGGCGGCGGAGGGAGCGATAGAGCACGCTCCGCTTGAGCGCAACGACCCCCCGTCCCTGTCCCGGATGATAGATGCTGGTGATCACATCGGCACCCGGCCATGCGGGCGCTCCCGAATCCAGTTCCCAATCCAACCCGTCGGCCGAATGGGCGGTATAGTAGCCGCGGGTTGGGAGCGTTGCGCGGGCGCCGACATGATCCGGACCGGTAAAGCCGGTCGCCCGGTAACGGTAATGCCCGGTGCCCCCGGGATCCAAAAAAACTGAAGGTGAATGGAAACCGAGATTGGTCAGGTTCCCTTCGGGTCCGTTCGTATCGGGAACATCGAGCCTGGGCTTTCTCCATTCAATCCCGTCGTCCGATTCGGCGTAACCGACGAGGGTCGTGTCACTTCCCGGCCAGTTCTTTGGCCACGCCTGGTACCACATCCGATAGGTTCCGCCCTCCCGAAGAACAGTTCCATAGATCGAGGCACCCGCACCGTCCACTTTCGAATCCCCCACCAGCACCGGTTCTTCGTGCAAGGTCGCCCTGCCCTGGACAGCAGATACCTTGCCCGTGAATCCACCCACGCACAACCTCGATTCAAAAAGAAGCTCCATGGTCTGCCGAGATTCGTCCGGCGCCCCTCCGTGGCAAGACTGAGACCCATAGGATCGTTCGATCTGCCCCGCCCTGCCTCGACCTCATGGCGCTCTGGTCCGCGCGCTCAACACTGGTGGCGCATCACGCATGAAATGACGGGTAAGAGTAGGAGAGGGTTTATCCCTCGATGGCCAGTTTGATCGAGGCGTAAAGCCTCTCCTACAAGAAGAAAAATGGGTGATCTCTGAGTCGGAGGATGATCTATTGGGACCCCATCACTTCACCTGTACCGGTGCACCAGTGGAGGAACCAGGAAGTTTTTTCTGATCCATCGATTGGAAAGCCTTCGAAACGGCTGGCCATTTGGTAGGGCGCGTCGTCCCTGGCGCGCCACAATCTCGTGCACGGCTGGCCTGCCTGCCCGCCATAGCTCTAGCGACGGAGGGGAACGTCCAGCCCTACCGGATTCCACATATTTTCTTCGGAAACAGCAAAAATCTGCCGATCGAAGACAGATGAACAAACTCTGTACATTCGGCGGTGCTTTTATCGGAAGCTATGTTGGGTGGTACCTGGGATCGCGATGGGGCATCGGCTGGGCCTTTTCGATCAGCGCGGTCGGGAGTCTTGTCGGGGTTTATTTCGGCTGGAAAATTGCTCAGCGCTTTTCCTGACCCGCCGCCGAGACCGACTCGTCCGGACCTCCCTGATCTCCCCGGGAGATCCACTTGGGAAGACCTCTGGCAATCCCCTAGAGCAATCACCCTAAAGACGCGGTCCGATCCGGTCGATATTCACCTCTGAACCTAGCTATCATCCTTATGAATATTGATCCATCACCCACTTGTCGCCGCACCTCGAAACGCCAGGCTGGATTCAGTCTCATCGAGATGATTGGTGTGCTCGCCATCATCGCCATCCTCGCCGTGGTCATCGTACCTAAGGTGTTCTCCACCATCGCTTCATCGCGTGTGACCAATGCCGTCGGCTCGATCAGCTCCATGAAGGCGGCCATCACTGAGTTCGCGGGGAATTACGGCACGATTCCGGTCACCAACAACCGCGGCCGCATCGACGACCTGCTCTATACCGCCGGTATGCTCGATGGTCGATTCCAGGTGAAAATCGGCACCCAACCCTCGAACCCGGTTATTGCGGGAGCGACCTGGACCCGCGCCAACGGCACCTGGGCCGCCAACGGCGGATCCAGCCAGAACAGCCAGTCGCGTCTCATCTGCCGCAATTCGAATACGACCAATCCTTCCACCGCGGCAGGTTCCAACTTCCGTCTGGACGGGACGAACAATCTCCCCTCCGGGGCCCGGGTTGTCTCAGCCGCAGTGGTCAACGTGACCGCTGCTGAAGCCCACGAGTTGAGCCTTCGCCTCGACGGTGAAGCTTTCACTCCCGCCACGACCTCCGTCGACGACGTGACCGGAAAGGTGGTTTACCGCCGCCCCAACGGCCGCGGGCTGACCACGGCCTACGTTTACATCGCGCATCAGTAGGCCCGAGCCGATTCCTTCTCCCTTCAGTCAGGTAGAGAGGTTCACGAGCGGGCGGGGCCAGCACGCTCGCCCGCTCCTTCCTTGTCCGTTACCATGATCCAAGCTCCCACCAAGCGTCTCGGCGACCGGCTCCTCGACGCCGGCCTGATCAACCGCCACCAGCTTGAGCTGGCTCTGCGCGAGCAGAAGCGGGATGGCAAGCTGATCGGGGCAGTCCTGCGGGATCTCGGATTCGTCACCGAGCAGGACATCGCCAGCTTCCTCGCTCAGGATGCCCAGGCCCGGACCGTCGATCTCGGCGTCATGGAAATCGACCCCATCGTCCTGGGCTTGCTGCCCTACGAATTCTGCCGGGATGCCGCCCTGATCGCCTGCGGCCAGAAGGACGATACCCTGACCGTCGTAATGGGAGACCCGTTCGACGTCGTTGCGATCGACCGGATCGAGCAGATGACGCGGCTCAAGGTCGACGTCCTCAACGCATCCAGGCCCGATATCCTCGAAAAACTTGCCTCGGCCTACGAGCGCGAAGGCTCCATCGACCAGACGATCGATGAGCTGATGAAGATCAGCAAGCGGACCGACGGGGACGAGACAACGGCCCCCATGATCCGGGCGGTCGAGCAGATCATCAGCGCCGCGGTCCGAAAGTCGGTCAGCGATATCCACTTTGAACCGGACGAAAAGTCTCTTCGCATCCGCATGCGAACAGACGGGGTACTGCGGCCCTTCCTCCTGGTTCCAAAGGACCTGCAGGACGCCTTCACCGCACGACTCAAAGTGATGGCCAACCTCGACGTCTCCGAGACCCGTCTTCCCCAGGACGGGCGTTTTTCGTTCACCGTTGGCCGTCGCGACCTGAACATCCGCATGTCAAGTATGCCGACAAACTACGGCGAGAGCGTGGTCCTTCGCATCCTCGACAGCGGGGGCATGCTCTTCGACCTCTCCGCCCTGGGTCTTCGCAAGTCCGACCAGGAGGCCCTGGCCGAGGGGGTCACCCGGCCCCACGGCGTCGTGCTCGTGACCGGACCCACCGGCAGCGGCAAGACGACCACCCTGTACACCGCCCTGAATTCGGTAAACCGACTGGAGCGTTCGGTCTTCACCCTCGAGGATCCCATTGAATACCGGTTGCCCCATATCCGACAGACCCAGATCAACGAGAAGATCGGCCTCTCTTTCAGCGCCGGACTCCGGACCCTGCTTCGCCAGGATCCCGACGTGATCCTGGTCGGCGAAACCCGTGACAGGGAAACCGCTCAGCTAATGGTCCGCGCCGCCCTGACCGGTCACCTGGTCTTCAGTTCACTCCACACCAACGATTCATCCAGTGCCATCCCCCGTCTTATTGATCTCGGGGTCGAACCCTTCCTGCTGCCGGCGACCCTGCGGCTCGTCATCGCCCAGCGACTGGTCCGAAAACTCTGCCCGGTCTGCCGCGAGCCGGTCGAGAACCCGGGTGAACACCTGGCCGCTTTCGACCTGAAAGTGCCGCAGGATGAGGCATTCACCCTCTTCAAGCCCACGGGCTGCCCGGAGTGCCAGGACCAGGGTTACCGTGGCCGGATCGCTATCTTCGAGCTTCTCCAGATCGACGACGATTTCCACCCCCTCCTCCACAAGGGCAATGCCGAGGATATCGAAGCGCTGGCCCGGGAGAAGGGAATGTCCCAACTGTTCAATGACGGTCTCCGGCGCGCCTACGCCGGGCTGACCTCGATCGAGGAGGTCTTCCGGGTCGCCTTCGCCCGTTGATTCCCGTCATGAGCCTCTTCCACTACAGAGCCTACGACGCCGCCGGTGAAACCATAACGGGGGCCCTGGAAGCGGACAGCAGGTCGACGCTCGAGACCCGACTGCGCGCCGCCGGCGTCTGGATGCTGGAGGCACGCGAACACGGTGAATCTGCCCGGGAGGAAACGGAGTCGACCAGCCGCATTCGGGCCAACAGCCGCGATCAGATCGCCTTCTTCATCCAGATGACGCTTCTGCTTCGCTCCGGTATCACCCTGCCGACCGCACTCAAACAACTGGCCGAGGATTTCGAGGGCTCCAAAATGGGCACCGTGGTCGCTTCCCTGACCGATCGGGTATCCATCGGCGTGCCACTCCACGAGGCCATGGCCACCTACCCGCGAGTCTTTTCCCGTCAGATCGTCGCCATGGTGGAGGCCGGCGAAGTCAGCGGCAGGATGCCCGATGTATTCAAGAGCCTGAGCGACTATCTCGAATGGGTGGATGAACTGGTCAGCGAGGTGCGCCAGGCCCTGATCTACCCGGTCATCGTTCTGTGCGCCTCAATCGCGCTCATCATCCTTCTCTTCACCCTCGTGGTGCCACGATTCGTCACCCTCCTGACCGATCTCTCCCTCGAGGTCCCCACCCTGACCAAGGCCGTCATGGGCATGAGCAACTTCCTGGTCAAGGGCGGCCCCCTGCTGATCGTCCTTGCGATCAGCGTCCCCATCGCCCTCAAGCTGGCCCTCCGGGTCCCCTCGTTCGGTCGATGGTTTGACTGCAACCTGATGAAGCTCCCGATTTTCGGCCAGCTCATCACCATGTTCGCACTGGCCCGTTTTGCCCGGAACATGGGCATGCTCTACCAGTCCGGAGTCACTCTGCTCAAAGGGCTGGAAATCTCCAGGGCGCTGGTCGGCAACCGCGCCATCGAGCACGCCCTCGACCAGGTGAAACAGGGCGTGACCGAGGGTCGGCCGATCAGCAGGACCCTGGCCGAGCACGATCTCTTCCCCAAGACCCTCGTCACCATGATCGCAACCGGAGAGACCTCCGGCAACCTGGACGTCGCCCTGCAGAGCGTGGCGGCTTACTACGACACGATCATACCTCGGCGGATCAAGGCCGTCTTCGCCATCTTCAACCCGGTCGTGATGCTCTCCCTGATCGGGATCGTCGGCGTGGTGGCGCTGTCGGTCATCCTTCCCATCCTTCAACTCTGGCAGGTATGATGAACATGAATACAGAAGGTTCATCGTATCCAAATGCCGGATTCACCCTGATCGAACTGATCGGGGTTCTCGCCATCATGACCATCCTGGCCGGAGTGATCGCGCCCAACGCGCTCCAGTCGATTGAGCGGGCTGCCATCCGGGCCGAGCATCAGACCCTCGCCAATCTCGGAGAGCAGGTCGAACTCTACCTCCGGGACCAGGGAGCCCTGCCCACCCCCGCCAACTGGATCACCACCCTGGCCGCCTACTCCGATCTGAGCCCGGCCGATCTGGCCACCAACAAGCGGAAAAACGGGCGGATCTTTCTCCTGGACCCGGGCAGTTTCCCGGCCGAACGCGCCATGATCCTGTCCAGCATGCGGAGCGGGCTGAACCTGCCGAGGTCGGGAAATATCAACAACGCCAACCGCTTTCGCGATATCTGGGACACAGCCGATGAATCGATTCCCACCTCTGTCAGCTGGGGAGGATGGAACAACTGGAGGAGCGTGGCCGACAGTGCGGACTACCTCGTCATCGAGCGGATCAACCTGGTCCCGATCTACCGGACCGAGTTCGAGGTCTATACCGTCACCCTCAACAATAACAGCAGCGCACCCTCCAGCTACAATCTCGTCCAGGCGTCCGGAGCCATCCAATCCGTGGTCAATATCCCGGCCGGGGCCACCGCCATCCTGACCAATCTCCGGGCCAAGGGACGTATCAATCTCTACCGAACTGCCGGCGGGACCGTGCTGGACTATTCCTACGTCGTCAGCGACTCGGGCAAGACGTTCGACTTTGACGGCGTCCAGTGGCTTCCCCAATGACCACCCTCGCTCCAGACAGGCAGGAAACGAAATCGGCGCCTCGAAAAGCTCGGGCACCGGATCGCGCGACCGGTCGCGGTCAAGCAGATACCCTGGCCATTGCCTGGACCCACGGCCAACTCCATGCCGCCACCTACCGACGGTCCAACCTGGTCGCCACCTGGGAATCAAGCGACAAAGCGACGACCCTTGAGCAGTTTGGCTCCGCTCTCGATGTCGGGCTGAAGACTCTGAATTATCGGGGCACCGACGTCGTCCTGCTTCTCGCCCATGACCAGTTCACTCACCAGACTGAAGCCTGCCCTTCATTTTCCGAAGGCGCTACCAAAGCCTACCTGCGCGGGCGGATCGAACGTCATGAGGAGGAATACGGGCCTGTCCTCTCCGTGGCCCAGCCGGTCGCCCCAATCCGAAAAGAGGCCCAGCATCTCCTTCATCTGCTGCCGCACAGCTTTTACCACGAGCTCAACAATCTCCTTCTGGCCAGGCATCTCGAAATCTCGCGGATCATCCCGACCAACGTCCCCCTGGAACTCGAAATCTCGGACCAGGTTGATGATTCGCGCCCCGCGATCCTGCTCGCGGCCAGAATTGGTGATTCAACCGCTCTGATTGCCTGTCGCCAGAACGGGGAAATCCTTCTCTCGCGCACGACCCTGGGCACTTGGAGCGACGACCCGAGCCGGGTCGCGGTTGAGATCAATCGATCGCTGCTCTATGCCAAGCAACAGCACGGGGCCGCTATCGATCACATCATACTGACCGGAAAGGAGGCCGAGGAGGCCAGACCGGAGATCGAATCCAAGTGCGGCGAGGGCAAGTCTTTCGCTGTTCGGGACACCGATCCCATCAACCGGCTCTCGGCGACGGTCAGGCTCCCCCTCCGTCATCCGGTCAATCTGGTCGCCGGTTACCTGCGCAAGAAGCGGAGCAATCACTTCCTTCGACGGGTCATCCTGATATCATGCTGGTTCCTCTTCGCCCTTCTGGCTCTGGATACCTGGATTGACGAACAGGACTGGAGCGCCGAGCAGACCAGAATGAGCACCCTCGGTGCCAATGAAGACAGTCTTCACGAGACCTACGACCGCATGTTGGTTCGCAATGCCGGGGCCGCTCGCAACCGCTCCTTCGTCAAGCAGGTCGTCGATGATCGGCTTCCCCCGGTCCCCGATCGTTTCCTGGCCTACGTCGCATCCATTGTCCCGCGTGAAGTCCAGCTGAGTCATTTCCTGGTTACCTGGAACAACGAATCAAAGGACTGGACCTTCCGGATAGAAGGCACGCTGGAGGCCGATCCGGAAACGGCCCGCATGACCATCCGCTCGATTCGGCGGCAGCTGAGCAAGAGCCCCCTCCAGGTGCGATTTATCGAGTCGGTCCGCCCGGAAGTGGAACTGAGCCTGGCCACGGAAGCCACTTTACAGCGGTTTACACTGGAAGGAGGTCTTTTTGAGTTCTGACTTCACACGCCTCTTCAGAAATGTCTGGCACCTCCTGAGTGATGTGCCCGGCTGGTCCGAACCACCACTGAAACTCCGGATTCGACGTCTGATACCGATCATGCTGCCGATCGGATTGATCCTCGCGCTGCTCGGATGGTCGTTCCTCGTCCGGCAGCCGCAGATCAACCGTGTCCGTATCAGCTACTCACCTCTGGTCGCCCTCAACGACGACATCAATCAACTGAACATCGAATGCTCCGATCAGCGGGCCGGAGAACTTGTGATCGAAGCCGGGGAAGCCTCACGGATGATCCTGCCTTCGATCGAAGCGGCCCCCGAGTATCTCCAGGACCTTCGCAAGACGGTCAATCGGTACGGATGGCTGGCAACGTTCAAGAGTTATGAACCCGTTTCCGGGCCAACCGACGAAGAGACACCCATCACCTTTGTGCCGGCAGCCGGGAAGATGATACCGACCAGGGAAAACCGGAAGCCTTTCCCGTCCCTGCTCGAACTTCTCACCCATTTTACCGCGTCAGCCAACCGGATTGATCTGACCCGCCTGGCCATAGGCGTCGACGAAAAGACAGGGCCCACCGTCGAAATGAACTTCCAGATCGCGAGTCACCGCACCGATGAAAAAACTGCTCAATAAGCCCTGGTTCGTCGCCACCATGGCCCTGATCGCGATCGCCTTCGTGGCAAACGCGGTCATGGAGCAGCGCAAGCCCCTCCGCACTGCGACCCACGACGATCCGTACGAGGATAATGGGTACTACGACGAATTCGACGACACTTCCGACCAGCCGGAACCTTCCGACCCATCCTCCATCCGTCAGGTCCTCGAGTCCCTGGTCCCGACTTCGGAAGATCTCCCTTCCGATCCCTTTGACAACGATTCGGCCGAGATCATCGCCATGACCGGGTCGGGCGAACCCGAACAGGAGGAGATCGCCATCCATCTATCCGCCATCTGGGCCCAAGGCGACCAGACCCTGGTCCTGGTCAACAATCACGTCTACACGGCCGGCGACACAGTCGGCGACCTGACCATCGAATCCACCACGATCGACGGCATCTGGGTCACCCACCCGAATGGGCAGGACTTTGTCGCCATCGGCAAGCGTTTCACCTGGGTGATCCCCGCTCAATCCCGAGATACGAACCCAACCCTCGCCTTCAATGAGAACTAGAACCTGTCTCATCGCCCGCCGTCATCTCTTCATCTGCCTCGCCGCCGCCATCATGGCCGACGTTGCCCCGGTTCACGCCCGGGCTGAAGCCGCGGAGACTGAAGCCATCGATGACATCTCATCCGATCTCTTCAGCTTTCGGGCCGAGGGTGTTCCGATCAAGCAGGCGCTCGTCCTCTTTGCCCGGGCCAATCACCTGAACATCGTACCCGATCTTGATATCGTCGGTGAGATCACGGTGGAGTTCAATGACCTGCCTCTCGACTACGCCATGCGCGCCCTCCTCGACGCCAATGGCTACTACTTCGTCCAGGACGGGCCACTCATCCGGGTCCGCAAGATGGAGACCCGGCTGTTCAAGATTGACTACATCAACCTGGTCCGGGCCGGCGAAGGGTCCAATGCCGTTCAGATCAGTTCGAGTGGCGGTGGCGGGGCCGGTGGCATGTCCGGAGGAGGCAGCAGTTCCAACGAGGAACAGGGCTCCACCATGACAGTCACCGCGAGCTCAACCATCGATTTCTGGACCGACCTGACCGCCCAGCTCGGCAGCATGCTCAACGAAGAGGCTCAGTTGACGGTCAACAGCCTCTCCGGCACCATCACCGTGACCGACAACCACCGGAGCGTCGAACGCGTGGCCCAGTTTCTCGAATCGGTCAGCAACTCCGTGGTCAAACAGGTCGACCTGGAGGTCCAGATCTACGAGGTGGCCTTCACCGACACCTTCCAACTGGGAATCGACTGGACCGTCATCGGCAATCCATCGGTCGGGACCGGACTCATCGTCAGAAACCCCCTCTTCGGTGGCGAGGTCTCGGCGCCGGGTGTCAGTGTCGGCTATGACTTTGGCGGCGGCATCTCGGCCGTCCTCGAAGCCCTCTCCGAACAGGGGGATATCACCGTGGTCTCCAAACCGCGCCTCCGGACGCTCAATAACCAACCGGCCGTCGTCCGGGTGGGTCAGGACCTGCCCGTCTTCGTGACCGAGGTCATTCAGTCCCCCGGAACGCCGCCCGTCATCACAACGAGTGAAACCATTCAGGTGGTGACCGTAGGCACCGTCCTTTCAATTACCCCACAGATTTCAGATGATGGGCTGATCACGCTGGACATCACCCCGGCCGTCAGCCGCCTGGTCCGAATCATTCAGTCAGCATCCGGCAGAACGGATGCACCCGTCATCGATATCCGGCAGGCCTCCTCCATCGTTCGACTGCGCGACGGCGATACCGTCGTAATGGGGGGACTGGTCCAGGATGGTGAAACCACCACGATCAGGAAGATTCCGCTGCTCGGAGATATCCCGCTGCTCGGGCGGGCCTTCTCCGGCGAATACACCTCCAAGGAACGGACTGAACTCATCTTCTTCGTCACGCCTCGGATCATCAAGGACCTCGGCGAAATACGAATCGCCGAAGTGGCGGCAACCTCCATCAAGTAAGCGGGCCTCCCCTGTCACCCTCCTGCCATGATCCCGCACACCTGCAGGTTGCTTCTCATCGAGGATGAGCCGGTGACCGCCAGAATCACCCGACGGATGCTCGAGAAAATCGGGAACGGGACCTACGACATCACTCACACCACCACCCTCGAAGACTCTCTCACCGCACTGAAGTCCCAGGATTTCGACGTCGTCCTGACCGACCTGAACCTGCCGGACAGCAAGGGATTGAACACCCCCGAGTTCATCGTATCAGTGGATCCCGACGTAGCCGTGATCGTACTGACCTCGACCGAGAGCGACGACATCGGCATGAAAGCAGTTCAAATGGGCGCCCAGGACTACCTGGTCAAAGGAGCGTTCTCCGACAGCACGCTGCACCGCTGCATCCTCTACAGCAGGGAACGCCATCGGCTGCAGCGGACCATCAGACAACTGGCCGTGATCGATGAACTGACCGGCCTCTACAACCGCCGTGGATTCAACTCCCTGAAATCGGACATTCTGGAACGGGCGAGAGAGAGCAGTCACCGGGGGTTCCTCTGCTATTTCGACCTCGATGATTTCAAGAAGATCAACGACCGCTTCGGACATGCGGCCGGCGATGAGGCGCTGTCTGAATTTGCCATCCTTCTCAGGCGCGTCTTCCGCAAGGAAACGGCACTGGTTCGAATCGGTGGAGACGAGTTTCTGGCCATGGGCGTGGAGGCCCGCCCGGGACTGCTCGACGAGAACCTCCAACTTCTGCAGGCGCTCCTCGAAGAGCAGAACAAGGAAAGAAAAGGGACTTACCACTTGGGAACGAGTGTCGGCCTCACCACTTTTGGCCGGGAGACAACGCTGGACATGGACCAGGTCCTGGCCATGGCCGACAAAGCTCTCTACGTCGACAAGCGGAAACGCCAGTCAGACACCGATCATGTGAATATCCGGCACTTTCAGCGGAAGGTCAGCGCATGAGGAACAGCAAATCGAACCTCCCGGAAATCGAGATGGCGATCCGGCTTCGGAAAGTCTGCGAAGCGCACGACCCGAACATCGCCTCCCACCTGAACAATGTGGCTCGCTACTCGCGTGAAATCGCCCGCCATGTCGGCCTGCCGGAGGGAAAAATCCGCCAGATCTGCCACGCCGCCCCCCTCCACGATATCGGAAAGATCGGACTGCGGCGCACCCTTCTTGAGAAGCCCGGCGCCCTGGACGCGGACGAGATGATGACCATCCAGTCGCATACGCAGATCGGCTACGATATCCTCGCCGGAAGTCCGTGGCCCACCATCCAATGCGCGGCCGCGATTGCCTGGAGTCACCATGAAAATTGGGACGGCTCCGGCTATCCCAACGGTCTGCGAGGCGAGGAAATCCCCCTCGAAGCACACATCGTTGCCGTCGCTGATGTCTTCGAGGCCCTGCTCTCCACGCGCGCCTACAAATCCGCCTGGTCGCAGGACCAGGTCATCGCTGAAATGAAGCGTCTGCGCGGCGTGAAGTTCGAACCCGCACTGACCAATCTCTTCCTCGAAAACCTGCCCCAGATCTGTACCCGGGCGGCCTGAGCACGCAAGCTGGAGGGTAGGGACGAACCGCCGGGTCGTCCGTCAAAGAGGCTCGCATACCGCCGAAACTCTGCCTGTGGGACGGCGCCCAACTTCGCCAAGGCTACGATGGGCAAGCTGTCCGGAGGCCACGCCCACCCCGATCGAGCGTTGCCATGCCACGATCATGGGACAAAGCTCGGACCAACATGACGCCACGCAAGGTTGTTTCCCGAACGATTCGGTTTCAGGGCGCCGATCGCCTGCCCTTTACGCTGGATGAGTCGCACGGCACCGATATCGCCTGGATGGGGATGACCGCTTCCCCGGACGATCGGCCCAACAAGAGCACGGGGCGGGACGAATGGGGCTGCCTCTGGGACAATATAGGCGTCTCGAACCTGGGCGAAGTCAAACAGCCCGCCCTCGCCTCCTGGGACGATTGGAATAAGCTGAAGATCCCCGACATCACCGATCCGCAGCGGTGGCGCGGGCTCTACCACGCCCGCTCCGATGCCGACGACCTCTTTCTGCTCGCCAACGGCATTTCCATCTACGAGCGCGTTCACTTCATCCGCGGGTTGGAAAACACCTGGGTCGACGTCCTGGAGGAGCCCGACCGGCTCGGACGATTGATCGACATCCTGGTCGACATGAATCTGTATGCGATCCGTCGATACGCAGAGGCCGGGGCGGACGGGTTCATCTTCTGCGATGACTGGGGCCTGCAGGATCGGCTCATGATTGACCCCGAGGCCTGGCGCCGCATCTGGAAGCCCCGCTACGCCCGCATCTATGAGGCCGCTCACCAGGCCGGTCTCCTCTGCTTCCTGCACAGCTGCGGAAACATCGTCAGCATCCTGGACGACCTGATCGAGATCGGCCTCGACGTCATCCAGATGGACCAGCAGGAAAACATGACGCTGGAACTCCTCGGCCGGCGCTTCGGTGGACGCCTCACCTTCTGGTGCCCGGTCGACATCCAGCAGACCATGGCCCGGGGCAACCCCGATGAGATCCGCGCCTATTGCCGGCGGATGGTCCGGACCCTGGGTCGACCCGACGGTGGGTTCATCTCCAAATGGTACAGCGACCCGGCCGGCGCCGGCCACACCGCTGAAGCCATTGAGGCCATGTGCGACGAGTTCGTGAAGCTCAGTCGCGAGGCAGGTGGCGTCACCACGTGAACAAAAACAATACGTAGTGTTTTACATCCCAAAACAAACCGTAGTGCACTACGTTGCACACTACGGTTTGTTTTGGGATGTATGCGAAATGGGTAGGGCGTGGCCGCCGGACACGCCGTCGAAGACAGGCACATCGGACAGGACTCAGCCTATGGGACGGCGCGTCCGGCATGTCACGGCGTAGCCACACGAAGACGGACGGCCACGCCCTACCGGATCAGTCTGCTTTTGCGCGCCACTTCGAAGGGCTCAAAGCGCAATTCCTGCATTGCATGCACGAATTTACGCAATGACCCCGTTTCCCTCTTCCACGAAAAAGGTGCTGTGAAGAACACCCACAGCACCTTTTCCGGTCACGGGGACCGATTTTCAACGAGGTTCGACACCAATTATTGGCAGGCTTCGCACTCCTCTCCGTTGCGCATGGCTTCAATACTGCAGGCCACACGTTCGGCTTCGGTGTATTCGCGTTTGCCGGCCTCGGAATCCTGCCCGACCAGTAAACTGGCCTTGACCTCCTTCTTTACCGACACCGTCGCCTTCTCGATATTCGAGGCGCCGAGCGTGCGCAGATAGTAGGTCGTCTTCAAACCGCGGCGCCAGGCGGCGCGGTACATATGGGAAAGTGTCTTCATCTCCGGATGTCCCAGGAAGAGATTCACGGAC
Source organism: Verrucomicrobiota bacterium (assembly GCA_003641745.1). Taxonomy (GTDB): domain Bacteria; phylum Verrucomicrobiota; class Verrucomicrobiia; order Opitutales; family Opitutaceae; genus B12-G4. The sequence goes on along the minus strand of QNAI01000010.1, from coordinate 31,970 downwards.
TGCGACTGGTCGATCCACTTCTGGCGGCGCGCGGCGGCGTCGATCAACCAGTTATAGTCGATGTCGAAGGCGGTCTGGTACTTCTTCTGCAGATCGTCCGGGATACCCTCGACGTCGGCCAGTGAACCATCGAAGTATTTGAGGTTGTCGACCATCTCCTGGTTCCAGAGATCGCGCGCTTTCAGATCGCGAACGAGGTGGGCATTCAGAACGATGAATTCACCCGAGAGGTTGCTCTTTACAAAAAGGTTCTTGTAGGAGGGCTCGATGCAGGGCGACGTCCCGGTGATGTTCGAGATGGTTGCGGTTGGCGCGATGGCAAGCACATTGCTGTTGCGCATGCCCTGCCGGGCGATCTTCTCGCGCACCGGTGTCCAGTCCATGCGTCCACCCCGCGGGACTTCAACCGTTACCCCGCGCTCTTCTTCGAGCAGGTCCAGGGTGTCCTGCGGAAGTAATCCCCGGTCCCATTTCGAGCCTTTGTAGGTGCTGTAGGTCCCGCGTTCACCGGCCAGATCGCTCGATGCCTCGTAGGCGAAATAGGCGATCGCTTCCAATGCTTCGTCGTTGAACTCAACCGCTTCCTGCGAGGCGAACGGCGTATTGCGCACGTAGAGAGCGTTCTGCAGACCCATGACGCCCAGGCCGATCGGGCGATGGCGCTGATTGGACCGCCTGGCTGCATCGGTCGGGTAGAAATTGATATCGATCACGTTATCGAGCGCACGAGCGGCAATTCGCACCGTGCGCCGCAGTTTTTCCAGATCGATATTGCCCTCGTGGTCGAGATGGGAATCGAGAACGATACTTCCGAGATTACAGACCGCGGTTTCATCCTCTCCGGTGTTCAGAGTGATCTCAGTGCAAAGATTTGAACTGTGGATGACCCCCACATGATCCTGCGGACTGCGGATATTGCACGGATCCTTGAAGGTGATCCATGGATGACCGGTTTCAAAAAGCATCTGGAGCATCCGCTTCCAGACATCCAGGGCCGGAACGGTCCGTCCGTGAATTTTGCCTTCCTCCGCCAGCTTCTCGTATTCGACGAAACGTTCCTCGAAAGCCTTCCCATAGGTATGGTGCAGGTCGGGCACATCGCTCGAATGGAAGAAGGTCCAGTGCTGGCGGGCTTCCATCCGCTTCATGAACAGGTCGGGAATCCAGTTCGCCGTGTTCATGTCGTGGGTGCGGCGGCGCTCGTCGCCGACATTCTTGCGCAGTTCGAGAAAATCGAAGAGATCGTTGTGCCAGCTCTCGAGGTAGGCGCATCCGGAACCGCGGCGCTTTCCACCCTGGTTGACCGCGACCAGCTGGTCGTTGTGGAGCTTGAGGAAGGGAATGATGCCCTGGCTCTCTCCGTTGGTCCCCCCGATATGGGAGCCGGTACCGCGGACGCTCGTCCAGCTGCCTCCGAGCCCGCCGGCCCACTTGGAAAGGTAGGCGTTTTCCGCGATACCACGCTGCATGATCCCTTCGATCGAATCATCCACCCAATAGAGGTAACAGGAAGAGAGCTGCGAATGCAGGGTGCCGGAATTGAAGAGAGTCGGCGTCGACGAACAGAACCGGCGGCTCTTGTAGAGCTCATAGAGCGAGGCGACCCAGTTTTCCCGGTCTTTTTCCTCATCGATAAAGAGCCCCATCGACACTCGCATCCAGAAGATCTGAGGCGTTTCGATGCGGCGTTGCGGATTCACCGTCTTGTCCACGATGAGGTAGCGATCGTAGAGCGTCTGGATGCCGAGGAAATCGAATTCCAGATCGGCCGACGGGTCGAGGGCGGCGGCCAGTTTCTTGAGGTCGTAGTCGAGCAACCGCGGGTTCAGGCGCTTTATCTCGACCCCACGCTTCAGGTAATGCGCGAGATACTTCTGGTGAAAGGTCTTCAGCGCGTCGATGCCATCCCGGGCGATGTCCCAGCCCAGGACCTCCTCGTAGATGAAGGTCAGCTGGATCCGGCCGGCAAATTTTGCGAAATCGGCATCCTTCTCGATCAGGGTCTTCGCATTGAGCACCAGCGTGCGGCTCAACTCGGCCTGGGAAATCTCATCGAAGATCGAACGGCGCAGCTCGGTCTCGATCTCCTCCGCGGTCAGGCAGAGATCCAGGCCGATCATGCCGAACTCAATCCGCTTCTTCAGGTCCAGCCCGTCCCAGAAATAGGTGTCACCATCCGGACGGCGGACGACCACCATCGATTTCTGCTCGACCCCGACCTCGGGCGATTGGGTTTCCAGCTCGCGCATCTGGGCGCGGCGGGCCCGGTAGAGGATATAGTGCTCCGCCACCTTGTAGAAGCCGGCCCGCATCAACTCCACCTGGACCATGTCCTGGACCTCTTCGATCCGGACAAAAGCCTGATTGTTTTCCAGAACCCGCTGGGTGATGGCATGGGCAATATCGGGCGCCGGCGCCGAATCGACCTCGAGGGACAGAAAAGCCTTGCGCACCGCAATTTCGATTTTGGCCACGTTCCAGGGAACCACCTGGTTGTTGCGGCGAATCAGGCGGACGGGCACGGTGGGCGGCGCAAACTCGGTCGTCAGTTTGCGCGACCGGTTGACCAGGATACTCTTGGCCACGTCCCAGGCATTATTCTCCACCAGGGTTCGTTCGATCAGCGTATAAAGATCATTGAGAGCCACCCTAACCGGCTTGTTGTCGCTGACGCTCGCTTCCAAGCTTGCCCCGACCTGTCGGGCAATGCGCTCGACCCAGCGCTTGTTCTCTTCAGTAAAGATCTCCGTTTCCTGCCGGGAATGAAGCACATTGGTCAGTGCCTTGCCGATCGTGTCGATGACTTCCTTGACATCAAAGTCCTCGTCGCCGTGCGGGCACACAACGCGGACGGATGACCTGACCGGGGTCTCTTCCTTGACCACGCCGCGCCAATTGAAATTGGGCTTCTGGTCGATCGGGGAAATAACGGAATGCTTGAGGGCAAGATCCTCTTCAAAACGGGGATTGAGCATGACAGTCGGAAACTGACGGAGTTAGAGTTCGTCGTCGTCCACGGTCTGCAGCGCGGAGGACTTCTGGTATTCGGTGACACGGCCTTCGAAGAAGTTCTGCTCCTTCTTGATATCCATCATCTCGGCCAACCACGGAAGCGGGTTCCTGGTTCCGGGGTTCAGGGGCGCCAGACCGACGCCCTCCAACCGCCGGTCGGCTATATAATCGATGTATTGGATAAACTCGTCACTCGAAAGCCCGACCGAATTGACCGGCAGGCAGTCGCAGATGAACTCGCGCTCGAGGGCAACCGCCTCCCGCATGGTCTCACGCAGTTCCTCCTTGAACTCCGGTGTCCAGACGTCCGGGTTTTCATCGACCAGGTCCATGAACAGCGATCGCAGGAGTTCGATATGGTTGGACTCGTCCCGCAACGTGTAGCGAAACATCTGGCCGATACCCGGGAACTTGTTCTGGCGGTAGAGCGAAAGAACCATGCCGAAGAGACCGTAGAACTGGGTGCCCTCCATGCACTGACCGAAGACAAAGATATTTCTGGCCAGCAATTGCTTGTTCTCGGTCCTGTTCAGGTCGAGATCGCGCCGTAACTGCTTGGAAATCCCGGTCACAAAGGCGTTCTTTTTGCGAATGGTTTCCACGTCCTCAAACATGGCTTCGCACTCATGTGGGTTGATCCCCAGGGAGCTGATCATGTAGAGGAGCGAGTCGGCGTGGATGTTCTCCTCGTGCGCATGCCGACCGAGGACCAGCTTCAGTTCGGGAGCGGTGACCAGCTCACGGACGACGTGGAGGATATTGTCTCCGACGATCCCCTCGGCAGCCGAGAAATACCCCACCCCCATCATTATGATCCACCGCTCGATCTCGTTGACCAGATTCGGGTCCTTCCACTGGTCAATATCTTTGCCCATCGGAACATCCTCCGGCTCCCAATGGTTGGACTTCATCGTCCGGTAGAGATCATAGGCCCACTGATACTTCAGGGGGAGGAGGTTGAAGGTCATGGTGTCGCGACCCAGAATCACCTTCTTGGCGTTGAATGCGGCTTCTGCTTTGTCTTGGTCCAGGACGAATTTCCTGGTCCCTATTTCGTAAACTTTCTGCATGTTCAGTGATGCGTAACCAAATGGCTTGGAGAGAGAAAAATCTTGTCCGGGGTGAGTCAGATCTGATTCCGGAGGAGATGCTGGGGGATGACCACACTAACTTATTAACGACTTGCTAACCACAAGATACGGGGGTCGCCGGAATCAAAGACCACTAGATATGGTTATCGGACCTGACCCGTCAAAACCTTTTGCCTGATTCACGAGAAAAAATTCCGAGCCCCACCGGGGTCATTCCTTGCATTCGTGCATGCTAATGCGGGAATCAAGGTTTGACCCCTTCGAACAGCCCGGGGTCATTCCTTGCATTCGTGCATGCCAATGCGGGAATCAAGGTTTGACCCCTTCGAACAGCCCGGGGTCATTCCTTGCATTCGTGCATGCCAATGCGGGAATCAAGGTTTGACCCCTTCGAACAGCACCACAAAAGGGCTCGATAAAACCCTACAGTTCCCGGATCAGAATGTGCCGAAACTCAACCTTGGCGCCGTGATCCTGCAATACGATGTGCCCACGTGCCTCCCTGCCGAAACCCGGGTATCTGGCAAACTTGCTCGCGGCGATCAACCTTTGCCCCTCAGGGCTCTCCAGGTCGAGATCGACGGTCTGGACTCCGTTCAACCAGAACCGGTAGCGGCTCCCGTCCACCATGATACGAACCGTGTTCCACTCGTCGATCACCGACCCTGCACCCTCCGGTACCGGGACCAGATCGTAGAGGGCACCGCTGGCGTTCTTCGGCTTGAGATCCGGCTGGTGCGCCTCGTCATCCAGGATCTGCATCTCGGGTCCGCTGTGCCAGGACTTGTCCCCCTCCTCGGACACCCGGAGAATGACCCCGCTGTTGCCGCCCGGCTCAAGACGCCACTCAAGGTGGAGCTCGAAATCGGCAAACTGTTCCACCGTCATGAGATCACCGCCTTTGCCTTCACGACGGAACACTCCGTCGTCTGCAAACCATCCGTCGGGAATTGTATCCCGATGATAGCCCCGCCAACCCTCGGTGGTCCGGCCATCGAAAAGCGTCTGCCATCCGTTCTTGCCCGCTTCGGGTCGCTCATCGCACCCGCTGGTTCCGATGCTTGAATCTCCCATGGACAGGAGAATGGAGGGCGCAGCGAAAAAAGCAATCGAGAGAACGGCAAACGGGGTCACGTCTTGACTCTTGACAGGACAGATCCTGTCTTGTCAAGAGTCAAGACGTGACCCCTTCTGTTGACGCATCCGATTGGTACCGCCATCCCCTCTATTACGACATCGCCTTCGCCGAAGGGACCCGGGAAGAGGCGGACTTCCTCGAAGCTGTCCTCGAACACTATCAGCAGGGAAAACGCCGCAAAAAAGCCACCATCCTGGAACCCGCCAGCGGCAGTGGACGACTGGTCATTGAGATGGTCCGCCGAGGTCACCGCGTGGACGGGTTCGACATCAGCCTGCCCATGTTGCGTTACTCCCGGAGGCGGGCCGGGGAATTGCCCGCCGAAGGCCGCGACCAGATCAGCTTTCGCCGCTCCCGAATGCAATCCTTCCGCGGACCGCGCAATCACTTTGATCTCATCCACTGCCTGCTCAGCACTTTCAAATACCTCCTGACCGAGGAAGAGGCGATCTCCCACCTGAGACGAGCGGCGAGTGCCCTCAGGTCCGGCGGACTCTACGTGCTCGGGATTCATCTGGCCAATTATCGCCATCCGGTTCGAGACCATGAACAATGGATCGGTGAACGCGATGGTATCCGGGTCACCTGCGACACAATCACCTCGCCGGCTGATCCCTCCACCCGACTCGAACAACTTTCCAACCTGCTCCGGGTCAAAAGGCAGGGGATCCGAACCGTCGAGAAAATCGAGACACATTGGGCCTGCCGCACCTATGACGCGTCGGAACTGCGACGATTGATCGCAAGCGTTCCCGCATTCGAAATCGCAGGTTGCCACGACTTTGCCCATCGCATCGGCTGCACCCGCCTCCTCGACGATTCCAAGGAGGACATCGTGGTCGTGCTGCGAAAAGGGGTCATGTCTTGACTCTTGACATGGCGCATGGTCGCCATGTCAAGAGTCAAGACATGACCCCTTACGGACGGTTGATCGTCAATTCACAACCATCAACCTCGTCGGCGATGATGTAGAACGACAGTTCTTCGGTTTCACTCGTATTCAGAATATGGTGAAACGTACCCGAATGCTGGATGAAACAGTCTCCCGGACCGATCTCAAAGACGTCGTCGTTTCGTTCCACCCGGCCCTGACCCGAAACGACGATGAAGAACTCGCTCATCCTGGAATGGGCGTGATGGGGGCAATTGTAGTGGCCTGGTGCGATCACCGTGAATTCCACATCGAACGGATGCCGTTTTTCCCTGGTATTCCCGAGAGCGACCGAGACATGCCGTCGCTTCCGGTCGTAGCGGCCGTCACCCCACTTTTGATGCTGGACCGGGACTTCCTTCAGATTGACCTTCGGCAATTCCATGCAGGAAGTTCTGCCAAATCCACCAACAGGTCAACCCAACCCATTGCGGTCAGACCTTGGTCATGGAGCGAGTCGCCACCATGAATGCGCATCGCGGTTCGCGTCATCCTGGACTCCGCCCGGGGTATCGGACAATCCTGGTATCGCACTGGATCTGACTTCGATTCCACTTCCTCTTGCCGGCTCCCGTGGTCAGGCTGCATCCATCCATGAACGAATCGATCACACGCCGCCACTTCCTGCAGAGATCTTCAATCGCCGCAGCCGCGGCCGGTGCTTACGCGATGTCTCCGCGGGCCTTCGGCCAGTCCTCCGAGGGAGAGGACGTCGTCCGGTTCGCGGCCATCGGCTGCGGCGGCCGGATGAGCCGCGACCTTCAGAACTTCATCGATGCCTGCGCCCTCCTCGGACTGCGGGCGGAGATAACGGCTCTGGCCGACGCCTTTCCCGAACGCACGGCGAAGATGGCCGACAGGTTCGGGGTTCCCGCCGAACGCTGTTTTTTCGGCTTTGATGCCTACCACAAGGCCTTGGAAACGGATGCTGAGTTCGTGCTCATGGCAACACCACCCAATTTCCGTCCCCTGCACCTCGAGGCAGCCTTGGCTGCGGGCAAGCACGTCTTCATGGAAAAGCCTGTCGCGATCGACCCCGCCGGTTGCCGCAAGATTATCGAACTCGGCAGGATCGCCACCGAAAAACAACTCGGCATCGTCGCCGGCACCCAGCGTCGGCATCAGCAGGACTACCTCGAGAATTTCGCCAGGATCCGGGAGGGCGCGGTCGGAGAAATCCTGGGCGGTGCCGTGTATTGGAACGGCACCGTTCCATGGATCTACGAACGCCGGCCGGATTGGACCGACGCCGACTATCTCGCCCGCAACTGGATCAACTTCTGGGAAATGTCCGGCGACCACATCGTTGAACAACACGTCCACAACCTCGATGTGGCCAATTGGTTCCTGGGCCGCCCGCCGGTGAGCGCATTGGGCATGGGCGGACGGGCGCGTCGCGAGACGGGCAATCAATTCGACTTTTTCAGCATCGACCTCGATTACGGCGAAGGCGTCCATATCAACAGCCAATGCCGACAGATTTCCGGGACCTACAAGCGCGTGGGTGAATTCTTCCGCGGAACCGAAGGTGAGGTCCATGGCGGCGGTCGAATCGAGGGTCACGACGTCACCATACCGGAGATCGAGGTCGACTCCGATGACAGCTCGGTTCAGGAACTGGTCGATCTCGTACGGAGCGTTCGGACCGGTCATCCCCTCAATGAGGCCCGGCAGGTGGCTGAATCCACCGCCGTGGCCATCATGGGGCGGATCTCAGCCTACAGTGGGCAGATCGTCAGATGGAGCGACATGATGGAAAACCCCGAGTCCGAGATCTACGCGATGACTGCCTCCCCCGCGGCCGAGGACTTCGAGACCGGAAACGTCGTCATGCCAAGCGAGAATGTCATCCCGATTCCCGGCGATGGCGAACCAATCCGGCGAAGGTAATCACTTTCCCGCCGCGGTCTCGAGGATCTTGTAGATTCGATCGACCATGGTCCGGGCATCCTCGAGCAGGCCGGCCGATATCATGGCATTGTCGTAGATCTGCTCGACAATCATCGTGCCCAATTCCGGATTGGTTTCGCGAACCTCGTTCAACCGGGCGATCAGGGAATGCCGCGGGTTGACCTCCAGGTTGACCTTGATCGGTGTATCGTCGCCCTGGTGCATCGCCTTCATCATCCGGCGCATCTGGGCACTCATCATCTTGTCTGCGTTCAGCGCCATGGCCGGACTGTCGATCAGGCGTTTGCTGCCGCTGACCTCAGCCACCCGGTCACCCAGCTGGTCGCGAATCCAAAGGCACAGATTCTTGGTCGTTTCCTCATCGAGCGCTCCTTCTGAAGACGGCGGAGGCGTGTCCTCCAGCTCAACATCGGACTGATCGATCGAAACCAGTTTCTTCTCCTTGTATTCACGAAGATTGGACATGACGAATTCGTCCACTGCCTCGTAGAGGAAGAGAACCTCGAGGTTCCGGGCCTTGAACGCCTCCAGGTAAGGCGCGGATTCCAGCGCCTCGCGATTCGGGCCGATCAGGTAGAAGATGTCCTTCTGGTCCTCTTTCATCCGCGACAGGTAGTCGTCGAAGCTGGTCAGCTTGCCCTTCTCGGTCAGGGATGACTCGAACCGGAGCAGCTTGGCGATCTTCTCCTTGTTTGAAAAATCGGTCGCCGCACCCTCCTTCAGGTAGACCGAAAACTCGCCATAGAATTTGAGGTAATCCTCCGACCGCTTGGTTGCTTCCTCATCGAGAAAACGCAGGAAACGTCCCGTGATCACCCGATTGAGTTTCTCGACCAGACTGCGGTCCTGCATCGTCTCGCGCGAAATATTCAGCGGGAGATCCTCGCTGTCGACCACGCCTTTGAGGAATCGCAGCCATTCAGGCAACAGGTCTTTCGGATGAGCATCGATCATGACCTTTCGGCAATAGAGCGCCACCGAAGGTTCACTCCGCCCCATTCCGAAACTCTCGATATTGCTGCTCGGCACAAAGACCAGGGAATTGATGGCCAGAGGGGCGTCCGCGCTGAAGTGCAGACGGTAGAGCGGCTCGTCAAAGGCGTTGGCCTGGTATTTGTAGAACTCCGTGTATTCCTCGTCCTTGATTTCGCTCTTCCCGCGCAACCAAAGGGCCTGGATCGTGTTGGTCTTTTCGCCGTTGAGGTTGATCGGGAACGGGACAAAACTGGAGTAACGGCGCAGGAGTCCCTTCACTTTGTCGGCCGAAGCGAATTCCTTGGATTCGTCGTTCAACTCTATGACGATCTTGGTCCCGCGCCTCTGACCCTCGGCCTCCTCAATCTCGTATGCGCCCGAGCCATCGCTTGTCCAGCAATGACCGGTCCCCTCCAGATGCCATGACCGGGTGTAGACCTTGACCTGCCCGGCCACCATGAAGGCACTGTAGAAACCGACCCCGAACTGTCCGATCAGATTGGCACTCTGATCGCCTCCCTCCTTGAGAGCCTGGAGAAACTTTTTCGAACCCGAGTGGGCTATGGTTCCCAGGTTTTCAACCAGTTCGTCACGCGTCATACCCAAACCAAAGTCCTGGATGGTGATCGTATTCGCCGTGTCATCGGTCGTGATATTGATCTCGAGTTCGAGCTTTTCGTCGAAGACCTCCTTTTCGGTCAGCGCGAGATGCCGGAATTTCTCCAGCGCATCCGAAGCGTTGGAGACCAGCTCGCGAATGAAGATTTCCTTCTCCGTGTAGAGAGAGTGGACAACGATATCCAGCAGCTGCTTGATCTCAGCCTGGAACTCAAAGCGTTCGGGTTTGGGTGTGCTCATGGGAAATTCTGTTTCTGGTGCGTAAACGGTTAACCTGTAATCCTTCAGCCAGTCCGCGCAAGTCGAAAAGGGGGTCAAGTCGCAAAAGGGGTCAGGCCTTGACTTTCAATATTTAGGAAACCCAAATATTGAAAGTCAAGGCCTGACCCCTTACTGAAACCCGTAAATCGACCCGATCCCCATCAGGTGGGTGAGTTCGTCCAGCGCTGTGCGGCACTCCAGAAGAAACGCCGGGTCTGCCAGGTCGTCGATCGACAGGTGGTCCCGGTAATGCCGTTCCACCCAGGCGACCAGCCCCGGATAGGTTGCGTCATTGATCATCACTCCGGGTGATACCACGGCCCGTTGCTCATCGGTGAGCACCATCCTGAAACGCAGGCAGGCCGGCCCGCCGCCATTGCGCATACTCTCGCGCAAGTCGAAATACCTCACCGCCCGCACCGGACCCGACGCGACCAACTCATCGATGAACTCGCTGACCGCGGCATCCTCCCCGCATTCAGACGGTGCGATCAGCAACATCCCCTCTCCATTCGGTCGAGTGACCAACTGACTGTTGAACAGATAGGTCCTGACGGCCGTGGCCAGGCTGACCCGCGAAGACGGCACCTCGATGGCCACCATCTCATCATCACAGATCCGCCTGTAGTGTTCCTTCAATTCCCCGACAACCCCGGCGGTATCGACGAACGCATCTTCGTGGTGGAGCAGGACGTTCTCATTCCCCACTGAGATGACATCATTGTGAAATACGCCCGCATCGATCGCGATCGGATTCTGCCGGGCCAGGAAGATCCGATCCGGCTCCAACTGGTTCAGTCGGGCCACCGCTTCGGAAGCTTCCCGGGACTGGCGGGCGGGATATCTGGTTGGAACCTGATCACCGGATTCCGGACCCGATCTCCCGTAGACGAAGAAGTGGAAACCACCCTGTCCATACTCGGGACAGAATCGTGTATGATTGGCCGCCCCCTCATCTGCGAAGGCGTCACCTCCCGCCAAAGGCGGATGATGAGCGAAAATCGCGCCCGGCGGAAAAATCTCCCTGAAGGTCCGTGACGTCTGGTCCGACTCGATGGCACGGTGTACCTTGCTGGTCAGGTTGGCCGGCGTGAAGTGCACCCGCTCATCCAGGGTGTCCGCACTCGAAGCCACTGTGCCCGCATTGGCCACCCACATGGCCGAGGCCGAACTCGCCGAGGCAAATAATTCGGGGAATTCGCCCGCCACCCGAATGGCTATCTCAGTGTCCGTTCCCGAAAACCCGAGGTGCCGCAGAAATCCGAAAGCCGGTCGATCGTGCGGCGGGAGAAGACCCTGAGGGAGACCGAGATCGGCGAGTGCCTTCATCTTGGCCAGCCCCTGGAGGGCGGCCCGGCGGGGATTGGAAACCGAAGCCCTGTTCTTCAGGGAGGCCTCATTCCCATACGAAAGGCCCGCATAGTTGTGAGTCGGGCCCACCAGCCCGTCGAAATTGATTTCAACCGCCGGCGTCATGATTCCTCTACCAGGCCCGGCGGCAATGATCCTGGCATCCTCACCTCCGGCACCTCAATGGATGCCACGGGAAAGCTGCAATAGTCGGCGGCAAAGAAGCCGCTCGGACGATGATTTCCGCTCAGTCCAATGCCGCCAAAGGGCACCGCGCCGCTCGCGCCGGTCAATTGTTGATTCCAGTTGATCAAGCCGGCCCGAACCCGCTTTCGAAATGCCTGGTAGCAATCTGCGTCGTCACTGATCAATCCTGCGGCCAGGCCGAAGGCGGTCCTGTTCGCCTCGTCCATGGCGGCTTCGAAATCGGCAACCCGGACAATCTGCAGCAACGGTCCAAACACCTCTTCGTCGCCGCGATCCGCGATCCCGGTCACATCGATGACACCGGGTGAAAGCAGGCCGGATCCCGCTTTCAGGAGTCGGGTTTCGAGCAGGGAAACACCTCCCTTTCCCACCCATTCAGCCTGGGTCGCCAGGATCGATTGCGCCGCCGCCGCCGAGATGACCGGTCCCATGAATGGTTCAGGACGATCCGTGTGCGATCCAACTCGAATCGCAGAGGCCGCCCCGATCAGTTCTTCGACCATTTCGTCGCCCTCTCTCCCCTCCCCGATGATCAACCGGCGGGCACAGGTGCAGCGTTGCCCGGCGGTGAGAAAAGCAGACTGCAGAGTCAGGAGCACCGCGGCCTTCCGATTGCGCACCTTGTGCACGACCAATGGGTTGTTTCCACCCATCTCCAGGGCCAGGATCTTCCGCGGTTGCCTGGCAACTGCTTCGTTCAGAATGATGCCCGTGCGGGCGCTCCCGGTGAAGAAGATCCCGTCGATCTGCCCGTTCGCACCCAGGGATTCGCCCGTTTTCCTTCCGCCCTGAACCAGGTTCAAGACGCCATCCGGAAGACCGGCCTCAAGCCAGACCCGGACCGTTTCTTCGGCCACCAGGGGAGCTTCTTCGCTCGGCTTGAAAACAATCGTATTTCCCGCCAGCAGGGCGGGTACCATATGCCCATTGGGCAGGTGCCCCGGAAAATTGAACGGACCAAACACCGCAACCACTCCGTGAGGCCGAAACCGCGCCACAGCCGGACCACCCCGAAAATCGGAACACCTCTTTTCGTGGGCCTCGATCGACAGGGCAACCTTCCCGACCATCGAGTTTACCTCGCTCAGTGCTTCCCAGTCCGGCTTACCAACTTCCCGGGAGATGGAAGCGGCCACCCGGCCCGAATTCGCCTTCAGAGCCTCGGCAAACCGCAACAGGCAGACCGCACGCTCATTCAAAGGCAGTTCCGACCAGGATGGAGCCGCCCCACGGGCACAGGATACCGCTGAATCCACATCTTCGGCTGACGCGGCGTTGCCCGACCACACGGTCTCGCCCGAGGCCGGATCGATCGATTCAAATCGCGGACCGTTTCCAGGGGCCCACCTGCCGCCGATGTGCAATTCGCTCATTACAACGAACCTCCGGATCTCAGCGGACTGATCATGACCGGGTCACCCACCGGCAATTCCATGATTGAAGGCCGCTCGACCAATACCCTGACCGATCCGTCCGCCTCTGTCTCGACCACCCCCAGGCAACACCTGAAATCGAGCCCGCCCCAGCCGATCATATGATCGGCGGCGCGGTCCTTCAGTTCATCGATGGATTCCACCCTGACCTGGCGTGAGGCCCGAATGGTCCGAACCTGATTCAACTCGGTCCGGACCAGGGGGCCTGCGTCAAAAATATCGACCTCGCGGGCGAAGGCGAAACCCTCGTCCCGCAACATCCGCAGGGCCGGTTCGGTGTCCGGATGAACCCGACCGATCACATCCTGGACCTCGGGCGGCAGGAGATTCACGTAGATCGGGTATTCGGGCATCAGGTCCTCGATAAAAGCCTTGTTCCCCAGACCGCTGAGAAAGTCGGCGGTGGTGAAGTCTTTCTGGAAAAAATGCCGGCCCACTGATTCCCAGAAAGGCGAACGCCCTTCCGGATCGATGTATCCACGCATTTCGGACAAGACCTCGACGTCAAAGCGATCCGGATACATGCCCATGAACAGAAAACGGCAGAGCGAGAGCAGACGTCCCCTGCCCGACCCACGACTCTCCGGCCGCAGATAGAGACTGCAGACCTCCGACGGACCCTTGTGATTGGTCTTCAGGTGAAGCACATCGACTTCCCGGTCAAGGCCGAGTGGTTCGTGACTGAAGGTTTCGCGCCGAATCTCGTAGGAATAAAACGGATCGAAACCACCCACCCGGGCCAGGACGCCCGAGGTCCCCATGATCTCGCTCGATTCAAGGTCCTCGAGTACGAAGAGGTAATACTCCCCGCCCGGCTTGAGAACGCGTTTTTCAAAGGCACGAACGGACTGCTCGATCTTGTGCTCAAGCAGATCCCGATCGGGCGGCAGACTGGTCAGCCCACCCCGTATTCTGGTCGCAAGGCCCTCGAAGCCATCGAGGTCCTCCGGTCGCACGGGGCGAATCCGGGACGCGCCCATCAGGGGACGGCCTCCCCGGTCCGCTCGATCGATCGTTCGAGAATAGACGCCGGTAACTCGAGTTCGCCACGAGCCAGGCGCATCAGGAACAGGGAACTCAGCGAGGCCCGTTCGGCCAGACTGTCGACCAGGACGTATTCCTGATCACTATGGATGAACTCACCGCGCACCCCGAGCGAATCGACATTGGGCAATCCTTCCATGGCGAGGATATTCCCGTCGCTTCCACCCCCGGTATCGCGCCATCCGAACTCGAGACCGATCGACCGCCCGCAATTGCAGAGCGCGCCAAACAACGCCTCAATCTCGGGACTCACCTCCTTCGGGCCGCGGGAAAATCCACCCGAGAATTCGACCTCGAAACCCTCCCGCCCTCCGACTGCGGATCCGCAGGCGCGAAGGAGCTCCTCCAGATCCGCCATTTGCTCTCGCCGCCAGACCCGGACATTGAGATCGGCCACGGCCCGGTCCGGCACCACATTGATCGGCCCGCCACCCTCGATCCTGCCCACGTTGACGATCACCCCCTCGCCCGATCGGTTCAAATCAGACGCCTTGAGAAGGATCTCGGACAGGCCATCGATCGCATTTCGGCCGGCGTCAAAATCCCGACCGACATGGGCCGCCCGACCGCGGACCTCAAAGCGATAAGCGCCCACCCCCATCCGAGCCCGAACCAGCTGGCCGTCCGGCAACGACGATTCGAAGACCATCCCGAGGTGGTGGCGCCGCGCGGCTTCCTGAAGAAACGGGGTCGAGTGAGGGGAACCCAATTCCTCGTCCGGTGAGATCAGGACTTCCCATCCGATTCTCTCCCGCCAGGGGCAGGCCTCGAAGGCCTGAAGTGCGGCCAGCATGACGACCAGACCGCCCTTCATATCGGTGATTCCCGGTCCCTTGATCCGTTCGGCATCGAGAACGGTGCACTTCTGAAAGGGACTGTCCGGCCCGAAAACCGTATCGAGGTGACCGTTGAGGAGAACCTGAATGGGCGCCTCCGGCCGGTTCACGATCCGAAGAATGCCGCAACTTCCGGCCGGTGAGCCAGGCGGCAGCTCAATCACGTCCATCCGCCCGGGGAGGACCGAAAAGTCCTCCCGAACCAGATCCTGCATGGCCCGCAGGCCCTCCGGATTGAGACTCCCGGAGTTCTGATCCGCCCAGCGAACCAGCCGGGCGGTCATCTCGTTCCGGGCCAGATGGATTGAATCCAAGCAGGCGAAAGAAACATCGGATTCGTTGTTCATGGCTCACCGATAAGGATGCCAATCCAACTCTGAAAAGCAATCACTTGGTAAGGGGTCAGGCCGATTGTTGTTAGTTTTTGAGGTTCCGATCCTTAGCGTATTTGTGCAGATAACCCCGAACAGCGTCGGGACTACCCATAAACAATGCCTCGGCGATCCATCTCACCGCCGCGCCTGACTGTCGACGGAGTTCAAAGGCGATTTTGACCTTCCATGGAACGCTCTTCCGGGCTTTTTCGGCATCCTTTTCCGTCTTACCCGCTTCTGCCAGGAGTTGGCTCAGCGTATCGGCCCAATGAGCTTCACGCAAACTGCGAGCATCGGCAGCAGACAGGCCCGGTTGGAGCGCTTTCTCGGCATGCTCCTGGGCGATCGATCGGCGCCAGCCAGTCGTGCCGATCGCCCAACCCTGCGACATGCAAGAGAATCCAGCTTGCTCCTGGGCCTCGGCATTGTGAGCCAGACCGTGCAGCATTTCCAAGTATTCGACCCAATCCTCCGAACCGTCACTCAGTCCAAGTGCACTCAACCAACGTTCGGCCTCGAGTCCCTCGAAACGAGGGCCTCGAACAAACCTGCCCAGACTGCCCCAACGAAATGAAGCGGCGTCCTCCGAAGCTACCATTCCCGAGCGGACTGGATTGAGGTGGATATAGTTGACGAGCCGGGAGAGAGCGGCGTCATCCTCGACCAGCAAAGACTGGTAGCGGCCTTGAAACAGGTGCCCATTCTCTTGTCGGAAACGATTGAACCGGGTTGCAAAGGTGCTCTGAAGCCAGTGCATCCCGTCGACCAGATTCGGTTCCGGAGTTTCCAGCGCAAGGTGATAGTGATTGCGCATCACCACATACGCGTGGATACGCCAACTGAAGAGCTTTGTCGCCTCCTCCAGCGCCCCTGTAAAGGCGATCGCCTCCCCGGCCCTCTCAAACACGTCACGCCGGTAATTGCCCCGATTTAGAACGTGATATAGTGCACCCTGGTATTCTATCCGCAGTTTTCGAGCCATCAGACACCCAAGATGCCGGGACCGCTTTCTCTCGGCAAACCCAAAACTAACAACAATCGGCCTGACCCCGTCCGTGCCTTCGTCATTCGAGAAACCACCCATTGATCTACATGCCGGCCTCGTCGGTGACGGCACAGGTGCCCGATGGCCGGAGTTCGATCACGAGGCCGTCCGTAATTCATTGGCTTCGGGTCGGTTTCTTCGGCAGAAACAGGCATGCGAAGATGCCGTGACCTCTTACTCGTCTCGTTCCTGTTGTGTTTCGCCGCCATGAGCGGTGCGGACACACTCCAACCCTTCTCCACGCTCAGCAGCGAGCATCCGCGCCTTCTTCTCAAGGCCGGGGAATGGACCGCCCTCAAGGAGCGGATCGACAACCGCGACCCACAGATCACTTTTCTCTGGGAACAGATCAGAGGGGTGGCGGACGATTGCCTCGATCGGGAACCCGTCACCCGTAAGCTCAAGGGGCGGCGTCTTCTCGGTGTCAGCCGGCTGACTCTCAAGCGGATCGGCTGCCTGGCCATAGCGTATCGCTTGACCGATGACACCCGTTACCTCGATCGGGCAGTGGTCGAACTCGATGCTGTCTGTGCTTTCTCCGATTGGAATCCAAGTCACTTTCTCGACGTGGCCGAAATGGCCGCGGCCGTCGGCACCGGATACGATTGGCTCTACCACGAACTGACGCCCGACCAACGGCAGCGCTACCGGACCGCATTGCTGGAAAAAGCGCTGGTCCTCGGACTCAACTCCGAAAAGAGCTACACTTGGTGGATCTCCGGGACCAATAACTGGAACCAGGTCTGTCATGGAGGGCTGACCCTCGCCGCGCTGGCCATCGCGGACGAAGATGGAGGGGACATCCCGGAGAGGATCGTCATCCAGGCGATTGAAAACATCGGGGTGGCCATGCAGGAATACGAACCGGATGGCGGCTACCCGGAAGGTGCGGGTTATTGGGACTACGGGACGACCTATAATGTCCTCTTTCTCGATGTGCTCGAATCGGCCCTGGGCAGTGATTTCGGAGTGACCGACCCCTTTCCCGGGTTCATCAAGACGGCTGAATTCCGGGCCCAGATGAACACGCCCGCCGGGCTGCGCTATAACTTCGGAGACAGCTCAATCCGGCTGAACCCCGCACCGACCCTCTTCTGGTTCGATCACCCCCGGGTCAACCGGATGGAGTACCAATACATGAAGGAAGCCGTCCCATCGACCGTGCCGAATGCCCGGTCCTCGAGCGGACGTATGACCCCATTTCAACTGATCTGGCTCAGCCGCGTTGACCTGACCGCTGCGGGGGCACCCCTTCCTCTCGTCGCTTCCTGGCGGGGCAGGAACCCGGTGGCGGTCTTCCGTACCTCCTGGACAGATCCCGATGCATCGTTCCTCACCCTGAAGGGGGGCAAGGCAACCATCAATCACGGCCACATGGATGCCGGAAGTTTCGTTTTCGAGAGCGACGGGGTTCGCTGGAGCCTCGATCTCCCTCATGGATCTTATCACGCCCTCGAGACACAGGGCGTCGGGCTCTGGAACAGGCAACAGGACAGCGATCGCTGGACCTTGAAAGCCTGGAGCACGCTTGGGCACAACCTCCTGCGCTTCCCCGGATACAACCCCGATGTCGATGGTGGATGCAAGTGGTCAGAAAAAAGCCTCGATGCCCCCGACCCCGGCATTTCCGTTGATCTCACCGCCCTGTATCCCCAATTCTATGACACTTACGAGCGGCAGGTGGAATTGCATGGAAATGGATCCGCCGTCATCACGGACCGGGTCAGGGGCCTGGCCGCGCCCGTGAATCCACAATGGACCATGCTGACCAGGGCGGACATCGTTACCGACGCAACGGGCGCCACTCTCAGCCAGGACGGGAAAACACTTCGGGTGGATGCGGAATGCAGCGAGGAACTGCAGATTTCGTGGGAGACGGCGGAGAAGCCGTTGCGAGCTGAAGATTTTTCCCACCCGGGACTCAGACGCCTGATCATCGAGTCGTTGGCCAACACGGGGAGCCTTGACCTGACAGTTCGCCTGATCCCGAAGGAATAGGGCGGTCCTCGGCAAACTCAAAACTAACAACAATCGGCCTGACCCCTTACCCTGTCACTCATCCACGACGGCCCTTGAAGAGGGCGGCGCCAAGACTGCCGGAAATGAGTCCGCCGACAGCCGAAATCGTGGCGGCCGAGGCGATCTGCATGGCGAAGGCCGCCGGCGTCAGTTCCTGGGCACCCGTCGCTTCGAGTTCCTCCCTTACTGATTCGACTGCCTCCTCACCGGCGAGTGAGGCAATCCACAAGGCGGTCTCCTTCATGGTCTCGGCGCCAATCTGGTATCCTTGGGTCAACCACACCACGTCGATGATCAAAACGGTCAGGAGTCCTCCCAATAGCGCCGTAACCAGCCCGATGGTGATTCCTTTCGACATGGCCATGGGTGAGGTCAGCCCCCGGGAATAGAGGAAGGTCGCCAGCAGCCCGCCGAATATCATGGGGAGACAACAGGTCAGGTTGGCAAAGGGGATCAGGGAGAGGCCCGCAGTGACAACCGCTCCGATCAGGATCGGCTTCCGCATGGAAGGATTGGACGAGGTGCTCTCCCCGGACGGGTTGTTGACGGTGAATTCATTCATGTCTGCACGGGGGTTGATGATGGGAGAATGGACGCGTTGGATTGAGGGTCCTCCTGACTGCCGATCATAAGGGCAATGGCCGATCCAAGTAACCACCCGGTTACCAGTCGCACCATGATTACGTTTGTATAGAGACCCACTGTTTCAGACGAGACGTCCAGAACCGTCAGGACCACTGCGAAGAGAAGGAAACGCAAGGCCCGATGACGACTCGGCGCCGATATGAGGGCCATACCGGATCCGATGAAGAGCCCGGCGAAGATGGCGAAGCACCGCACACACAGGGCCATCGGGATACCGGCCACGACCAGGCAGCGTTCCGGATTCTGATGGCAGGCCAAGTTGAAGAGCTGGGGGACCACCTCGCTTCCGAAAACCGACCCCACTGCCGCCAACAGGCAGACAACACCGGAAAGAACCGTGATCAGCAGGAGAACCGTCCTGCGCTGATTTTCCGTATCTCCTAACCTCACGCCCTGATGTCTATGCAGAAAGCCCATCGGTGAGACAATGGTTTTCCGTCCATGTGGAGCTTCCAATAAGTTCTTTCACAATCTGCGAGATGTGGCGCCACGTGGACAAGGTGGCCTGTCGGCTTCGCGGTCCCATAGGCCCTCGTGCCGGCAGCCAACACCCTCCACGTTGTGCTACGTCTCGCCCGCAGGACCATGCGCAATCGACGCGGACCCGATTTCGACGTTCAGGTGGAGGACTTCACCGATAAGGAGCAGGAGATGCTTTCCAAGTCGCGCGGCTTTCACTTAGGGGCCGTAACGAAATAAGTTATCAAATATGCGCAGGATTTTCGGGGAGCAACAGGGCGGGTTCGGGCGAATAGTGCGGGCTATCTGAGCCGGAATCCAACACCGTTGCCCGCCGAAAAGACCAGCAGATTTTGTGAGTTATTTTGTTAGGGTCCCTCAATCGATGCCGCCATCAACGCCGACTTCCTCAATCACGGGTATTTCCACACGGATCGGGCGGTCTCCTCGGATGTGATCCTTTTCTTGAAATACTCAGGGGAACCGGGGGCATAGAACGGACGGCTCCTGGGAGGTAATTTCTGGCGCATCCACGAGGACTATTCGGTCTTCGAAACTCAGCCGGAATCCTGACAACGGGCCGATTCTGCAATCGGCTCGCTGCTTCACCCAGACGACCGCAAAAACTCGATTCAGGCAGGAGCTCAACGACGGGGGGAGACCACGATTTCTTCCCTCGTCGTGAAGGAACTGGGACCAGAACAAACCCGGATAGAGTCTATGCGGGCAGCCTTCTTTGGCACTAAGTTAAGGGGTATCCAGGAGGAAATACGGTCAACTTGGCTTCGAGGGGGTCAAAGCACATATCTCGCATTGGCATGCAAGATAATGAGCAATGACCCCGTGGGCTGTTCTTCGTCGAAAATTCCCAGACCGGTGCTTAACTTAGTGCCATTCCGGGCAACCTTCTTTGGTTTCTAATGTTTTCTTTCCCGTTCTGTTTATGTTACTTGGTCGGCGGCTCGACGTTGGTCCCATACCGCTTGTTGATGTCGTCATAAATGTCCTGTACGACCTCAGGGTACGGCAGCCGCCCACTGATGATTTCCTGGGAAAAGCCGATCTGCTGACTGAAGTCCGGGGGCAGCTTGGCCTGGGTCGCCGGTTGCGGCCAGATGTCCTCGTCGATCGCCGCCATCCGCACTTTGATGTCTTCCTGGGTGACGTTGAATACCATGTAGTCGACCGCGAGGGCCAGAGGTCCGTCGTAGGATTTCCGGATATCGGCGAGAACCACGGGCCTCGTGTCGAAGTCGTTGAAGAAATGGTATCCAACCGCCATGCGGGGCTTGATTTCGCTCATGACCTTCCCGAACTGGGCCGGAGAGGTGTGCACTTGGGTTCCGACGTTGAGAGCCGTCTGTGGGGTGAACTTCTGTTTCTGGATGAGCAACTCGGGTGAAGCGAAGCACTCATGAATGGCAATGTCCGACCCGGCTGCGTATTCCCGCCACCACTTGTTGGGGAACGTGTCGCTGCTGTAGGCGAACTTGAGGCCGTTCCATTCGAGAAGGAAGCTGACGGAACCATCCAGGGCATGGATGGCAGGGATGGAGCGGATGGTCACTCCATTGTCCTGGTAGATGGGTTCGTTTACTGCCTTGTAATCGAACTCGTGAACGTCCAGCTCGAGTCCGCGGATATCGACGTTGCCGAGACGACTGCCCTTATCCCAGGTCAACATTTTCTCCATGTGCTCGATGGCGTAGGCGGTCCCGTACTCGGGCTCGTGACCGGCAGGGCCCCAGATGCGCAAGGGTCTGAGCCGGTTGCCAACCACCCCGCCGACCCAGAGGGCGTCCATGTCGCCGAAGTGATCGGAATGCAGGTGGCCGAGGAACACCTTGTCCAGGTAATCGTAGGGAATCTTCATGGCCGACAGCCGCTCCGCGGAGCCAGTGCCGATATCGAAGATGAACTTGTCGCCGTTGCCCAATTCCACCAGCCAGCAGGCCGCGGCTTGCTTGGGCCGGGCATTGGGCATGCCCGTGCCGCAGGCGGTGACCCGCATTTCGTCGGGTCCGAGATCCTCAGTGCCCGGGAAAAAAACATCCCGCTCGGCGAGAGCTTTCACCGGCGAAGGCGGCGGCCTGTCCGGTTTCGTCGCGGCGATCATCGTGACCAGTGCCGCGCAAACGGTAAAACCTGCAATAAATGGTAGCAATTTCTTCACAATGTTTTCCTTGCGTCTTCCGTTTCGAACTTCGAGGTATGGATCAATCCCATCGGAGCAGAATGTCCCTGGGTGGGGTTCTTAGGGATTTAGAGGTAACCGTCATGTCACTGAACCAAACCTCTGGGATCGCTGCCGCAGAAACGGTAACTCTCACCATCCACTAATCAGTACCGAAGCAGTATGGTACCGGAAATGTACGTCTAGGAAAATCGAATCGCGGGCGTTTTCCGAGTCGGATGCAGGTCGGCCTGGTGGAAGCTCCACTGGACAGGTCGGGTTTCGAATCTCGAAGCGTTGTAGCGAAAACGAAACGACTGGACCGCCCGCAGAGTGTCGTTTTCGTTGCCCCCCCAGCCCAACGACTGGCCGAGCCAGATCTGCCGGCCGCGTTCCAACCCATCTCCGATCATGGCCAATACCCCAAGGGCGGTCTCGAACAGGTGCAACCTCGGCTCGAAATGGCAGCCGAGTGCAACACTTCATCTGCGATCCCGCTGGATCAGGTCCGGGTCAACATCTCGACCTGGGGGCGAATCCGCTCGATGCGGGCACTCTTGGACTGCGTCGTCTGCAAGCCCGCTTCAAAACTGTAGAAGACAACAAAAGTCCGGGTCCGCATGTCCAATTCCCGCCCCTGGAATCCGAGTTCCCTGAACAGGGATCCGACATAGTCGAAGCGGATTTTCTCCGCCCGCTTGACCGCCTGTGCGACCTTTGGGTCCCGGAGGGCCCAAGCGTGCATGGAGATGTCGTACTTGGCACCCTGGTGGCGAATCACGGACTCGGCCACCGTGACCAGCCGTTCTACCGGGTCCGAATCCATACCCGAAGCAAGATCGCGGATCGAGTTTGTAAAAGTCACAATCCAGAATTCCAGCAGCTGATCGAGGAAATCGGCCCGGCTCTTGAAGTGCCAGTAGAAGCTTCCCTTGGTCACCCCTACCGCTTTCACCAGTTCATCCACGCTCATTCGGCCACGGGCCTCGCGCCCGATGGCATCCATGGCGCGAACCAGCCAGACCTCCCGGTTGAGACGGGCGGAGGCCCCGACTCGGTCCTGCTTACGGCCGCCGCTATCCTGTTTCTCCGACTTCGACATTGGAAGCTCCATTCAACCAGCAGGATCTCGGTTGTTTCAATATTGTATTTGCCCCAAAACTACCTCGTCTCAGTTCGATTGGTGCAACCAGATAGTTGATCTGGTCGAGGAGGCGCCATCTCGGGCCACAGACCCAAAGAATTATCACGTTCGCGAAACGAGGAGGCAGCTCGGGTGGACCGTGGACGGGGAGGTTTCGCCTCCGGTAGACTGTGGACGGTGCCGGATTCTTCGTGGCAGGGCGCGCTCAAGGCACGCCCCCATAGAAGAAAAGCTCTCGGTCCTACCGTCTACGGTCCACCTGAGGCGAAGCCTCACGTCCACTGTCAACCGGCGCGGAGCGCCACCACCTCAGCGGTAGCCCGGCAGGAATGCCTTTTCGGCCCGGAAGAGTTCCAGCGTCATCTTGCGGATCTCTGCCGGTGAACAGACCGCGGCGGTCAGGGGATCCAGCATGAGTGAATGAACCGCCGCTTCCTTGCTCTTCTCGATCGCCGCGGTCGCGCCGAGGTCGAACATGCTCATATTCGAGGAACAGATGGCGGCCATCTGCGGAGGGAGCGCTCCGTAGCGGGTGGGCTGGATGCCGTTGCGATCGATCATGCAGGCCACCTCGACGCACCCGTTGGCCGGCAGGTTGGTGATCAGGGTGCCCCCCCCTTTGATCATGTTCGGCACGTTGCCGTGGATGCGGAAGGGCACGTTCTTCTCCCGGGCCTCGATGATCCAGCTGGCGTATTCCCAGCTGCGATCCCACTTGATCGGGACGCGGCCTTTGACCATGCCCTCGCGATTCTTGTCGGCGGTGCGGCGCCAGTCCGGCCAGTTGTCGGCGTAGAAACTGGATCCACCATTGTATCCGGGTCTCGAATACTTCTTGAGCAGATCGTTCCGTTTCCGGTAGTAGGGCAGGTACTCGGAGAGGTGTCCGCTGGACTCGGTAATGAAGGCACCGAAGTGCGTCATCATATCCTTGCGCACCAGGTCGCGGTGATGCTCGGGCAGTTTGACCGTGCGAGGATCGTCCATATCCTCGGGATCCTCCCAACCTTCGATCGTCGCCTTTTTGATATCGTCCTTCGCCTGCTTGATCAGCAGCGGATAGAGATCCTTTCCGTTGTGGCGGAGCTTGGTGAACCAGGCCAGATGGTTGATGCCGGCGCAATCCCACTCCATCTCGGCATAGGGAATACCGGCCCGTCCGGCCAGGAGGTGACTCGTCCCCTGAACCGAGTGGCAGAGCCCGACCACCTGCATGGAGCTGGTCCGGGCGGCGGCCAGGCACATCATGTTCATCGGGTTGGTGTAGTTGAGAACGATGGCCTCGGGGCAGAGGCGCTCCGCGTCCTTGAGCACCTCGATGAAGACCGGAACCGTGCGCAACGCCTTGAAAAGGCCGCCCGGACCGATGGTGTCGCCGATACACTGATCGATGCCGTAGCGGGCCGGAATGTCGTTGTCGAAGCGCACGCACGAGGTACCGCTGACCTCGATACAGTTGACAATATAGTCACTGCCCTTGAGGACCGAACGTCGGTTGGGTGAGGCCACGACCTTCCAGCCTTTGACCCCGAGTTTCCGAATCAACTTTCGGATCAACTTCTCCATCGTGACCAACCGGTTCCGATCGATATCGACCAGGGCGATCTCCCCACCCTGCTGTCCGGGTGTCTGCAGCACGTCATTGAGGAGGCGTGGCGTAAACCCGCTGCCCGCCCCCATCATGGTGATCTTGATCGGTCGGCTGAAGGAACCCGGAAGTCCGGATTCACTGGCTGATTTGGTGTGCGATTCGTGTCCTGCGGGAATGGATTTTTTACGCATGGCCATGGGTCAGGGTCGTGATGAATTCTTAGAGCGATCGGGCCTGGTGTGGGCGATCCACCGTAGTTTCCTTTCCCTGTCAGCCCGGTCAATGGGAAACGCCGTAAAGTCAGAGCGATTGCCGAAACCGGCTTGACGAAAACACGCTCTGACGCCTCAGTCGGCCGTGCGCCCCATGACGAAAACTGTCGGGGGAGCTTTTATCTTCGGACCAATCCGCCCAGCCCTCCGCTCACAACCAAAAGGGGTCAAAGCTCACATCCTGCATTGACATGCAGGATATTGAGCAATGACCCCCGTTCGGTCCGTTCCGTCCTCCGTCCTCTGCTCCGAACAATGAAGATTGCCGTTATCTCCGATACCCACGACCGGGTCCCGGTCGGCCTCCCGGACCGTCTGGCCGAAGCTGAAGAGATCTGGCATCTTGGCGATGTCTGCCACCCGGATACACTCCTCTCAATCGAGGCTCTCGGCATCAGGATGCGCATCATTTCCGGGAATTGCGACTACTTGAACCTCTGGCCCGGAGCCCTCGGGATAACGGTGGGCGGTCTGCGTTTCCACCTTGAGCACATCGCGCCGCGAGTGGCGCCGCCCGACACGGATTTCGTCCTCTCCGGTCATACCCATTGCCCCGACCGGCGGACCGAAGGCGCAGTTACCTGGCTGAACCCGGGTTGTATTTCCCACCCGGATCGCGGTGCACCAGCCAGCTTCGCCTGGTTGGAAGTGAAAGAGGACGCAACATGGACCTGGACCCTGGAGCTGGTGTGAGGGACGGCATTCGGATTGATCCCTGACCGAATGAAGGCATGCTTCCTTACCTCCAACCGAAAACCATGAATACACCTCCAGTCTCCCTCCAACTCTGGTCCGTCCGGGACGAGATGAAAAAGGACTTCGCCGCAGCGGTCAAAGCCGTCGCCGAAATCGGTTATCCGTATGTGGAAACCGCCGGATACGGCAGCACGGACGCCGAAGGCGCGAAGGCGGCGATCGACGCGGCCCGTCTCAAGGTCTCCGGCATGCACGTCGGTATCGACCGGCTTCGCGACGAACTGTCGACCGTCGTGACCGAGGCCAAACTCTTTGGATCCTCCCATGTCACCTGCCCGGGTTGGCCCAAGGAGGATTACGCCACCGCGGCCGGGTGCATCAAGGTGGGGGAAGAGCTCAATCAGATCGGCGCAAAGCTGCGTGAGGCGGGGCTGAGATTCAGCTTCCACAATCATTGGGCGGAATTCGCCGTGGTCGAAGGGCGCTATGTCTTTGACTGGATGCTCGACGCGTCGGAACCCCGCAACCTCGGCTGTCAGCTCGACATCTATTGGGCCTACCGCCCCGGAGCCGACCCGGTTCAATTCATCCGTGAACACGGCCGCCGTGTGACCCAATTGCACTTCAAGGACGGCGACAAGGAGCGACAGAAGGAATTGGGCCGAGGCGAGGTTGACTACAAAACGATCATGGATGTCTCCGAAGCCATCGGGGCCTGTGACTACTACATCGTCGAGCAGGAGGAGTACAACTTTGAGCCCATGGAAAGCGTCCGCCTCTGCTTTGAGCAACTCAAGGCCTGGGGACGGGCGTAGGGAAGTTGGAAGTAAGAAGTTAGAAGGCAGAAGTTGGAAATCGAGTCAGGGACATTCGCGGAGGCGCGAATGAGGGTTTATCTTTTCACCCGGCCTGTCGCCCGCCGTATCAACGAGAAGCCGAACCATCCAGGGGATAAGGCCGCGGCCTTATCCCCGTGGTTGCGCTTCGACGGCCGGCCCGGCTATGCATAGCTCCGGCGGGTAGACTGGTCCAGCCCTACCCTTGCGTCATAACGATCAGTAAGAAAAGAGGCGGGATCCGTTTCCGGATCCCGCCTCTGCTGGTGTTCAGAGTGTCGGCCAATCAAGCCTGGCCGATCGCCGGTTCAAAGCCCGATCAGCTGGCTGACGGTGCCGCCGTATTTGACGATCAGGCCGGCGAAGACGATTGATACAATCGAGATCAGCTTGATCAGGATATTGAGTGACGGACCCGAGGTGTCCTTGAAGGGATCACCGACCGTATCGCCAACCACGGTGGCCTTGTGATCCTCAGAACCCTTTCCATAAACAATGCCGTCTTCATCACCTGCAGCGATCATCTCTTTCGCTCGCACGGCAATGGCGGAACGAACCTCCTGGGGCACTTTCTCCTGTATCGCGATGTCCTTGTCGAAGTCTGACGCGGTGATAACGCCAAGGGATTCGATGAGCTTCTTGGCGTTATCAAAGGCGCCACCTGCGTTGGCCATATAGATGGCGACTGCAAATCCGGAAACGAGCCCACCCGCCAGCATGCCCATGACGCCGGGCACACCGAGAATGAGACCCAGGCCGATCGGAGAAAAAATGGCCAACAGGGCGGGGAAGACCATCTCACGTTGGGCACCCGCCGTGCTGATCGAAACGCAGGTCGCATAGTCAGGGTAGGTGGTGCCTTCAAATTCAACCTGTTTCGGCCATTGCATGGGATCAGCGATCTGTTCCTCAGGCATGCCGGCCTGGCGGAATGCAGTCCGCATCTTGGCAAATTGACGCCGGCATTCTCCCATCATGCGATAAGCCGCCCGACCGACCGCATTCATGGTCAATGCACAGAAGAGGAAAGCGAGCAGGACGCCGAAAAACAAACCGCCCAGCACCCTCGGATTGGTCAGGGTGACATTGTAGTAAATCAGAACGTCCTCAATCGAGGCCTGCGCCGATGAGGTCAGGTGAAGAGTCACCTGCTCTCCCGGGATCACGTCAGAGGGAACGAGAGCATCATACGACGTGGCGGAAACCACATCGGAAGCTTCCCACACCAACTTGAGGCGGGTGCCCGGTTCCAGGAAGTCCGTGTCTCTAAAATCTCCCGAAGGGCCGCGCATGAAGAAGGCGCCATCATGATAGTCGGAACCATCCTCGTTGGCCCCCGGTGCGATGATGGCGAACATCCCCTGCCCGGTGTAGATAGCGGAGCCTTCCTCGACCGCCGGCACGACTGATTCCGCGTAGTTGATGGCCTGCTGTGTAACCTGGGTCTGCACGACCTGAAGATAAGCGGCGAGGAGAGCCAGGGCGGTCAGGGCCGCGGAGCCGATGGCGAAGCCCTTGCCGGTCGCCGCAGTCGTATTGCCCAGGGAGTCGAGCAGATCGGTGCGCTCACGAACATATGGCGGCTGTCCGGTCATCTCGGCGTTTCCACCCGCGTTATCGGCGATGGGTCCGTAGGCGTCGGTGGCGAGAGTGATGCCAAGGGTGGAAAGCATGCCGACCGCGGCAATGCCGACTCCATAGAGACCCATGAGAAAATTGTCGCCGCCGCCGGCAAAGGCAAAGGCGCCGATGATCGCAATCATCACAGTCAAGAGCGACGCCCAGGTCGATTTCATGCCTTCCGCAATACCGGCAATGATCACAGTCGCCGGACCGGTCCGAGCCTGCTCGACAATCTTCCTGGTCGGCGGGTGCTCGTATGAAGTGTAGTATTCGGTTGCATATGCGATGACCAACCCGGCTCCGAGGCCGAATACGATTGAGAACCCGAGTCGCCACCAACTGGTGCCGGCCTGAAGCAGATTCGGATCATTGCCGAACAGAAAATAAAGCAGGGCAAAGGCACCGACCACAATCAGAAGGGAGGCGGCGTAGACACCGAAATGGAGGCTCTTCAACAAGGCCTTGAACGAAGCGTTATCCTTGGTTTTCACGGCGAAGATACCAATCACCGAGCAGAAGATGCCGAGACCGGCCAAAGCGAGGGGCGCAACCGCCAGTTTGATCCCGAAACCGACCCCGTCGGCCGCCAAGCCCAGCACCGACACCGCGGCCGCCGCGCCGAGGGCCATGGTTGCCAGGATCGAACCGTAATAGGATTCGTAGAGGTCGGCACCCATGCCGGCGACATCGCCGACGTTATCGCCTACATTATCGGCGATGGTGGCGGGGTTGCGGGCGTCATCCTCGGGAATGCCCGCTTCAACTTTGCCAACCAGGTCGGCGCCGACATCGGCCGCCTTGGTGTAAATGCCACCACCGACACGGGCGAAGAGCGCCTGGGTCGACGCGCCAAGGCCGAAGCTCAGGATGACCGTGGTCAGTTCGCTGATGCCGCCGGTCATTCCTATCTTCTCTCCAAAACTGTTCAGCATGAAAAACCAGAAGGATACATCGAGCAGGGCGAAACCGACAACGTTGAGGCCCATGACCGCGCCCGAGCGGAAAGCAATCTTGAGGCCATCGTTGAGCGATTCCTTGACCGCGTTGGTCGTGCGGGCCGAAGCGTTGGTGGCCATGCGCATTCCGAACCAGCCGCAAAGGCCTGAGAGGAAACCGGCCATCGGCACGCCAACCAGGGTCAGGACCGGTTGCAGATCGAGCACCACCAACAAGGCGAGGAAGGCGACCAGGAAAACAAAGACGATGAATACGACGCGGTATTGCCGCTTCAGGTAGGCGATCGCCCCGTCCCTGACCGCCTGGGCAATCCGAATCATCTCGGTGTCACCCTCGGGGTGGGACATGACCGAACGGTTGAATCCGCGCGCCATCAGGAGGGCAAGAATGCCCCCCAAGGGCGCCAGATAGAACAACCCGGGAATTTCAGACATCGTGGCGAGGAAAAGCCAGTTGGATGGTATCATGGCAATGTAGTGCAAGTTACGAGTTTCGGGACCGGCGGTGAGGCTTCAAAAAGAGCGTATCCACCACCTATGCATGTGACGTCATTGATCAATTACAAACTCAAGCACCGCTGGCCAGTCGATTCCGTTACCTAATGAAAGGTAGTCAAGAGCTGAAGGGCACCTGATAGGCCTTCCAGCCGAAATCCGACTTGGTTTTCAGCACGTCGACGCAGCGACGTGGCACCATTTTCATTCTACATGAATTGATGGAGTCACGTCGCTGTGCCCACGTGCAATTTCGCGGAAGAAACCTCCATCCTGCAGTGAAGCTGAGGACCCGCCGAAAACGGATTCCCTTCAACTTTGGCATCGGCCCGCGATCCCCTTCCTGTCAGCCGCGCACGGCCCAGATCTGAATCACCTGGAGGACGGTTTCTGCCGACTTCACCATATCCTGCAGACTGACCCACTCACGCTGGCTGTGCACTTCGTGAAAACCGCAGAAAATATTCGGAGTCGGCAGTCCGCGCTCGGTCAGGTTGGACCCGTCGGTCCCGCCGCGAATGATTTTGAGCTTCGGCTCGAGGCCCACCGCACGCACCGCCTCCAGTGCATAGTCAACCGGACGGGTGTCCTCCTCCAGCCAGTAGCGCATATTCCTATACTGCTTATTGATGACCAGGTTCAGTTCGGCCCGCGGTTCCTCCTGCTGCAACTGCGCCACCAGCTCTCGCACGATCTGCCGTTTTGCCTCCAGTCCGTCCAATTCGTAATCGCGGATGATCATGCGCACTTCGGCGCGGTCCGCCGTCCCGGTCACCTGATTGGGGTGGATGAATCCTTCCCGACCATCGGTTCGTTCAGGGGACATTTCGAGAGGCAACTGTTTGAGGAAGCGGCCGGCGATCCGCAGGGCATTGACCATTTTGTCCTTGGCCCAACCCGGGTGCGCGGCGACACCGGTGATTTCCAGGATGGCCTCATCGGCGCTGAACGATTCGGCATCGATCTCCCCGGGTAATTCACCGTCAAGGGTGTAGCCGAAATCGGCCCCGATATCTTCAATTTCGATTCCTTTCATGCCCCGCGCAATCTCCTCATCGGGGTTGAAACAGAAAACCAGGGGGCCATGTTCGATCACCGAATCACGCCCGAGTGCTTCGATTACCGCCATCAGCACGGCCAACCCCGATTTATCATCCGCGCCGAGAAGAGTTGTTCCGGAGGCCGTAATGATGTCCTCGCCCACCTTGTCGGCCAGACAGGGAACGGCGGAAGGATCCAGAACCTGATCGGGGTCGTCCGGCAGTCGAATCACCCCACCATCATAATTGCGATGCACAATCGGGTTGGCCGCGGACGGCAGGTCGGGAGCCGTGTCGACGTGGGCGAAAAACCCGAGCCGCGTTTTTCCCGACCCACCCGGTGAAGCGGGGATTCGGGCAAGGACGTACCCGTTCTCTGTCAATGTAACATCCTCGACCCCGATCGCCTTCAGGTCCTCGACCAGCCGGTTGAGCAGATCCCACTGCCCGGGAGTCGAAGGGATACCCGGCGAATCAGGATCGCTCCGGGTAGCGATCTGCACGTAGTCGAGAAAACGGCCCAGCAGGTAGTCCTTGCTCAGCAGGTCCGGTCCGGTTTCAGACTTCATCTCGTTTCGGCATGGAAGGTTGTGCGCCCTCTCGGGTCACGCTGATGGCCGCAGCCTTCACGGCCTGCCTGACGGACGCCTCCATTGACAAGCCTTCGGCGATCCCCACTGCAAGCCAGCCTGTAAAACAATCGCCGGCTCCAACCGTATCGACCGCATCAACCTTGACAGCGGGAACATCCACCCGGCCGCCGGAATTATAGATCTGGACCCCCTGACCACCGAGGGTGACCACCACCTCGCGGCAACCACGCTTCAGGAGTTCCTCAGCCGCCTCATCCACGTCGTCCTTGCCGGCCAGAAGACTGACCTCGTGACGATTGGGCACCAATACATCGACCTTGTTCAGGAGCCCTGCCGGCAATTCGCGCGCCGGAGCGGGATTGAGGATGAACGGGATCCCCGTTTCACGGGCCAGTTCCGCCGCGGTCTCGACCGCCTCAAGGGGAACCTCGAGTTGAGCCACCACCGCCCCGGCCAGGCGTATGGTATCCGATGCCGCCATCACATCCGACCGCCCTACTCCGTCGTTTGCGGACTGGGCTACGACGATGAGATTCTCACTTTCACGCCCGCCGATCATGATCAGGGCGACCCCGCTCGAACGGGACTCGTCCTCCACGAAATAACTCAAATTGATACCTTCACGGTGCAGCCCCATGCAGGTCTTTGCCCCAAGATCATCGGCCCCGCAGCGCCCGACGAAGGCGACCCGCGCCCCGGCCCGGGCAGCGGCCACCGCCTGGTTGGCCCCCTTGCCCCCGGCATACTGCTTGAACCCGCCACCCAGGAGGGTTTCGCCGGGGTTTGGGAGCCGTTCCACCAATACCACAAGGTCGGTGTTCGAACTGCCGACCACAACGATTCTCGGACGTAGTTTTTTCTTCTCAGACTCAGAAGCCATGGTCCCGCCACGTTAATTCAACCGCTTCAGCCATGGCGAGGGTGAAGTATCGAGCTGACCAAAGTGGGCAAAGGTGGTCCTGAACCGCAAGGTCAAGCACGCCTGTGAAGGGAATCCGCTTACCGTGGGGCCTTCCCAAAAAATGGGACGGAGGATGCTGCCGTGCCCCAAAAACCAGGTATGTTCCCTCCTGAACCCTCCCTGACTCAGAGCCAATCCGACCCGACCCATTCGGTCACGGTAGAAAAGCACACCTGACTTTGACCGTCCAGTCACTTGTGCTATGTAGGAACTATGTAGCACCTACATAGTTCCTACATAG
>QNAI01000009.1 GCA_003641745.1 Verrucomicrobiota bacterium | reverse complement strand
TCGATAACGGGGATGTTCTTTTCACGGATGAAATTGAACAGGAACGCGGCATTGCCGTTGAGGGTCGCCCCAGTCAACGACAGATGATCCGCAGCCTTCGAGGCCAGAACCTCAAGGTCAGTGTAGAGGGAGAGATCCGGCATATCGCCAAAGATCTGAATGATCTCGCCCGGCGGCAGCGGCTGAATCCACCCGGGTGTTTCACTTCGCGCCCGTCCCCTGCCCTTCTTGGGTCCTTTCTTGCCCTTTTTCCGAAATCCGCCCTGGGAGTCTCCTCGCCGGCCTCGGCGGTCGGATCCCCGGTGACTGCTCCTCTCATCGCCCGCATCCCCCCGCTCACGAGCAGCGGACGCACGATCACGATCGTCGCGATCGGCACCATCGGACGATCGACGGGGGATACCCTTGCCGCCTTCGGAAACAGGGGTGGGATCGGCCACTTCCGACCCGCCCGGTTTGACCGCCTCTGCCTCAGGCGCTTTTCCCTTCGCATCGGACGAGGCATCCGACTTCTCTGTGTCGGCCGTCTTGCGCGTCGTGCGTCGGTTCGTCCGCCGGACGTTTGGTTTCGCTTCCGTCCTGTCGGAAGGCCTTGCCTCCGGAGGGTTGTCCGCTTCTCGCGGTTCGGTTTCAGTAGCCATTCTTCGCTTTTCGATGCACATCATCCCGATCGGAAAAGTCCGATTCGAAACGACTCGAGCATCGCACCCATCGGGATGGGCGTGGGATCAGTTAAAGGTGTTGGGTTCGGATCAACCAGTCAACCTGGTCGGAGAGGAAAGAGAGACCGCCGTTATTCAGAAGGACGAAATCCGCCAATTCCATCTTCCGGATCAGCGGCAGCTGCACGGCGATACGTTGATCGGCCTCTTGAGGTGTCATCCTGCGTTGGGTGAGCCTCTCGAGCTGGACTCGACGATCACAGGCAAGACATATCGTGAAATCAACCCATTTCTGGAGGTTTTTCTCAAATAGCAGCGGGATTTCGACCACCCACCTTGAATCCGGTTCTGCCTCCACCTCGCCACGCCATTGTTTCGAAACCCTTGGATGGAGGATCTTTTCCAGTACATCCAACCGTTTCGGGTCGGCGAAAACGATCGCTCCGAGTCGCTTTCGATCCACTCCGCCCGCAGCGTCGAAGACATCCGGGCCAAACCTGTCACGGATCTCCTCGAGCACCTCTCCATCCCCGATCAGAAGGTCGCGGACGATCTCGTCACAATCGATACGCGCAAAGCCCCGCTCGGCAAAAAGGCGTCCCGCCGTTGACTTGCCGCAACCCAGATTGCCTGTGAGTCCGAGGATCAAAGCGATGTAAGATGTAAGCTGTAAGATGTAAGATGGATGGAGATGGAAGAGTCTAAGCAGGAAGGCTGGAAGGTTGGAAGGTTGGATAACAGCGAACAATCCAATCAAGATCGCTGGAATAGTGAACGGATGAACCCTATCTCCATTGACACCCGTCCAGCGGATCGATTGGCTCTCTTCCCGGATGTCGCTCGCCACCGTTTCATCAGCCGCCCTCAAAGGCATCGACGCCGTCCCGGTCACGGTAGAGGTCAATGGGGGACAATCCGGGGATCCACGCCTGATCCTGGTGGGGCTGCCCGATGCGGCGGTCAAAGAGTCGGATGATCGAGTCTTCTCGGCGCTGACGAATTCGAACTTCGACCCTCCGCGATTACGCACAACGATCAATCTGGCCCCTGGCGACCTCAAGAAGGAAGGCCCCATCTACGACCTGCCTATCGCAGTAGGCATCCTCGCCGCGACCGGTCAATTCGCTGCGGTGGAGCGCCTGCAACGTTTCATGTTGGCGGGAGAACTCGGCCTTTCGGGTACCACCCGGCCGGTGCGTGGCGGCCTGGCCATGGCTCAGCTCGCAAAGAAACAGGGATTGAAAGGGATTCTTCTGCCACCGGTTTCGGCCCGCGAGGCCGCCCTGGTCAACGGTATCCCTGTTTATCCTGTGGAATCGCTCGATCAGGCAGTCCGCTTCCTCGAGGGGGAACTGGCGTTGAGGCCCCTTGAGCCGCGACCACTTCGAAGAGACACTGCTGATGATAACGGGTTGAATTTCTCAGAGATCAAAGGCCAGGCCGCGGTTCGACGAGCGGTTGAGGTAGCGGTGGCCGGTGGGCACAATCTGTTGATGATCGGTCCGCCCGGGTCCGGAAAGTCGATGATTGCAAAGCGCGTTCCGACCATCATGCCGGACCCCGAACTCGACGAATTTCTCGACGTGCTTCGCATTCATTCCGCGGCGGGACGCACACTCGACGGTGAAGTCCCGTTCATGACGCGTCCCTTTCGTTCGCCTCATCATACGATCAGCGATGTAGGCCTTCTGGGTGGCGGCACCATACCCGGGCCCGGGGAGATATCACTCGCCCACAACGGCGTTCTTTTTCTGGACGAGCTCCCCGAATTCAAGCGGTCGGCTCTCGAAGTATTGCGACAACCCCTGGAAGAGGGATCGGTCAGCATTTCAAGAAGCGCCGGCAAAGTCGACCTGCCGTGCAGTTTCATGCTGGTTGCCGCGATGAACCCCTGTCCGTGCGGCTATCTGGGAGACTCCAAGCGTGAATGCCGGTGCTCACCCAGCCAGATCCAACGCTACCGGGCCAGGATCAGCGGACCGTTACTCGATCGCATCGACATCCACATCGAGGCGCCGGCCCTCGGCATAGGTGAGTTGCGACGGGAAGAACTGGGGGAAAGCTCAACGACTATCCGGACCCGGGTGGAAGAAGCCCGTGACGTCCAGCGGAACCGATTCCAATCGATGAACACAAGTTGCAATGCGAGAATGTCGCAGCGTGAGATCCGTGCGCACTGTCATGTCACCGATGCGCTCGGGGATCTCCTGCAACAGGCCATGGAGCAACTGTCGCTCTCTGCACGGGCCTACGATCGCATTCTGAAAGTCGCCCGGACCATCGCGGACCTTGCCGGCAGCGAGATGATCGAACAGTCACACCTGCTCGAGGCCATCCAATACCGAAGCCTGGATCGGGCGGTGTTTTATTAGAAGGCTATCCCAATTCTGCCGGATCAGTAGAGTTCGCCCGGGCTGAAGAAACGATTGAGCTCGATTTCGGCATTTTCAGGACTGTCGGAGGCATGGACCACGTTGACCATGACATCCTTTCCGAAATCGCCTCGGATCGTCCCTTTCTCAGCCTTGCTTGAATCGGTCGGCCCAAGCAGGCCCCGGACCTTGTCCACGACCCCCTCGCCTTCGAGCGCCATCGCAATCACCGGCTCCGAACTCATGAAGTTCTCGATTTCCGGATAGAACGGCAGGTCGGCGACGTGAGCATAGTGTTCGCGCAGCAAAGCGGACGTCAGCTGCGTCATCCTGCAACCGACGATCTTAAATCCCGCGCTCTCGAATCGAGCGAG
The DNA here is from genome assembly GCA_003641745.1 of Verrucomicrobiota bacterium. Classification (GTDB taxonomy): domain Bacteria; phylum Verrucomicrobiota; class Verrucomicrobiia; order Opitutales; family Opitutaceae; genus B12-G4. The sequence continues at coordinate 54,061 of QNAI01000009.1, read as the reverse complement.
CACCTGGCCAACGTGGCCCTGCTTCATGCAGTCGGGTTTGAAAATGATGAGGGTTCTGTCCATAATGTCTGGGGACATCTCTGTATTGTCCCGAAAATGATGCAATCCCGCAGGCGGGATGGGAGCGATGGTACGCCCGATCGCTCAGATCGCGTTGAAGACGAGCGTGGCGTTCTGTCCTCCGAATCCGAGATTATTGCTCAGCACAGTTTTGATCGTGCCTGACTGCTTCGTGTTCGGAACATAATCCAGATCGCACTCGGGATCCGGATTTTCGTAATTGATGGTCGGAGCGATCTCGCCGGTTTCAATTGTCTTGGCACAGATGGCGGCCTCGATGCCTCCGGCGGCTCCCAGGAGGTGTCCGGTCATCGATTTGGTCGAGCTCATCTTTATCCTGTAAGCGTGGTCCCCGAGAACGTTCTTGACCGCCATGGTCTCAAACTTGTCGTTGTAGGGCGTCGACGTTCCGTGTGCGTTGATATAATCGATCTCCTCGACCGCGATGCCCGAGTTCTTAATCGCCATGGTCATGGAGAGCGACAACCCACGACCTTCCGGATCGGGCTGGGTTATGTGAAAGGCATCACAGGAACAACCATAGCCGCTGATCTCACAATAAATACGTGCGCCGCGGGCCCGAGCGTGTTCGAGGGTTTCGAGCACGAGTATTCCGGATCCTTCTCCCATGATAAAACCATCGCGGCCCTTGTCGAATGGTCGACTGGCCCGGGACGGGGCGTCGTTTCGGGTACTCATGGCCTTCATGGCACAGAAACCGGCAAAACCAAGCGGGGTGATCGCAGCCTCACTACCGCCTGCGACCATGATGTCGGCATCACCGGAACGCAGGGTTCGAAGGGCTTCGCCGATGCAATGGGTGGCAGTGGCACATGCGCTGACGATGGAGAAATTCGGGCCCCGCGCACCCAACTCGATCGCGACGATCCCACTCGCCATATTGGCGATCAGCGATGGGATCATAAAAGGCGAAATCCTGCGTGGGCCGCGCTCGAAGAGAATACGCGATTGATTCTCGATCGTCCACATGCCTCCGATTCCAGACCCGATAAAGACCCCGAACCGGTTGGAATCCACCTTTGAGGTGTCCAGTCCGGCATTCTCGACCGCCCGCCCGGTGGCAGCCACCGCAAAATGGGTGTAGCGATCGTTGCGCCGAACCTCTTTCGGCGGCATGTACCGGGTGGCGTCGAAATCGCTGACCTCGGCGGCTATCCGGCAGGTGTAGTCCGTGGTGTCAAATGCTTGGACCCGTCCAATCCCGGACGTCCCGGCCAGGATATTGCCCCAGAATGTATCCACATCCTGACCCAATGAGGTCATCACTCCCAAGCCCGTCACCACAACCCGGCGTCTGTCTCCTGGATTTTCCATGAAAAAAGCTCTGCTCGATAGGCCTACAAAGGCCCGTGAGCAGAGCCTCGGGACTAGGGACTAGGGGTGGTATTCGTCAGGATGCGGGGGATTTCTCGTCGATATACTTGATGACATCCCCAACCGTCTGGAGCTTCTCAGCGTCCGATTCGGGGATTTCACCATTGATCTCGTCTTTGAATTCCTCTTCGAACGCCATGATCAACTCGACGGTGTCGAGTGAATCGGCACCCAAGTCATCGAGGAAGGAAGCTTCCGGAGTTATCTGCTCTTCGTTAACATTCAACTGGTTAACGATGATTTCCTTAACCCGCTGTTCGATAGTTTTCTGGTCGGCCATAATCTTGCTGAAGTAATTGAAGGGTTGTTCTTGGGATCACATCACCATGCCGCCGTCAACGGTAAAAACCTGCCCCGTCACATAATTGGCCTCCTCCGAACAGAGGTAAGCCACCATATTGGCAACATCCAGGGATCCTCCGAACCGTTTCAAAGGTATCCCTCCAAGGACCTTATCCGCCAGATCCCCGGTAAAAGCAGCTGTCATATCGGTCTTTATGAAGCCCGGTGCGACCGCGTTGGCAGTGACGGACCGGGAGGCGAACTCGCGGGCCAGGCTCTTGGTCAATCCGATCATGCCCGCCTTGGCGGCCGCATAATTGGTCTGACCGGCATTGCCCGCGATACCTGCCACCGAGCTGATATTGACAATCCGGCCCCAGCGCTTGCGCGTCATGGAACGACCCAACCCGCGCACCCAGTAAAAACAGCTGGTCAGATTGGTCTGAATCACGTCCTGCCAGTCGTCATCCGACATTCGAAAAAGGAGTCCGTCCCGGGTGATGCCCGCATTATTGACCAGGATATCGATGGTTCCATAATCGGAAAGAAGATCCTCTGAGGCGGCCTGAACGGCGGCGCCATCACCGACATCGACCGGAACGGCCCGTGCCCGCCCACCGGACTGAACGATACCCTCCGCCACGGCGGTGCATGTCTCCGAAGTTCGGCTCACGCAAACCACCTCGACCCCGTGGGACGCAAGTGTCTCGGCGATGGCCTTGCCAATCCCCCGACCGGCGCCGGTCACGACCGCGGTGCGATTTTCAAATGTTAATCCCATGGCAGAACTCAATAGATATCGCGCTGATAACGCCGTTCCTTCTTCATCACTTTGATCATATCGGCGGCTTCGGTTTCACTCATGCCACCCTCCTTCATCAAAAGATCTCGGAGAGCGTTGTCCACATCTTTGGCCATCCTCTTGGCATCACCACAGACATAGAGACAGGCACCGTCCCGGATCCAGGCCCACAGTTCGGCGGCCTGTTCGCGAATACGGTCCTGAACGTAGATCTTGTAATCCTGGTCGCGGGAAAACGCCAGGTCGACCCGATGGAGCAGGCCAGACGAAAGCCAGGCTTCGAACTCGTCGCCGTAGAGATAGTCGGTGGCTTCGCTCCGGTCCCCGAAGAAGAGCCAATTTCTCCCCTTGGCTCCTTTTTTTTCGCGTTCCTGGAGAAATGCCCTGAAGGGGGCGATTCCCGTGCCGGGACCGACCATGATAATGTCGGTGTCGTCATCTTCGGGCAGCCCAAAATGCGAGTGGGACACGAAAACCGGAACCTTGGTGGAACTCAATTCGGCGCGATCCGAAAGGAAGGTTGAACAGACTCCACGGCGCTCCCGATCGTTGGTCGTATACCGCACCGGAGCCACCGTCAGGTGAACCTCTTCGGGAAAAACGAGGCTCGATGAAGCGATCGAATAGAGCCTGGGATTGAGCCTCCTCATCTGACCGACCAGTTCCTGCGGGTCGAAGCGCGCGCTTGGGTGTTCCTCCAGGATATCGTGAAATTCCCGATTGAGCAGGTATTCCTTCATCTCATCACGGTTTTCCGGATCGGTCAGAGTCTCGAGATGGACGCGCTCATCATCGTCGGTCACCTTCCCGCGCAGGGAATCAAGAAATTTCCTGGCTGGTTGGGACAGGGTCAGGTTGCTCGACAACGCGTCCGCAATCCGAACCTTGCCCTCAACCTTGGGCAGGATCACCCTTTCATCTCCAGTGAATCCGCAACAGGCCAGAATCGCGTCCACCTTTGCTCTTTCATTGGTCGCAAACACACCGAGCGAGTCGCCGATATTGTAGCGGTGGCCAATACCTGCAACATTAACAACCACATGGCGGGTGTCCTTGTCTGAACCCTCCTTGTTCAGGATCCTGTTTTCGGAGATAACCGCCGGAAACGGATTGTCTTTATTGTAAACTAAAACCTCAGATACATCTGACATAATGGCACATTGATTAATTCGAGACTGTTATGAGCGAAGAAAGTCTGTTTACAAGTTCTTCTTTAGTCACGAAAGCACGGCATCACCAATCGGGTCGGAAACGCCGTGCAAACTCCATTTTTCCCAAATAATGTCCCCCGAGATTCGACTCCAAAAATACCTGGCCGAACAGGGCTATTGCTCTCGTCGGGAAGCCGATGCACTGGTGCTGGAAGGTCGCGTCCGCGTCAACGGACACGTCGCAGAACCCGGCCGACGGGTTACCCCCGGGGAAGACACGGTCAAGGTCGGCAACCGAATCGTCCGTCTCAAAGCCGTCGAAGACCTCACTCTGGCGGTCAATAAACCGACCGGACTGATCTGCAGCCACCGCGATCCCCACAACTCAAATACAGTCTACGATCTCCTCCCCAAAACCCTGCGCAAACGCCGCCTGCTTTGCGCCGGGCGACTTGACAAGGACAGCGAGGGGCTCGTGATCCTGACTTCGGACGGCAACCTGGCCAACCGCTTGATGCACCCGTCGGGACTGATCGTAAAACAATACCGGGTCACTCTCGACCACCCCTTTCCGGCCGGAAAGGTCGGGTTGCTGCGCAGAGGCGTCACCGTCGATGGGGAACTATTGAAGGTTGAGCAGGCAAGGATCATCGGATCCACCGAGATGTCATCTTCAACCCGGATCGATGTCCGGATGCACCACGGCAAGAAACGCGAGATCCGGCGCCTTTTCAACACCCTTGGATACACCGTGAAACGACTGCGGCGTCAGCAGATTGGTTCATTTTCGCTTCGTGGTTTTCCTTTACGTGGTGTAAAGGTGCTCACTATGAAGGAGATCAACCAACTTCTCCACATCGATCAGAAATCCGATTGAAGGGAATGTCATGAACGCACGAACCCGCCTTTTCTTCCTGCTCACGATCCCGGCCTTTCTCCAGGCGGAAACCCTGGAAAACACCGCCGAGATGCAGCTGAATCCCTCTGCCGACGCTCCGGTCATCCTGACCCTGGACGCCGGTTCCGAACTCACGCCCCTGACGGACGAAACCCTCCCACCGGAGATGGACCCGGCTCCCGAGGGCTGGTGGGCCATCCGCCTCCTGGGCTCCTACCAGGGCTATGTCAGCAATGATGACATCCTGAAGGATTTCACGGTGGGCACCGGGGCCACCGTCTACCTGGAACCTTCCCATGACGCCGAAATGCTCGTTTTCATGGGAGCCGGGGACGAAGCCGAAGTGATCAGTGTCACCGGTGAATGGGCTCGAATCGTCATTCGGAAAACCATCGGTGGGTATGTGGCCATACCCATGCCGGGAGAAGTTCCGGAACCGGACGAGAGTGCACCCGCACCGACGGAAATCGAGACTGAGGTCGAAAGCTCCACGATTGACCCCGGTCCGGCACCCCTGCCCCCGGTGCTGACCCCGACCCCGAGTCGGGCCATGCCGCCCCGTCTGTTCAGCGGCCGTCTGGAACGCACTCGTCGGATCTTCGGTCGCGGACCCAAACAGAATTTCCAGTTGATCGACGGTCAGGGACGCGTCCTGGCCTACTTGGAGATCCAAAATCTTCTGACCACCGAACCGGTGGAAAGATTCCTCGGCCAGAAAGTGAACGTATTCGGGGTTCCCAGAAAACCCGAGGGCTCGAAAATAATCATCGTCCAGGTCGAGTCACTCAGATTTGCCCCGCAGCCCTGACCGATCAACGATCATCAAACCGGACATCAACACCGTGGCAGAAAAGCCTCTCATCATGGTCGTCGACGACCAGCCGATCAACATCCGGCTCCTCAGGAAAAAACTGGAAAAGGAGGACATGGATGTCGTCTCCGCCGAAGACGGCCATGAGTGCCTGCAGAAGGTCGAGCAGAAGCTGCCCGACCTCATCCTCCTGGACGTCATGATGCCCGACATGGACGGGTTTCAGGTCTGCCAGGAATTGAAGCGCCGAGAGGCCACCAGGGCCATACCCGTTATTTTTATCACCGCGGAAACGACCAAGAAAGGAAAACTGGAGGGTCTTGAGTCAGGCGCGGTCGATTACCTGACAAAACCGATTGACCTGGACGAGACTCTGGCCCGGGTTCAGACGCAGCTTCGATTTCAAGCCGTCAACCGTGAAAACATCGACCTTCAGACCCGTCTTGGGGATGCGAGGCGGACGGCAGCAATCGGTGCGATCACCCAGGGCATCGCACACAACCTGAACAATCTTCTGGGCGTGGTCGTGGGCTATCTCGATCTGGCCAAAACAAACCTCGACAACCCGGATTCCGCGCGAAAGAGCATCGACCGGGTCGACGTCGCGGTCCAGCGGATGATTGAAATCATCAAGCAGTTGACCTCCGTATCCACCCGCTCACGGCCCCCGTTGAGCCCGATCTCCGTGTCTAATGCCATCGAAAAGGCAGTCGCGCGCTTTGAGACGGAGATTGGATCGCCCACCTCAGTCGAGGTGATCAACGAAGCGACCGGCGCCATGATCGATTCGAATATTGAGGTTTTCGAGGAATCGGTGGTCAAGCTCCTCTTCAATGCGATCGAAAGCTACGGCACGGAGGAAAAAAACCGCCCGGTCACCCTGCAGGCCAAACCAGCGGAACGCGATGACGGGGACGCCGTGATCGAGTTTAGAATCACCGACCGCGGCCAGGGTATTCCCGAGGACATCCGCGACCACATCTTCGACGCCTTCATCAGCAGCAAACGAACCGTGGGGGTCGGAATGGGACTGACCGTGGCCCGGCATTCCATCCGGAATCTCGGCGGCGACCTCGAAGTCGGCGACGCTCCCGGAGGCGGGACGGTTGCGTTTTTCCATCTGCCGATACCCAAGGAGGGCTCTCTGTGATGCGTTATGCTTTCATCGGCGCAGGACGATTGGGATCCGCCATAATGGAAGCCCTGGTCAAAAAGGGCACCTGCCCTCCGGGCGAAATCGGGTGCACCAGCCTGTCGGATGGGACTGCGCCCGGTGTATCAGACCAGCTTCAGGTGCGACTGTTCGAATCAACCACGGGACTCCTTGAGGAGTCAGACACCGTGGTGCTGGCGATCAAACCCCAGCAGCTGGCTTCTCTCGACCCTTCGGTCGCGGAAAGCACTCACGGAAACCTCGTGATCAGCGTTCTCGCGGGGACGCCACTGAGCCGCCTCGAAGAGGTCTTTCCAAGAGCACGCAATATCGTTCGGACCATGCCGAACACGCCCGCCCGCATCGGTGCAGGCATCACCGCCTTCTGCGCGCGGGATACCCTGGAGCCCGGCGACCTTCGCCTGGTCGACGATCTCCTCTCTTCGATGGGAACTTCGGTTCCGGTCACCGAGAGGGACATGGATGCGGTGACCGCGGTGAGTGGCAGTGGTCCGGCCTATGTATTTGAGTTTGTCGCTGCGTTGCGGAATGCGGGGTGTGAAGCGGGACTGGACCGGGAGGTCGCCTATAAGCTCGCCCTCGAGACCGTGTTGGGCTCAGCCCGCCTGCTGGCGCGGCTCGAGCAGGACCCCGAAACCCTTCGCGACGAGGTCACCTCGCCCAATGGAACCACCGTGGCGGCCCTTGAGCAGCTGGAGAAGGGCCAGTTTCGCACAATGATCAATAAGGCGGTTCTAGCGGCAAAGAATAGGTCAGAAGAACTATCAAAAGGCTGACCGTGGTCGACCCGGCTCTCTGGTCACAGAGCCAGGCCCGAAGGTTGACAAGGGCAGCAGCCCTTTGCGGGCACTTTGGTCAATTGGAGAATGTCAGTCTCGAATTGAGTGCCCTTACTTGAAAGCGTCCAGCTCAGCCGCGGTCCAGGCCGTGGTTCGATCTGCGGTTTCGGCCCTCACCGCCGCTACGGTTTCCGGAGAGACCGGATCGGCGGCATTGCCCCATTCCTGACGGATATAGCTGAGAACGGCCGCGATATCGCCGTCGCCCCAATTGAGGGTGGACGGACCGAAAGCCGGCATGATGCTGTTGTAGGAGACACCGAGCACCTCGATCTCGCCCCCCAGACCATGGAGAACGACGCGTATCGGACTCTGTTCGGACCCGAGAACCCATTCCGAAGCGACCAATGGCGGAAAGACTCCGGGCAGTCCCTGACCGGTCGCCTGGTGGCAGGCCACGCAGTTCTGGGTATAGAGCCGCTTACCCACAACGAGCGGATCAGGCGCCGGCGGAGCTTCTCCCTCTCCACCCTCTCCCACATCATCGGGGCGCACGGTTTCATTGAACGCCAGGGCGTTGAAACCGGCGGAATACCTGGCCATGTAAATCCCCCCGAAAACGATCAGACCGCTGAAGATAAGGAGGAGAAGAATGGGTATGGGCGAAAAACCATCCTTGGGCTCCGGCTTTTCCCGCAGCATCTGGGCATGGACGCTCTGCAGGCTGTCATCTGAAAGCCCGTCCTGTCCCGGAACGTCAGATACATCGGGGAGGTTGGAATTCTCTGATCTTGGATCACTCATCGGATGATCCCGCTTCCGGCAGGTCGTAGGGCGTTTTCAGGCTGAGCATATAGGCCACCAGGGCTTGCGACCGGTAACTCGATACGACTTCGTAACCATCGGGGGGCGCACGCTCACCCCGAACCGGCACCCGGTTGGGCGAAGGCGTTCCCTTCACCTTGCGGATTTCATAGAGAAAGGCATGAGAAGGCATAATGGAGCCCGGTGTGTTGACCTGTGGGTCGTAGAGGTGCTGGTGATGCCATTCCGGCAGCGGAATCCGTTCGCCCACATTCATGAGGTCCGGTCCGATTCTCAGTGATCCGATCATAACACGGGATTGTTGAATGTAATCGCGCGCCACGCTCTGCCGCGAACCCCACCCGCGCTCAACATCGGCGCCGAAGCCCTCCCGCCGCACCTGCTGGGTGTGACAGGTGGCACAACCAAGGTCCTGGTATACCCGCAGACCCTGCCGGGCGAGTCCCGGCATCTGTGCCGGCACGGTCATACCGGTGGCTTCATCCATATGGGGTCCGAGGCCGCCAAAATCTGCATCCACATTGTTTGCGACCACCAAGCCCAGCCAGGACAGGGCGAGGGAAAGGAAGATACCGAAGAAAATCAGCGGACCGTTGTTCATGGCGCGAAGGACTTGAGGGCTGACGAAGAATCGAACAGGGTCGGGTCTGTCACTTTGCCGGTTCGCGGCCGAAGGAGGATCCAGACGAAACTGGTGAAGAAAGCCAATTGTCCAAGGGTGATCAGAATAACACCGACCGTTCTGGAGAGCAGGTAAGGCAGGGTATTGCGGACGATGTCGATGAATTCCGGATACGCACCGGCGTCATTCATCTGGAGCCCCTGATTGATCCCGCCGATGAACAGACTGCCGACGACGATTGCGGTGCCCAGCGCGCAACACCAGAAGTGAAGACTGATCAGCGAGGCGGAGGGCCATTCCTTGTCAAGGAGCCTCGGGACCACAAAATACAGGCTGCCGAACATCACCATGGTGAAGAATCCGTAGAATCCGAGGTGGGTAAGGCCGGAAGTAAAGTGGGTCAACTGGGTGGTCACGCCCAAAGTGCGCAAAGATGTGATCGAGCCGATCAGGCCTGCCGCAGTGAAGGCGATTCCGCCAAAAACGACAAAGCGCAAGGTCGGGCTGTTCCAGACCTCGCGCACATTGCCCATGACAGTCATATGCAGGTTGATGGCCGTGATCACGATGGGGATGAGCAGCAGAATGCCCGTCACCACACCACTGGAGATGATCCAGGCAGGAACGGGTCCCCCGACCAACCGGGCCATGCCCGACCAACCGGCGACAACGATCAGCGACCAGAAGGCCAGAACGGCCTGAGGGTAGCTATGGATGGGGCGGCCGAGAACCTTGGGGATAAAGTAATAGGCGGCCGCCAATCCAATCGGCGTAAACCAGAGCCAGATCAGATTCTGCACATACCAGGCGTTGATGACCGCCTGGACCGTCCCGCGAACCGGCGCGAAGACCAGCATGATCTGGGCGACGGAGTAGATCCAGGGAAAGGAAAACAGGGCCGCCAGAAGGAACCACTGGGACACATAGGTATGCGGATTCCGGCGATAGCGAAAGACCAGGACTCCCCACACACCCATCATGATATAAGCGACCAGGAGGAGAGGTGTGACATAAGCCGGCATCTCGAGCCACTCAACCGACGTGGAATACCCGATCAGGATACCCCAATGGCCGACGTCCACTCCCGCGTTCCAGAAGATTGCCGCGGTGATCAGGATACCGCCGTGCCTGAGTTCGGAACGGCTGAGCCGGGCCATCAACCAGATGGTGACGGCCAATGCCGCATTGACCCCCCAACCATAGACGAGGGCATTCACGCTGGCGGGCATCACCCGGCCGTAGGTCAGCCACTCAATCTCACCGAAAAAACCCGGGGTATGCAGTTTGAACGAGGCGATCAGCGCCAGGACAGTGCCCCAGACAAGCCAGAGCAGGCCGGCGCCGGCCAGGACGAGTACCGGTATTCGAATGGATTGATCGATCGCACTGCGTCCGACGCCTTCGGTGGCGCCCGACACCTTCGGATCTGCAGTGGGCTGGTTGGACGTGTCACTCATGTTACTTGTGCAGGATCATGGAGATCATTCGGACGATTGGCCGCTCAGTTCCTGCCGGGTCAATTCCATCGCTCGATCGATCGGCAGGGACACGACTCCCTTATCCTGGTCGATCCAACTGTATCCGGTGGCCATCAGGGATTCCTCCGCCCGCAACTCACTCAACCGCGCCGCTCGTTCCTCCGGCGGCACTGAGCCCACCGGAAAGCCTTCCGGCTTGTTCGGTATGTAGGTCAGGCAGAGAAGCAGACCGAAAACCAGGAAGCAGCCGAGTATGGCGACGATCGAGACGCCCTGATTCAGGAAAGATGGGTTGGCCCTGCGGTCACTCATGGTGATGCACTGATTCGAGAATACGCGGATCTCTCACCGGTATGATTTTCGACCGGCCGAGGCTGTTGGAGAATACCCAGGCACAGATACCACCGACGGCGACGAGCGAGGTGATATCCCATACGGACACGGAGAAGGGAAGGGAATCGCCCAACTCGTCCTTTTTATAGGGCATGATATTGTAGTAGAAGTCCACCAGTTGTGCCAGGAGGAACCACGCACTGATGAAAGCAATCCGCCCGTAAAGGACCTTGTTTCGATACCCGAGCAGATAGAGGAAAGGAAAAAGGAAATGGCCGAAAATCAGGAAGAGACCGACATACCACCAGTTTCCGCCTTCGCGAAGGACATACCAGAAAGTCTCCTCGGGTATGTTCGCATTCCAGATGAGGAAATACTGGGAAAAGCTGATATAGCCCCAGAACACGGTGAAGGCCAACATGATCTTCCCGAGGTCGTAGAGGTGTGCCTGGCTGAGGATGCCTTTGAACATGCCCTGTTTTACCAGGAGCAGCGAAATGAGAACGGTTCCGGCCAGGGCGATTCGCATCGAACTCGCGAAAAACCACACGCCGAACATGGTGGAAAACCAGTGGTAATCGAGACTCTTGATCCAATCGATGGACGCGAAGGTCGCGCAGAGAGCAGTCAGGGGGATGCCGAAGGCCGCCCATTTGCGCATGCTGTGAGTATGGGCCGCCTCTCCATCCCTATCCTGGGCAAAGGAGTGAAAGCGGAAACGGCTCGCGAGAAGGGTGAAGGCGCCGAAGTAGAAGATGTATCTGACCGTGAAGAAGGTCTGACTGAGATAGCCCGATTTCTTCGCCCAGAGAACATCATCCCCGATCGTGCCATGCCCCCCGATTGTGGAAAGATCGTAACTGGGATCCATCCATTTCCACAGCAGGCTCGGATCATAGAGCACCGATAGCGCGACAAGGGGAAAGAAGAGAGCCGCCAGCCAGGGAAAAACCGAAACCGCATGTTCGAGCGGACGTCGCAGAACAGTGGACCATCCGGCATCAAAGATATGGTGGATCATGATCAGGAAAAGCATCCCGATCGCCATCGACGTCCAGAAGATCACGGCGAGCAGCCAGGAAGACGCCACCGTGTGGGGAGAAAGAAAGAACCCGACCGCGCTGAGGATCAGTGCGACCACTCCCACGATGAGAGCCCACCTGCCAAAGGTCGTACCCTGGTCCGCGGAGGAGAGGGATGAAGCGTTTACGGTGGTGGTGCTGCTCATAGTCCGAGCTCCGATCGGTTCGCGGGTGGAACATCATCGACCACACCCTGCCGGGCACGCTGAAGTGCGCGGACATAGGCGATGACGGCCCACCGGTCTTCGACCGGCATCTTGTCGCCGTAGCGGCCCATCAGATTCTTGCCGTGGGTGATGGTGTTGAAGATTTCGCCCTCGCTCATGTCCCTCAAGCGATCGTCGTGATAGGAGGGCGTGGCCGCCATGCCATACTGGCGGGTGATTCCGTTTCCGTCACCGAGCGCACCGTGGCAAGGCGTGCAGAAAATCTGGTAGCGATCCCTGCCCCGGGCCATCAACTCCCGGGTGACCTCGACCGGAAAGCCCGGGGCGAAGTCGCCGGAATCAGTTCTGCCGGTCGCCAGGTGAATGTCCTCGATATATCCTTCGCGGGGAACCGTATTGGCCGGCACCGGCCGGTCGGTGCGACCATCTGCGAAGAACCCGCTCTCGGACTGGGGCTTGTATTTGGGCTGCCGGTCCATGTCGTTGAAGATCTCCACGGGAGGGCTCTTGAACGGAGTTCCCCGCAGACCGAAAATGGACAGGACAGCGACCACGAGGAGGATGAAGACAAGGTAAGCGTAACGCATATCAGTCCTCCAGTTCCTCGATGTCCTTGCCACCGATCTCCGCGAGGAGTTCCCGGGCGGATTCGTTCTTGAAATGATGGTCGCGGCTCTCGAGCACGATGAAGAAGCGGTTGTCCGAGGCTTGGGCCACCCGGTCGCGATTCATCACCGGATGGTAATGCATGGGCAGCCTGTTCAGCAGGAACATGCCGATGATGGCGCCGAAAGCTGAAAACAGAATGGTGAGTTCGTAGGCGACGGGGAAGGCAAAGATCGGGCTGAAAAGCGGTTTGCCTCCGACGATGAGCGGGTAGTCCACCATGTTCATATAGACCACCATCAACATACCGGTAATGAAACCGGTGATACCGCCCGCGAGGGTGAAGCGAGGCACGCGGGAACGCTTGAGCCCCATGGCGCCGTCCAGCCCGTGAACGGGAAACGGCGTGATCACGTCCCAGCGCTGGTAACCGGCGTCCCGGACCTTCTCCGCCGCCTGCATCACGTCGGCGGGGGTGTCGAACGCGGCTATGAGTCCGTAGCAGTTATTGGTCATGGCAGGATTCAGTTTGGATCTCCGTCTCATTGATGACCATGATGTGGATCCGCCTGTGGTGACACGGCCTTGATTTCAGCCATGGCCATTATCGGGAGAAAACGGACGAAGAGCAGGAAGAGGACGGAGAAGACACCGAAGGTTCCGACATAGGTGAAAATATCGACGACAGTCGGTGAATAATACCCCCAGGAGGACGGCATGAATTCGCGGGCCAGGGAGGTCACGGTGATCACGAATCGCTCGAACCACATGCCGACATTGACAAAAATGGAGATCACCCAGACCAGGGCGGTGTTCCGTCGCACTTTCTTGAACCAGAAGAGCTGCGGCGAGATCACGTTGCACGAAATCATGATCCAGTAGGCCCAGGCGTAGGGACCGAAGGCCCGATTGACGAAGGCGAATCCCTCGTAGGGATTTGACCCGTACCAGGCGATGAAGAACTCCATGGCGTAGGCGTAGCCAACCATGGAGCCGGTCGCCAGGGTGATCTTGCACATGCAATCGATGTGGTACTGCGTGATCAGGTCATCGAGTTTGTAAACGGCTCGAAGCGGCAGCATGAGGGTCAGCACCATGCCGAATCCCGAGAAGATGGCGCCGGCCACAAAATAGGGCGGGAAAATAGTGGTATGCCAGCCGGGCACCAGAGCCACGGCGAAATCGAAGGAGACGATGGTGTGCACCGAGAGCACGAGCGGCGTGGCGAGACCCGCCAGGAGCAGATACATCATCTCGTAGTTGTTCCAATGCCGGTTGGATCCCCGCCAGCCCATGGAAAAGATACCGTAGAGAACCTGCCGGACCTTGTTTTTTGCCCGGTCGCGCAGAGTGGCCAGATCCGGAATCATTCCCACGTACCAGAAAAGGACCGAAACGGTGGCGTAAGTTGAGACCGCAAACACGTCCCAGAGAAGCGGGCTGCGAAAATTCGGCCAGATGGTATTGGCGTTGGGAAAGGGAAACAGCCAATAGGCAAACCAGACGCGGCCAACGTGGAAGACGGGGAAAATACCCGCGCAGACCACTGCGAATATGGTCATGGCCTCGGCCGAGCGATTGATCGAAGTGCGCCACTTCTGCTTGAGCAGGCAGAGAATGGCGGAGATGAGCGTACCCGCATGCCCGATACCGATCCAGAAAACGAAATTGACGATCGCCCATCCCCAATTCATGGGATTGGCCAGGCCCCAGACACCGACGCCGGTGCCCACCTGGTAGATCAGGCCCGTGATGGTGAACGAAGCGATGAAGCCCGCCACACAGAAACAGATCCACCACCACTTCGGGGTCTTTTCCTCGGTGATGGTGCAGATCTTCTCGGTGATCCAGCTGAAGCTGCGATTGTGCCCAACCAGATCCGGTCGCTTCAGCACGGCCGGATTGATCTCCTTGAGCACCGCCGGTATTTCGGCAACGCCCACCGCAGTTTCGGTCGATTCACTCATCCGTGGCGCCCTCCATCCGTTTCAATTTCGTGATCACCATGGTCACCGGCTCCGCCATGTTCTTCACCGGGGGCACCCACGTGGTTCTTGTTTTCGTACTCTACGCGGCTCAAGGGCATGCTGTTGCTGTCCGGCATCTCCGGATTGGGATTCCTGAGTTTGGCCAGATAGGTGGTTCGGGGACGGGTGTTCAGATATCCGAGAAGGCTGTAGTCGCGGCTCGACTCCTTCATTTTCGAGACATGACTTTCCGAATCCAGGACATTGCCGAAGACAATCGACCGGGTCGGGCAGACCTGTTCGCAGGCGACCTGGAAGGTGCCGTCCGGCACCTCAACATCGGGCGAGTCCTGGGCCTGGACCTTGCGATCGATCTTGGCCTTCTGGATGCGCTGGGTGCAGTAGGTGCACTTTTCCATCACACCGCGCATGCGGATGGAGACATCCGGATTCTGCGCCATCTGGAGAAGCTCGGGCATGCCCTTCGGGCCGAGCGGGCCCTGGTAGAGTTTGTCGAGTTCGCGCTGCTGGTAATCGAAGAAGTTGAACCGCCGCACCTTGTAGGGACAGTTATTGGCACAGTAGCGAGTTCCGACGCAGCGATTGTAGGCCATTACGTTCAGGCCTTCCGAATCGTGAACGGTCGCATTGACCGGACAGACCATCTCGCAGGTCGCGTTCTCGCACTGCTGGCAGTTGATCGGCTGGATCGAGATCTGGGGATCTTCGGGTATTTTCGTATTGTCGGTGGATCCACTGGAGTAGTACCGATCGAGGCGGATCCAATGCATTTCACGCCCCCGGCGGACCTGGTCGCGACCGACGATCGGGATATTATTCTCGCTCTGACAGGCCACCACGCAGGCATTGCAGCCCGTGCAGGTGTTCAGGTCGATGGTCATGCCCCATTGGTGAGTGCCATCGAAGACCGGGTGCTCGTAGAGCGAGTTCCCCTTTGGTGTGTCGACGACCTGTTCGGACAGAGGCAGATTCTTGTCCTTGCCGTAGACCGGGGGCGTATGGGACTCCATTCCGAGATGGTCGACGAATTCCGGATGGGCATGGTAGTCGTCGAGATTGGCCTCTCGCACGATGGCGCGACCTTCCATCGACCAATGCTCCTGGGTATTCGCGACAACGTAGGTCTCACCGGTCAGCGAGAGAGTCGCTCCACTCGCTGTATGGAGGTTGCCCGAGCCGCGCACCGAATAGGCATTGAAGCCGGCGCCGGTCCCCACCCTTCCAGTCCTTGAGCGACCATAACCTAGAGGAAGTACGATCGTGTAATTATCAAGACCGGGCTGGATCACGGCCGGACCACGGACCGTGCGTCCACCGATCGCCACCTCAACCACCGGTGCCCTCAGGCGTCCGTCCTCACCCGGGTTGGGATCCTTGCGGGCCACTTGGACCATCGACCTGCCCGGTTCAATACCCAATTCATCGGCCAGACGCGGACTGATCAGAACGGCGTTATCCCACGTGAGCTTTGAGATCGGATCCGGGCATTCCTGAAGCCAACCGTTATTTGCGAAGCGTCCGTCATCCACCGTGTAGTCGGCGACAAACCGTGCTTCGAGATTCTCCCGATCCGGCGCTTTCGGAAGGCGGATCCTGCCGGCCATGTCCTCGGCCTTGCCCGACTGGATCGGTCGTTCGATCCTGGGGTACTGAGTACCCTCAATCAATCCGTCATGGAGAAATTTCTGAAATACCCGATCCGCATCGGCCCGGGTAAACTCGTCCGTCACAGGAACCCGTTCCCCAAACGTTTCGCGCACAAGTGAGTAGGAATCCGGATTGGTCAGGCCGAGAATACGTCCGATCGTTTCCAGCTCCGTCAACCCGTCAAAGAGCGGCATGATCATCGGCTGGATCGGGACTATGGTGCCGTCTTCGGTCCGTGCGTCACCCCACGCTTCGAGATAGTGGACTCCGGCGATATGGGTGTCAGCCAGTTCTGATGTCTCGTCGGCATGGTATCCGAGCCGAATCACCGTTTCGACCGATTTCTGGACGGTCGCCCAATCCATGTCGACCGCACAGTTATAGACAGGATTGCCCTCCAGAATCACGAGGGTCCTGATCTCGTCGTCCCTGATCGCCGCCGCGAGCGTCTCGATTGACTCGGCGCCGGTTTCCGGGAGTTCGACGAACTCGACCGTCTCGCCCACGTTTCCGAGGCTCTTGTTGATCAGGAAGCAGAGCGCGTGAACCTGATCGGGGAGATGCGGGCCCGCAACCACCAGGCTCTCACCCCGATGGGCGGCAAGGTCTTCCGCACAGGCATCCAACCATTCGAAGGCATCTCCGATTTCGCCCTCGGTCTCCGGATCGGCAACGGCATTCCTGACCTCGAGTCTTTCGGCCAGATGGGCCGCCACCGCTGCCATTCGGGAACTCGGCAGACGAAGGCGATGGTCAGCCATGCCCCCGGTCACGGTCAGATGGCTTTCGATCTGGTAGAGTCGATTCATCTCGCCCCCGGTCTTCTCCACCCGACGGCCATCGGAAAACTCGCGAGCGGCTCTGAGTTGCCCGCCACCCTCCTGAAGAAAGTCGGATTCAAGGCTGAGAATTCGAGCGGCCTTGCCGTAGTGGTAAATGGGGCGCGACCTGCGACCAAACAGGCGGGTGGCGACTGCCTCGCTGCCATCCGATCCGGTTGGGTCATACTCAGCCCAGATCGACTTCGGCATCGATTCACGCAAGGCCGCCACAAGTCGCAACCTGGTCGGTGACGTCGACGGCTCGGCAAGGAAGGCAAGTCCGGCGCCTTTCCCTTCGGCGTGGGAAACGCCGATCCCTGCCAGAAGATCACCCAGTTCGGCCCGGGAAACGGATCGTCCTGCAGACCTATGCTCAGATGCGCGATCCGGATCGTAGAGATCCAGGACCGAGGCCTGCGTGAGCAAATCGGTCGTCCCGCCAAACGACTCGTAGGAAGGATTGCCTTCGATCTTGGTCGGGCGCGCTTCATGCGTTTCGACCACAACGGGAATCGCGCCGCCGCGCACCGGTCGGGCCGATGCGTAGTGGATCGGAACGCCCGGTATGATGTGTTCCGGTGATTTCGCGTAGGGAAGAAAATGCGTTTCCGGTCGGCGGCAGCCCGAGAAACCGAGTCCTCCGAGCGCGAAGGAAGCCGCCATGATCTTCATGAAATGGCGTCGATCGACACCATCCATTCCCGAGGCACCTTCCGGGAACTCCCGCTCCATGTATTCCTGGAATTCCGGAGTCGCAGACAATTCATCCAAGCTGCGCCAATAACGCGGGCCCGTCGTTTCCGCCAAAGAGGGTTTCGGGTGCTGAGGAATCCTTTTCATCGATGACAACCAGAGCAACTCTGCGGCGGTTTGATATTCCAGTTCTCCACCTTTTCCAGGCCCTGGGCGACCTGTTCCGCCTGCGAACCGGCCGACCAGTCAAGATTGTAAACCTCCTCGATCGGGCGGATATGATTCTCCGGAGCCCGGTGGCAGTTCAGACAGAAGGCCATGCTGTGCGATTCCGCGTGCCGCACGACCTGCATTTCATTCACCTGCCCGTGGCAGGAGACACAACTGACGCCGCGATTCACATGGACCGAGTGGTCAAAATACACGTAGTCGGGCGCCTGGTGAATTCGAACCCATGGGATGGGATCACCCGTCTTGACGCTTTCCCGCACGGAGTTGAGCAGCTGGCTCTGCGTCTGAATCTGGGTGTGACAGTTCAGGCAGGTCTCGGCGGTCGGGATATTGGAATGCGCCGACTTTTCCACATAGGTGTGGCAGTAGCGGCAATCCAAACCGAGTTGGCCCGCATGGAGACTGTGATCAAAGGGTACGGGTTGGTCGGGAGCATATCCGACCCGTGTGTATTTCGGGGTGAAATAATAGGTGATCCCGCTGGTCACAGCGCCCGCAACAAGGAAGACGAAAACGACAATGAGGAGCGGAAGCCGATTGGACCATTTCGGGAAGACCTTCGACATGAGTGGAAACGCCTCTACTTCTACAATTGGGTGCCGGGCCGGGCGATCAGCCCAACCCCGAATCTCTCGGCACCGTGCGCGGCGCGGGCCTGGGTATTATCGAGCCGGCCGTCTGTCGACGGGCGCGGGCCATGCCATCAGGCTGTCTCTTGCCAAGCCTGCCGATCAGGAAAACACCGGCAAACAAACCAAGAAACGCGGAGAGAAAAGACTTACGGGAGCAATCGTTAGGCACAGAATTTCAGACTTCAGGGAGGTAAAAACAGCGCGAGAAAAGTTGGGTTGATTGTCGAACGCAAACCAAAAAACGCGCACCCTTGAGTATTCGAACCTTCATTCGTTTCAAGACCTGATTCAAAAGCGTTTCTAATACCATCCAGTAGTCTATACGCATGGTGAGATCCAAATGCGCCCGGACGGATATCCAGACCTGAAATCGCTGTGATCGGTCGACCGAATCTCCCATCCAGTGACAGGGCTCTGGTGAACCATCACATATGAAATGATGGGCAAGGGTGGAGAGGGTTTATCCCTCGATGGCCAGTTTGATCGAGGCATAAAGCCTCTCCTACAAGCAGGATACCTGGTCGCATTTCTCAACCGGAGGAGATTTCTCCCAGGACCCCATCATTTCACGTGTGCCGGAGCACGAGTGTCCAAAGCACCTTGAGAAATTGGAGACCGATCGATCTGTGTGCGGTCAGACCGCGGATCACGCAGGTTATGCCTGGGCCGGCACTCACCCGGCCGGATCAATCGACGAACCGACCATCGCTCATGAGGAGACGGCGATCACAGCGCTCGGCAATATCCGGATTATGGGTCACGAGCACCACGGCCTGGCCATTCTCCTTCGCAAGTCGCGTCAGGAGGTCAAAGACGAGATTGGAGTTGGTGACGTCGAGGTTTCCAGTTGGTTCATCCGCCAGAATCAACGACGGAGAATTGGCCAGGGACCGCGCAACAGCCACCCGTTGCTGCTCACCACCCGACAACTGCGAAGGAAGGCGATGGTCCTTGTCGGACAGCCCGACTCCATCCAGGAGGCTGTGCGCCCTGTCCCTCATGGCATCGGTCGACAGATGCCCGAGTTTCCGCATGGGGAGAATGACGTTCTCGAGGGCCGAGAACTCCGGCAGCAGAAAGTGGAACTGAAAGACGAACCCGATCTTCTGGCAGCGAATTGCGGTCCGTTCTTCGTCGGATGCATTGAGCACATCCTGTTGCCCGATCCGGATGGAACCGCCGTCCGGCCGATCGAGCAGGCCCAACAGATAGAGCAGGGTGCTCTTGCCGCATCCCGACGGACCGACAATCGCACTCACCTGCCCTCGACGGGCCTCAAGGGCGACTCCCCGCAAGACATGAACGCGGCCCTCGCCTTCGCCCAGGTACCGCTCCACGTCCCGGCACCCGACCACGAGTTCTCCGTTCGACGGGTGATGCCCCACAGCTGATTCGGCAGATCGGTCGGCTGACATGGTTTACTGGGCGGTTCCCCGAATGACATCGCCTGGCTCAAGTCGAGCCGCTCGGCGAGCCGGGATCAGGCTCGCGAACATCACAACCACAACCGCGGTCAGGATCGCGGCCACGTAGTGCCAGAGCGACCAATCCACCGGAAAACTGTCCGTGGAGAAAATACCCCGGATGCGGATCGGAAGGTTGGAAACGCCATAGGTCAGACCGGCGCCGAGCAGCGCTCCCAGAACCGATCCGGCCATCAGTACGAGCATTCCCTGCCAGAGAAAAATGCTGGAAATATCGCGGCGGGTATACCCCATCGACCTGAGAATGGAAATCTCCTTGGTCTTTTCCATCACAACCATGGCGAGGGTATTGAACATCCCCAGCCCGGAGATCAGAATGATGGAGGAGACCGTGATCGCGGAGGAAATGCGCAGAGCGCGGAAGACCTCCAGCCAGACCTTCTCGCGTTCCTGCCAACTGATGGCGTTATGCTGGAGGACCATTTCAATATGGCGGGCTTCAGCCGGAGCTCTTTCGCGATCGGTGACATTGATCTGTATGTAAGAGACCCCGTGAGGTTTCCTGAGCAAAGACCGGGCCGCGGTCATATGCATATAAACCCACACTCGATCGATATCGGTGACCCCGGTCTCATAGACTGCCGACACCCGATATCGGCGGCGTTCCCCATGGGTCTCAAAGACCACTGAATCCCCCGGATCGACAGACAGCCGGTAAGCCAGGGTCAAGCCCAAGATCACACCGTTTGGATTGGATCGGAATGCCTCCAGATCACCGCGCACGATCTGCTCCTCAAGATCCGATGCGTTCAGGTGGTCATCCAGGTTGATCCCCAGGATCCGGGCAGGATCGGATCGCTGCCCCACCCCGACCGCCAGGACATTGCCCTTGATTACCTCTGAGATCGCAACCACCGAGGGAAACTGCTCCAGCTCGGCCCGAATCATTCCGGGTTCCTGAACCCCGGGAATGTAGTTGCGGCTTTCGTGCTGTGAAATAAGAAATCCGGATCCTCCGGTCTGGCCGGCCGCCGCCATGCTCCGGAGTGTGTCCTGAAACCGGTCCTCAATCCGGATCGCCCCATTGGTTCCCAATATGGTCCTGATAAAGAACGACTCAAATCCGCTGGTCTGCGCCTGGGTCACGACAAAGAAGCCGACGCCAAAAACGATGCCGGTCAGGCTCATTGCCATCGACCGTTTCCTTGCGACGAGAAACCTGACGGCGATTCTTAGATTCGGACTCATCCGGATGCGGGTCTGACCACACCAGTGCACTTACACCCATGGCTTGATGGGGTCCGTAGGAGAGGGTTTATCCCTCGATCCAATAATCCATCGAGGGATAAACCCTCTCCTACAATCCCGGTACCGACTGTCATACCCATCATTTTATGCGTGTCGCTCTACTGATGCAGTGACTCATTGCGTCAGTCTTCGCGGATACGGACGCGATCTCCCGATCGAAGCCGGTCCAGATTGCTGGTAACGACCCATTCGCCTTCGGTCACACCCTCAAGAATCTCAACCTTGTTGAGGCCTACGAAGCCGCGTGTCACCGCGCGCACCTCGACCACGCCATCGTCCACGATATAGACCTCATTTCCGATCAACGCCCGCCGCGGGATGACGATGGCATTCTCTCTCTGGTCAAGAACGATGCTGACTTCTCCCGTGATTCCGGGAACCAGGCGATCAGGTTCCACCTCGACGCCGAGATGCACGACATAGCGCTGCGTGTCGGCATCGGCCACCGGCAGAATCTTGACGACCTCGGCACTGTGAAGCTCATCTCCGTATCCAAGGAACCGGACCGAAGCCTGCTCGCCCACGGTCAGCCCCCCCATGTCCTCCTGGCTGATCCTGGCCTCGACCACCTTGACCGGCGATATGATCTTCGCGATCGGAGCGCCCCCGCCGATCAGATCCCCACGAAAGGCAAACACATCGGCGATAATACAATTGATCGGCGCCCGGATGGTCATTTTTCCCTTCTGACGTTCACGAACCATCAACTGGTTCTGGAGCTTGTCCAGTTGTTGCTGGTTCTGCAATTCCTCGAGAGCCATCCGATCCTCGATCTGCTGGACGTTCCGTTTCTGTTTCTCGAACTCCGCTTCCGACAGGCTGCCCCGGGTGAGGAGACGTTCCGAGCCCTCCAATTTCTCCTGCGCGTCGATGAGCGAATACCGGATCTGCGAACCGACCTCGATCTTGCGCTCGATCGCGTCCAGTTCATTCTTGAGCCGGTTGAGCTCGATTTCGACATCGCCCGTGTCAATCTGCACCAGCACATCGCCCTCGCTGACCCTCTTGCCTATTTCGAGAAAGGTCTCGGCGACCCTGCCCCCGACATCGCTCTTGAGTTGCGTCTCCTGTTTCGAGCGAACGGTGACCGTGCCCGGGATCGCATCGACCGCGACATCGATCCATGCGGCATCCACTGTGACGACCGGCCGCATGAACTGCAGGCCCATGAAGACCCCGCCGATCAGAACGAAAGGGATGATGAGTAATTTGATCGATAGAGAAACCTTCGAAGCCATACCAGAATGTTGAGACCATGAGACCTACTCACGGCGCGTCCAGTCTTCAATCACAGAGATTGCCTTGAAAGATCGGAGAAATACAGGTCACGGTCTCCGTTCAAACTCCGTAGCGAGTTCGGGGTGATTGTCGTGGAACCCATCGACCACCTCATCAGCCCCGACCAGGGACATGAAGGCCGAGACCGCGTTGAGATACTCAGCTTTCCTTCGAGCGATATCGACATCGGCACTTCGAATTCGGCTCTTCGCCCCCTCGATTGATTCCTCCGAAGCCAGGCCTTTTTCGAAATCGGCCTCCAGGATCCGGAGCGTACCGACCACACCCTGATATCGAATCTCACCGAACTCCAGGGCTCGAGCTGAAAACCTCACCTTGTCGGCCGCCTGATTCGCATCGTCAAGGAGTTGGGCATCGAGTTCCCGGAGATTCCGGCGCAATCTATTGAGTCGCAGAAGTGACGCCCGTTTCAGCCCGCGGGTCTCGAAACCGTCGAATATGCTCCATCGGACCGAGATTCCGGCAAAGAGCGCCGTCACTCCCCCCCGATTCCCTATACTGGAGGTATAGCTGATCGGATCCTGAGTGATACCCGCGGTGAGATCCAGCTTGGGTCGATTGCGCACATGCTGGATGTGGTAGACCTGCTCTTCCCGCCCAACCTGAAGCGCGGCCGCTTTTACCCTGGGATCATCGTCGAATCCACCGTTGACGAACTTGCTGAGCAGAGCGGAAAGATGATCAGGATTGTGGCCGACGTCCGGGAAGTGATCGGCGACAACGTCGTCCGAAAGGTCCATGTCCCCGACCAGACGCTTAAACTGCCGGAAAAGATAGTAATAGTCCGATGCGCCCCGCTCGTAGCGAAGCTCCGCTTCCTTCAAGTTCAGGCCGGCCGACCCCACCCGATTGGGTGCGACCTCGCCCGCCTCCATGCGTTCGACCTGAAATTCCAGCGCGATCGACTGCCTCTCCAACTCCAGGGCGCTGTTCTTCAACCCCATTTTCCGCAACACCAGTCCAAGGTATTGGGACCGTATGGATTGGATGAGTTTCCGATAGGCCGTATCCAATTGCCCCTCGGCAATTCCGACGCCGATCTTCCCGATCTCACTGGCAGATTCGATCGCTCCCCAGTGGTAGAGAGGATATCTTGCCTGGAACAGATACAATAGAATATTCCTGTTCTGGGTTTCCAGCAGATCCTTACGATCCTCACGCCGATAGTCATATTTCAACGTACCTCCCAGCGACGGGTAGCGATTCGAAAAGGCGACGATCTCGTTGGCCTCGGCCACGGCGAGATCGACATTTCTTGCCAGGACGCTCGGCGCCTGCCGGGCGGCTCGATGGAGAATGGGGATCAACTGTGGAAACAGATCTTCCGACAGCAGCAGATCGACCGGCACCAATCCGTCTTCGGGCACCTCCTCCGCGGTCATTTCCTGAGAGTTGCCGTTCGAAAGCGGCACAGACATCGCCAGGCAAACGAACCAACCCACGCGAAAAAACCAGGGGACGAATCCCGTCGCAGTCACACACCGTCCGAACATGTTCATCACCAACATCAGGGCACTTTAATTAATTCGAGAATGGGACCTGCACCCGTCCGGCGCGTGGTTCCGAATTTGTCCATAGTCCAATCGACAGCAGGAAACCGGACCGGTTCAGGGGGTCAACGATCATTTTCCAAGAGGGAGCACCCCGGAGTCCGGTTCCGGCTTGACGAACCGACGTCCCGGGCCGGCGCCACGGGTGCACGAGACCCATGCGATCAACAAACGCTTGCCGCCCATGAGAAATCTTGGCGGACTACCCTGGTGGCGCGCGCATTTATTACAGGCATCACCGGACAGGATGGTTCGTATCTCTGCGAATTCCTTCTTTCCAAGGGGTACGAAGTGCATGGATTGGTGCACCGGCCGGATTACCTGCCCTCAAGCAATATCGCTCATCTTTATCAAGACCCGAAGATTCACAATCGAACTCTTTTCCTTCACAACGGGGCGTTCGAGGATGCGACCCATCTGCGCCGCATCATCATGAGGGCGAAGCCTGACGAGTTTTACCACCTGGCCGGCCAGTCGAGTCCTCGACTCAGTCTCGAATTACCCGAAACCACCGTCGACAGCATAGGAATGGGAACGCTCCGATTGCTCGAAATCGTCCGCGATATTCCCGAACCTCCCCGGTTCCTGTATGCATCGAGCAGCGAGGTTTTCGGATCCCCATCCCACTCCCCCCAGGATGAACTCACTCCGCTCAACCCGACCACACCCTACGGAGCGGCCAAAGCCCTGTCCCAACAGATGGCCAGGATTTACCGCATCGCTTACGGGCTGCAGACCTGCTCGGTCATTCTCTACAACCACGAATCGCCCCGCCGGAGCGCGAGCTTCGTGACCATGAAGGTGGCACGGGCGGTGGCGAGAATCAAGAAAGGCCTCCAATCCGAACTCGTCCTGGGCAGCCTGACCGGACAACGCGACTGGGGTTGGGCCCCCGATTACGTCAAGGGCATGTGGATGATCCTTCAGGCAACACCGGTTGATGATTTCGTCCTCGCCACCGGCGAACTGCACAAGGTCAGCGAACTGGTGGAGATCGCGTTTGCCCATGTCGGCCTGAACCACGAAGATTATGTTCGCCACGATGCCTCCCTCGTAACCACCGTGGAACCGGTGTCACCGTGTGGAAACCCGGCCAAGGCCAAACGTCTCCTGGGCTGGGAGAATACCACTCCGTTTCCCAGGATTGTTGCCCGACTCATAGACTCCGAATTGAAAAAATTGAATTGAACCCATGTTGAAACGTGCACTCGTAACCGGGATCACCGGGCAGGACGGGTCCTACCTCGCCGAATTGCTTCTCGAAAAGGGGTATGAAGTTCATGGTATCGTCCGCCGATCCAGCACTGTCACCCGATCGAGAATCGATCACCTGCGTTCCTATGAACACGGTAAGGATCAGCGTCTCTTTCTTCACTACGGCGACCTGGCCGACAGCGTCCGGCTGGTAAAGCTCCTTTACGAACTGCAGCCCGACGAGATCTACAATCTGGCCGCTCAGAGCCATGTGCGCGTGAGTTTCGACATACCCGAATACACCGCAGACATCACCGGGGTCGGAGCCGGGCGGATCCTCGAGGCGGTCATCGAGTCGGGCATCGGGAAAAAGGTCAGGTTTTACCAGGCCTCATCCTCCGAGATGTTCGGCAAGGTCCAGGAGGTCCCTCAAACCGAAACAACACCCTTCTGGCCGCGGTCTCCCTACGCCTGCGCCAAGGCATTCGCCCACTGGCTGACGGTCAACTACCGCGAGTCTTATGGTTTGTTCGCTTGCAGCGGAATCCTCTTCAACCACGAATCCCCACGTCGGGGCGAATCATTCGTCACCCGGAAGATCACGCTCTCGGCCGCCCGGATCAAGGCGGGGCTCGATAAAAAGCTCACTCTGGGCAATCTGGATTCGAAACGCGATTGGGGCTACGCCAAGGAATATGTCGAGGGCATGTGGCGCATGCTCCAGCAGGATGAACCGGATGACTATATCCTCGCCACCAACGAGACGCACACGATCCGGGAATTTCTTGACGTGGCCTTTGAACGGGTCGGCCTCGACTGGAAGGATCACGTGGACTACGACAAACGCTTTCTCCGACCGGCCGAAGTTGATCTCCTGATCGGCGACTATTCCAAGGCCAGGGAAAAACTTGGCTGGGAGCCTCGAACCCGCATGAAGGAGCTGGCGGAACTCATGGTGGATGCGGATCTCGAAGCGGCCCGCCGCGATGCGGCCATGCCTCCGGGTCTCGTGCACTGAGCCATGGAGCTTCACCGACAGCCGTCGTTCCTTTCGCTCCTCAATCCCTTCGCGCCGGCTCTTTCGCTCTGGCGCCATAGGGGCCTGCTCCGGCAGTTCACCGTCCGCAATGTCGAAATGCGCCACAAGGGCAGCATTCTCGGCATCGTCTGGGCCGTTTTGAACCCGTTGCTCACTCTGGCGGTTTACGTCTTCGTGTTCGGATTCGTTTTTGGCGGCAGTTTCGGCGTGGTCGAGAATGAGTCGCGCTGGGACTACGGGCTCGGTATCTTTCTGGGTCTGGCCATCTTTCAGCTGGTCGCCGAGGCGATCACGGTGGCACCCAGCCTGATCACCACCCACCAGAATTTTGTCAAGAAGGTGGTTTTCCCATTGGAAATCCTCCCGGCGGCGGCCGTTGGCGCGGGCGCGTTCCACATGCTCATCACCCTGGCCATGGTGGCGATCGGCGTGGTTGCAGGCGGCCGGGCGCTGACCGTGCACGCCCTGCAGCTCCCCATCATCATCCTGCCCATCCTCATAACCAGCCTCGGTCTGGCCTGGCTGCTGGCGGCTCTGGGCGTCTTTTTCCGGGACCTCGCGCAGGTGGTCGGCGCCCTGGCCAGTGCGCTGATGTTCGCCAGCGCAATCTTCTATCCGGCCATCCGGGTGGCAACCGAAGCGCCCACGGCCTGGGCATTCCTGAAATTCAATCCGCTCCTGCACACCGTCGAGATGGCTCGCGAAGCGGTTCTCTGGTCGCAGCCCGTTTTCTGGCCGACCCTCGGGTGGCTCTACCTGGGCGCGGGCCTGACCGCCAGCTTGGGATACGCATGCTTCATCCGGCTCAAGCCGGCTTTTGCCGACGTGATCTAGTGTAGTACCATGAGCCAGGATATCGCCATCGCCGCGAAAAACCTTTCCAAGGTTTACCGCATGTGGGACCGACCCTCGTCGCGCCTGGTGACCCCCTCGCTTGAGGCGGCCGGTTCGCTCTTTCCCAGCGTATCGCCTCCGGCCCGCTGGTTCCAGGAGCGAGCCAGGCATCACTACCAGGATTTTGTCGCGCTGAAGGACATTTCCTTCGAACTGCGGCGCGGCGAAGCCCTCGGCATCATCGGACGCAATGGGTCCGGCAAAAGCACGCTCCTCCAGATCCTGGCGGGCACCCTCCAGCCCTCCGACGGCAAGGTCAATGTCAACGGCCGGATCGCAGCCCTCCTGGAGCTTGGCTCCGGCTTCAATCCTGATTTCACCGGACGGGAAAACGTCTACCTGAACGCTGCGGTCCTCGGTCTGTCGCGGGAAGAGACCGACGCACGATTTGAGCAGATTGCAGCCTTCGCCGACATCGGGGACTTCATCGAACATCCGGTCAGCACCTACTCCAGCGGCATGATGATCCGCCTGGCCTTCGCCGTCTCGATCAGCATCGAACCCGACATCCTCATCGTCGATGAAGCCCTCAGCGTGGGCGATGTCTTTTTCCAGCAGAAGTGTTTCCAACGAATCCACCAGATACTCGAATCGGGGACCACCCTGCTTTTCGTCTCTCATGACATAGGGGCCGTCCAGAATCTCTGCTCACGAGCCATCCTGCTGCGCAACGGCCATATCACCCACGAGGGATCCCCCGAAACATGCTGGAGTCGCTACTTCTCGCTCGGTTCCGACCGGCGGGCCAGCTTCCAGAACCATGAACGCACTGCGGTCGAAACCGGCCTGACGGACGAGTTGAAAGCTCCAACCCTGGACCACAATATCCTCGACACAGCGACCGGTCGGCACGGGACAAAACGGATGGAGTTCACCGCCATTGCCCTCCTGAACGAGCAAAACCTGCCATGCACGAGCTTCGGCCTCGGGGAGACGATCCGCGTTTGCGCCCTGCTCAGGGCGAATGAAAAGATTGAATACGCCGGCACCGGGGTGCGTCTCCACGACCGGATGGGCAACCTCGTCTTTGCCGCCGGTAACCGGCAACTCGGCATTCACTTTCCGCCCATGGAGCCGGGCTGCGAAATCCTCATCTGTTTCCAGTTGTCCCTTTCCGTCAATCCGGCTGAATATTCTCTGACCGTCGACTGCAGCGAGCCGACCGACGAAGGGCCCAACCACGGCGAGTTTCAGGACGTGGTTGAAGGGCTCGGTCCGATCGGCGTCCATTTTGACGCCCAGGAGATGTGGCCGTTTTACGGCATGGCGCAATTGCCTCTCAAAGTCTCGTTCGAAACAGTACCGGTTGACACCCGGCACAACGCCTCGCCCCCGGATTCAGCGGATGACCTGAAGACCGAAAAGAACCCGTCCCGGACCGGGGACACACCACGCCGCGGCCATGCCTCCGACTAGCAAAAGGAGCCTCAGGTCGCCGACCGGATCCCGCTCCGAAACGGTCGTACTGTCAAAAACCGATGCCCTGGGCGATCAGATCATCGCAATCGGATTGGCCAACGCCGTGCTTCAGCATCGACCCCGCGCACGGCTGGTCTGGTTCGTACGAGCGGGCAATGAGTCGCTGGCAAGCCTGCTCAAAGGTTCCCGCGTCTACCGACCGGATCTCGCTCAACCACCGGCCAGTGAGGCGCGCAAAGCGCTTCAGGGCCTGCGAATGGGTCGCTCGAATTGGGGCCGCGTCGTCTTCATCCCTGTCCCGATCAATCCTTATCAGGAACAGCGGAAGGCAGCGAAGGCCCAGATGGAATGGTGGATCGCTTTCAGTCACGGCCTGGAGGCGAAGCTCGCGGTTGCGGGATCAACGACAAGAAACTGGCTCGATCAGGTCCTCGTCGCTTCGACCGAAGCGGTTCGGCGAGTCGGATTCGGACCATCGCCCGGATCCCAGGAACTCATCCCGTGGAATTGGTCCCTCATGCGACTGCGCGAAAGCCAGAAACTCCTCACCGAAGAGATCGCTTTCCCGGAAGACCTGAACGAGCGCGAGAGACTGCACCTGCTGGCAGACACGGTGTGCCGGAAGGAGGTCCCTTATACCATCACGATCAACCCTCGAAAGCCCCCGGAGCCCATCGACCTGACCGGTGTCAGCCGGGTCCTCGCCATCGCTCCCGGAGTCGGTGATCCTCGCCGAAGCGTCAAACCTTCGTCGCTCTGTGACGGAGTCGCCGACTTCCTGAGTGGGAAACCCCTGCCGGAGCAAAGTTGCCTGATCATCGAGGGGCCCTTCGACCGGGCAATTGCCTCCGAGGTCTCAAAAGGCCTTCGCAAGCGAGGGATCAAATCGACCCGACAGCGCTTCGATGCGGACGATCTCCCGAACCTGGTCGCGTTGCTCAAGAAGACACCCCTGTTTCTGACCCACGAGACTTTCTACGCACAGATCGCGGCCATCACGAAAACACCGACCGTCGCCATCTGGGGGCTGGGTCATTGGCAGAGGTTCTTTCCCGAGGACGGCAGGATGACGATCGTCCACACATCAATGCCCTGCCGGAACTGTGGGTGGCATTGTTATCTCGATCGATGGCGCTGCATCACCGACATCTCCTCCGCAGCCATCACCGAGGGTCTCCTGAGCCAGTGGCGTCACCGCAGCGACCGTGGCATTCGATTTGTGAAAAGCCCTTCACCGGTCCCGGAAAAAGAGGTCCTTGAGAGTCTCAAGAAGGCCGGATTCAGATCAGTTCAGTTGGAATCCGAAAACAGAAACCTGCGCGAGTGGAACGAATCGTTGAGCGACCAGATTACGGACCTCCGCAAGTGGGCGGAGGAAGAACAGGTCCTTCGTGGCAAGTCCGAAGCTCTCTTTGCAGACGCAGAAAAACAAAGCGAAGACGCGAAGGGAGCTCAGAGAGAAGAACGCCGCCTGCGCGTCACCGCGGGAAAACTACTCCGGGATACCGAAATACAACGCGACAACGCGAAGAAGGCTCAAAAGGAAGAACACCGCCTGCGCGTCGCTGCGGAATCGCTACTGCGGGAAACCGAAAAGCAACGCGAAGACATGCGGACCTGGGCCGAGAAAGAGCAGGGTATTCGGAAGAACACCGAAGCTCTTCTGGCAGACGCTGAGAAACAAAGCGGCGACGCGCAGAGAGCCCAGAAAGAAGAACATCGCCTGCGCGTCACCGCGGAATCGCTACTGCGGGAAACCGAAAAGCAACGCAATGACCTGCGCACCTGGGCCGAGAAAGAGCAGGGTATTCGGAAAAACGCCGAAGCTCTTCTGGCAGACGCTGAGAAACAAAGCGGCGACGCGAAGAAAGCCCAGAAAGAAGAACACCGCTTGCGCGTCACCGCGGAATCACTGCTGCGGGAAACCGAAAAGCAACGCAATGACCTGCGCACCTGGGCCGAGGAAGAGCAGGGTATTCGGAAAAACGCCGAAGCTCTTCTGGCAGACGCTGAAAAACAAAGCGACGAAGCAAGGAAAACCGCGGCCGAGGAACATCAATTGCGCGAAACCGCGGAATCACTGCTGCGGGAGACTGAAAAGCAACGCAACGAAGCCTGTGACTGGGCAGAGAAAGTGGACAAGCTCTGGAGGCAGCTCCAGACACACTGTGCCGACATCCAGAGGCAGAGGGATGAGACAACCGAAATCGCCGCTGAGGAACGCCGGCAGCGCGAGTCTGCCGAAACCCGACTGGCGGAGACTCTGAAACAAGCCGATGACCTCCGTGACTGGGCCGAGCAGGAGCAGCAACTGCGCCGCGAAGCCGAATCCCTCTACATCGAGGCCGAGAAACAGCGCGACGACCATCGCAATTGGGCCGAACAGGAACGGCAACTGCGCCGCGAGGCCGAATCTCTCCGGACCGACGCCGAGAAACAGCGGGATGACGGGGCGGCTTGGGCGCGCGAAGAAAAGAGGTTGCGCACGAAGGCGGAAACCCTGCTTGCGGACGCAGGAAAACAACGCGATGACCTTCGTGCCTGGGCCGAAGAAGAACGCGAACTGCGCCAATCCGCCCAGGACCTTCTCCAAACCGAAGAAAAGCAGGTGCGGATCCTGAGGTGCGATCTCGATGAGACGAACGAAGTGCTTGAAAGAAAAACCAGGCTGATCGAGGAAACTGCGGTGCAAGTCGCCGCGCTGAAGGAGGAATTGCGTCAAACAAAAGAAGCAAGGTACAGGTATGAACGCCTTGGTGCCTGCCGTCTCGCCGCCGATATTGCCGACCGATGGAATCGGGGGAAGAGGAAGATAAGCAAGAAATGAAGATCTCCATAATCACGCCATGCCACGACCGGGCGGACTTTTTGGACGCGACAATCACAAGTGTGCTGAATCAAGCCGGTGATTTTTCCATCCAGTACATCATTCAGAACGCCGGGAATTCGCCCAAGGTCCGTCGCATACTCGATCGATGGCAGAATGCCGCGGAGGACGGTCGACTTCCGGTCAATTGCCGAAGCGTTGATCTGCATATTCACCACGAAACCGACGGGGGCATGTACGAGGGACTCAACCGGGGATTCTCACGGGCCGACGGCGAAGTGTTCGCCTGGATCAACAGTGACGACCTCTACCATCCGGGCGCATTTCAGACCGTTTCCGAAATATTCGGCGAAAATGACGATGTCCATTGGCTGACCGGCATACCCAATTCGTTCAATCGGCGCGGCAGTCGTTCGTCTTTTGATCCTTTCACCAGGGCCTATTCGAGGGAGTTCATCCGCCGCGGTCTCTATCGAATAGAAAACGCTGATACGGGTTTCGGGTGGATTCCACAGGACTGTTGCTTCTGGAGTCGCGATCTCTGGAACAAAGCCGGTGGCCGCCTCGACGAATCGATGCGCTATGCGGCCGACTTTCGGCTCTGGCTGGCATTCGCTGACCACGCTGACCTGGTAAAGGTCCAGTCTTTTCTCGGGGGCTACCGTTATCATGGCGACCAGATCACCGGGGATCCGGCGAATTATGCCAGTGAGCTTCCGCCGCTCGAATCGCCGCCGGCCGCTTTTCGCTCTCTCCACAAATGGCTCTCCAGCCATCCGAAAGACAGCGGGTTGTTCTTCAACCTCGAGCAAGGCAAGCCCTGGATCGACGGGTTCGGCCTTCAGTTCGAATGGCTGGCCGGACGGGTGGCCACTTTCAACTTCGAGACCGATCGTTGGGAACTGAGCCTGATGCCCATATTGTGAATACGGCCCGTGAACCACGCCTTCCGCGTCTGGTCGAGGCATATTCATTCGATCTCTTCGACACCCTCCTGGGGCGCCATTTTGCCTGTCCGACCGACCTCTTCCTTGAGGTTGAACGCCGCCTGGAGGCATCGGGCCTCGATCACCAGAGCTTCGCCCGACTTCGGGAACTCACCGAATTCAAGCTGCGCCAACGCACGGACTTCAGCTCGGAAGTAACCCTTGCGCAAATCTACTCGGCACTGGAGGCCGAGACTGGCTCTGGCGCGAGTTGGCGGGAGGCGGCCATGAAGATAGAGCTTGAAGTCGAGCGAGAGGCACAGTTTCCCATCCCGGCCGGCCTGGCGCTCCTGCATCGGGCGCGAAAGCGGAAGAGAAAGATCTTCTTTACGTCCGACACCTATTTCCCGAGGGACTTCCTTGAGCCCCTGCTCCGGGAATTCGGTATCCTTTTGCCCGGCGACCGACTCTACCTTTCAGTCGAAAGCGGCCTGATGAAGTCGACCGGGGACCTCTTTTCCCATGTCGCCTCAAGCGAAGGCATCAGACCGTCCCGTTTGTTTCATGTCGGCGACAACGAGGAGAGCGATTTCAGGATGGCCCGGACCGCGGGCTGGAAAGCCGCGGTCTTCCGTCCAACTGAACCGAACCGATACGAAGCTCCGGAAGCAGAACCCCAATCAGATTCGGCGCGACTGGCCCAGTCGCTGTTTCATGGGTTGCGAAGGAAACTGAGACTGCTCAACCCTGAAGAGGCGGTGAAGGACCGTGTCATCTTCGAGACGACCATCGAGGTTGCGGGTCCATTGATCATCGCGTACACCGCCTGGTGCCTGCGTCAGGCGGCTGAGCGAGGAATCAGCCGCCTGTATTTCCTTTCCCGCGACGGTGAGATCCTCCATCAGATCGCCGAGCGATTGAACGAGCGGGCGGAACACCCGGTCGAGTTGCGTTACCTCTACGTTTCCAGACAATCCCTGTTGCTGCCCGCCCTGAGCGAATCGTTGGATGATGAATTGTCGTGGATCCTGGCCCCGACCGCCGTCCTGACGGTTCGAATTGCCTTGAGAAGGGTGGAGATCCCTCCGGAGGCCGTCGCTGATGAGCTTGCCCAAGCCGGCTTCCCTCCAGATACCTGGGACGTAAACCTGACCGATGCACAACGGA
This sequence comes from Verrucomicrobiota bacterium, assembly GCA_003641745.1. Lineage (GTDB taxonomy): Bacteria > Verrucomicrobiota > Verrucomicrobiia > Opitutales > Opitutaceae > B12-G4. Next base: position 20,537 of record QNAI01000009.1, on the reverse strand, counting down.
AGGCCTTGGGACAGTGCCTGTTGCTGCCCGGCCCGCGGAAACGACTCATCCAACAGGGAGAGCGGGCAAGACAGGATGCCATCGCTTATCTCGAGCAGAACGAACTGATGTCCGGTCACTCGTTCGCAATAGTGGACATCGGATGGCGGGGAACGCTCCAGAAGTGCATAAGCCGTTTGCTCGATACAGCGGGACAGACCGCGCCCGTCACCGGGCTTTATTTCGGATTGCTCGGGACCAAAAGGCATAAACCTGAGGACGAACTGGTTTCCTTCTTCTTTGACACCTCGGATACATCGAAGGTCGACGCACTTGTTTACCTTGTCGCCGTCCTGGAACTGTTCGTCGCGGCCCAACATGGCGGGGTTGCCGGCTATCGAAACGTCAATGGAAAGGTCGAACCCTCCTTTCGGACCGAACAGAACGCGCACGGCCTTGCCTGGGGCCTGGCGACCCAACAACGAGCCATGCTCAGGTTGACGGAGGCACTCTGCGCGCAACCCGGAATCGACCTTGCGGTGGACGCCGTCAGTGAGGATACGGTCCGGAACCTGGAGCGGTTCGCGCGATGCCCCAGTCTTGAGGAAGCTCGGATCTATGGGGCCCACCTCGACGCCGAAGACCAGAATGAATCCGTTTTCGCGCCCCTCGCTCGACCGTTCTCATTCCGGGAACTTCGGAGACACCGTGATGAAGGGTTCCTTCACCACCATAACGAGTGGAGCGCGGGCGCGGTCGCCCTCACCTCACCGATCTATCGACGCTGGCTCGGTATGGAGAACACTATGGAGCAACGACATCCGGTCTGCGGCCCCGGAGTGGTTCCACTCACGGGTTTCAGCCCGGTCGAGGGACCGAACAGCGAATTCCAATTGCCTCGTTTTGTCTGGGCCTACGGACGTGACTGCTCGCTTGAAATCAATCTGCCGGAGACCGGTCGGCATTCGCTCGCGATGGAGATCAAAAACTATCACAGCGACCAAGCGTTGACGTTTATCATTGCCGACCAGGTGATCGCCGAGATCGACATACCGCCAAATCTCGGTGATCTCGGCTCTGATGGTTTCCGGGCGATCATTAAGTTACCGGAGGATGGCAGGCATCACCATCTTCAGATCCGCCCAAGACATTGGTCTCCCGATGAACGCCCTCTCGCGGTCATCTTCAACCGGATCGAGCTATGCGACTGTCCCTAAGCGCGTCGGACCGGTTGACATGAGTTCGAAATCCCATCCGGATCAACGCCCGTTGAGGATTCTCCACATCACCTTCCACAGTACCCGCGGCGGCGCGACGCGTTCGATGCTTCGACTGCATCGCGGACTCCAGGCCGTCGGAGAGGACAGCCGTCTGCTGGTCCGGGAAGGCGAAACGGGACCTGACTGCGACCGCTTCGATCCGGAATTCCCGGAATCCGCCCGACTCAACGAGCAACTCTTTGGCTATTTCCTTCAGCACAGGGGCATCGAGGCCAATCGCAGCGGGCTGAGCAACACCGTTTTCACCCTGCCCTATCCGGGCTATGACCTAAGTGGGCATCCGGCGGTCGCCGCGACTGATATCATCAATCTGCATTGGCCTTCCTATGTCCTGTCAGCGGTGACATTGAAGCGGCTCCTGGAACTGGGGAAACCGGTGTTCTGGACCATCCATGACCAATGGGCCTACACGGGGGGCTGCCATTACGCCTCCGGGTGCGTCCGCTACGAACAAAGCTGCTCGGACTGCCCACAACTGGAGGGTGAGTTTCCCCGATTGGCAGCTGCAATTCTTCGTGAACGAAAACGCCAGCTGGCCGGACACACGCTGCACCTGGTCGGTCCCAGCAGGTGGATTGTCGATGGCGCCCGCCGCAGTTCGCTCCTCCGGGGTCAACCGATCCACCACATTCCCTACGGTATCGAGACCGACGTCTTTCACCCGGAGGATGCAGCCCGGGCCCGCGCGTCATTCGGCCTGCCGCCCGACGCCTTTGTCCTTCTCTTCGGCGCCGACCACCTCACCGAAAAGCGCAAGGGCTGGCATCACCTTCACGCGGCGCTCGAACTCGTCGTTGCAAAGTTGGGAGACCGTCTCCCCATTCACCTTGCCTTCTTCGGAAATCCGCCCGACGAGCTGGCCGACCTGCCGGTTCCCCTCCACGAACTCGGGTATATCCGGGATGATCAGAAACTGCGGATGGCCTACAACGCGGCCGACCTTTTTCTGCTTCCCTCGCTCGAGGACAACCAACCCAACACCGTGATGGAGGCCATGGCCTGCGGCACACCCGTCGCCGGGTTTGAAGTCGGGGCTCTCCCCGAGATGATTGTCGACTCGGAAAGCGGCTACCTGGCCCCCACCGGTGACGCAAAGGCATTGGGGAAAGCGATTATCCGCTGCGCCACCACGCCCAAAGCGCAGCCAGGAATCCGTGCCGCCGCCCGAAAGACAATCGAAACCCATTACCCGCTTAAGACCCAAGCCGAGCGCTACCTTGAGCTCTACCGCGAAGCCATGGCCTCGACCAGGCCTGCAACTTTGACCGTTTCCCGGACCCGCATCGCCTGCCCGATATCCGGAGATGCAGGCGGCATGCTCGACGACCGCGATGCTCTTCGCCCGCTGGGACAGGTACTCAAGAAAGAGACAGGCGATACCCCCCCATTCGAACCGGGCTGGTCGTTTGGAATCGGGAAGGAAAAGCGCCGGGTTCGGCACTACCTGAAGAGTTGGCTCGATTCACTGCCTCCCGGGCGTCGCAATTACCTGGTCGATGACCACGGCATCTACGCTCACGACACCCTTTCCCTTCGATCCGGCTTTCGCAATCCCGAAGGCCCCTATCCCGACATGAACCTGCCGTGGCCATTGATCTGGAGCGAATTGCCGGAAGCCGAATTTGTAGTCATCAGCCCGACGACCGGACGGGCTATGCTCAGAGCCGAGATTCAATCTCCAAGTGCGAAACTCGTCGTCACCGTTCATGCCTGTTCAAAACAACTGCATGAAACGATGGTCCCTGCGAATTTATCCAACCCCGAATTGACTAGGACCACAATCGAGGTTGCGCTTCCAGTTACCAATCGAGCTTGCAGTGTGATATTCCGATTTCGTTCTCCAATCGGTGAGGTCCCACAGGGGAATCTCGGTGTCGCATTTTTCAAGTTGCAGGTCCTCCAACGCTAAGCGTGCCGTTCATTCTTATCATCGTTGCAGGCCCACTTTCACCTTGTCCGGCAGGTATCGAGCCTGGGGCAATCCTCTTCTGAAAATCGGTCCCGACAAAACCAAATGTTACTCCGTCCATCAAAGAACATCTTTCTTCCCGCCGTAACACTTCCATTTGTACTCCTTGCGGTCGCGCCCCTAACCTTCTTTTTCGGCAACTACGAGGAATACCAAGGAGAATTCTCGGAGATCGTTCTTTTCCTCGTGCGAAACGTCGGAATCGGATGGGGAATCTGTATGGCCCTTTTTTGGATATTCAGGCGCCACCCCAAGACCCAGAATATCCTTATTGGAGCGGTGATCAGCCTCGCTTGTTGCGTGTGGCTGCAGAGCCAGATTCTGGTATGGGATTTCGGACCGCTGGACGGACGCGGTATCGATTGGAGCCGATGGTTCGGGCATTCGATCGCTGAATTGGTGGTCTGGATATCGGTGCTCTCCTTGGGGATCTGGGCAGCTGTTCGATACCCGCGCCTAACGTCCACGGCATCCCAGGCGATTGTCACCCTCGGGGTTCTGTCAATCGCTGCCAGCTTTCTAGCGAGCGACTATAAACCAAAGCCAGTGAAGCAAGAAGGTTATGAGGGAGTTTTCACGCTTCATCCGCAGAACAATACGATCCTTATTCTTCTCGACTGTTTCCAACTTGATCTGTTCGTCGAGATAACGGATCAATTTCCAGAGGATGTGGAATTTCTCGATGGATTCACGTTTTTCAAGAACCATGTCACCGGTTATCCGACAACCTATGCGAATATTCCGCTAATGCTGACCGGTCGCTTCTACACTAATCAGGAGCCCATCCGCGACTTTGCGAAGCGTGCCTATGCCGAGAGCAGCGTAACTGATATTTTCGCAAAACACGGGTATGTCTCCGACGTAGTGACCATGAACCACTTGGTTGTGGACGGTCTGGACGTCGGACCCGGGATCAAAGACAGGACGTTCCGGATTGTCGAGCAAAGCAGCGATTCACTCGTGATGCTGGCCATGCTGGTCACCGATGGCGGCCTGTTTCGCGCCGCGCCAACCTTCCTGAAAGATCGTATCTATGGCGATGGTGACTGGTTTTTTTCGAAGATGTTGAGGGAACCTGACGTGCCTCCCGGGTGGCACGGAACGGATGTGAAGTTTCTCAGGCTCTTTGAGAGGTTGAGCAACGTAAATTCCAAAGCGGAGGGAACATTCAAGTATTACCACTTTGCCACCCCGCACCCTCCCTATCGGATCAACGAGAATCTTGAATACGTTGGCAATAGTGATGGCGATGACACGCGAGCAGAGGTCATATCTCAATCTCGCGGCGGACTCACGATCGCGAGGCGAATGCTTGCTCGCCTTCGAAAACTGGGGATCTATGACTCCTCCGAAATAGTCATCTTGTCCGATCACGGAACCATGACCCACGTCGTTGAATACACCGACGACCAAATCGACACTACAAATCCGACAGAAGGCCTCCCGTGGTATGTCCATTCATCAGGAATGTCCCTGCTCCTCTACAAACCCAAAGGCTCGCGAGGGCCCCTGAGGACATCCAACCTTCCATCCCACATGTCCGATGTTCACTGCATCCTTACCAATCAATTCGGAGAATCCGATGATTGCCGTGGACATACGGAGGAGAGGATAAACCCCGTCCGCATCAGACCCTTCTACCTTTACCACTGGACCAAGGAATATGGCGACTGGAGCAAGGATTATCTACCGCCAATCCAAAAGTACGAAGTGACCGGGGATGCTCTGGATCCTAATTCATGGCGGAAAACCAATATCAGATACAAACAAGGAGCGTCGCCGGATGCCGGTAGATCCAACCAGATCGAATTTGGTGTCGTTTATCCGTTTTTTTCGGCCGACGCTGCCGATCCATATCTGGGCAAAGGCTGGAGTTTTCCAGAACCAACTCACAGGTGGTCAGACGGACCGATCGCCGCCATGAACTTCAGATTGCCGGATGGTTTCCACGGCGACCTTCTGCTCCGCCTCAACGCGAGCGGGTTTTCAGTCGCCGGGGTCGTGGAATTCGAGAACGTCCAAGTCGTAGCAAATGGTGTCGCGATTGGTTCCTGGCAGATGCAGGAAGATCGTTGGTATGAAATGAGAATCCCGACAGACAACCTCAACGACGGTGCTCTCGGAGTTGAGTTTCTCATCAGCGATCCCGTGGCGCCCTGTGAAATCAGCACCTCCTCCGATTGCCGCAAGTTGGGAATCATGGCCCGGCAATTCCAGTTGGTCGCCGTCCCAAGATAGGCCCCAGTTCCGCAAGCGGATGCCGCTTCCCGGCGGTACGACGCCACGTTCTGATCTCGCCCCAACCCGATGATCGCCGCCGAGTCAGGATCCTGTTTTGTTCTGGACACCAAAATCCGATGTACTGCGGTCAACCCTCACCGTAACCGAATCATCACGGTTACCACGTATGAATATCGTCCTTGCGTATCTCGATCCGGGTACCGGAAGCATCATTCTACAGTCCCTGGTCTCATTGACAAATCAGGGCGTCTGGCCGGAGGGACCACCTTGTGTCTCGCTCAAGGCGGGATTCGCTTTCCAAAGCCGCTGCTGGACGAGGTGACCGAGGTTGGCACAGGTCCAATAGATTATCAGGCCGGCCGGGAAATTGTAGAAGAGAAGAAAGAATCCCAGCGCCATCGCCCACATCGACCATTTCTGAGTCCGCTGCTGCCTGGCGTCGCTCCCATCCGGTGGGGCAAGCTTGGTGGAAAACACCTGGGTGAGGGCCATCAGAACGGGCAGAAGATTGAAAGAATCACCCAGGACGGGTAATGTCACCCCGAGCGGGAAGAGCCGGTCGGGCGCTGCCAGGTCTCCGATCCAGAGGAAACCGACCCCGCGCAGTTCATAGGCCTGGCCAATCACGTTGAACAGCGCGATGAAGATCGGTATCTGGAGAAAGAGCGTCAGGCATCCCTTGAACGGTGAATACATGGACACCCCGTGTTCCTTGTAGACCTTCATCGTCTCCCGGTGCCGACGGGCCGGATCCTTGGCAAACTCATCGTTGATCCGCTTCAGATGCGGGCGCATCTTCGCGTTCGCCGCATTGAAACGAGACTGGGCCCGGATACCTTTCTGAGCAACCGGCGACAGGATCAATCGAATGACGACGGCCAGCAGGATAATGGTCAGCCCCCAACTGGGCACCAGCGCATGGATGCCATTCATCAGGGCAAGCAGCCCGAAACTGAGCCACCGAAGCCAGTTCCAGAGACGGAGGTAGAGAACCTGGTCCAGATCTTCGCCCATCGTTCTGAGTTCCGACCGTATCTTTGGACCCGCAAAAAGTGTAAACTCGCGGATTACGGTCTCGCCTGGATTGAGCACGACGGGGCCCGTGGCGATACCCACTCGCGACGTCGGCCCAAAATCATCGCCGGAAATTCCATCGGGCTCAATCCACGCCGCTCCGCGAAGGGACGGGGATGGACTTTCATCGGACGGTGCAAGCGCCATCAGGAAATACCGATTGTGCAGTCCCACCCAACGGAGCGGTCCATCCTCCCCTCCCAGATCCAACCGGGGGCGATCCAAGTCCAGTTCCGGGCGGTCAATCACTGATCCAGTGGCAGCCAAGGGCGCAACATAGGCATAAAGGGCGCCGGCAAGACCGGCGTCGCGTCTGGACCTCCCCCCAAGTCCCGGTCCCAACGCCAGCAGAAACCCGTTCTCATCCCGGCTGACCGTGACCGTTCCGTCACCGGTATTTTCCCAGGTGAGGGAGAATCCAACCGTGAATCCCCGTTCAGGAAATCGATAGGTTCGGATCAGGCGAACCCCCTTCGCCGAAACCGGCGCGAGCAAACGCAACCTGGTTCCCCCGGCATCATCCGATCGCTCGACCGAATAAACCGCGGACCGCATGAGGGCTTCCTCTTCAAAATCGGTGGGAAGCAGCAGATCGAGTAGGTTCCCGGTCGGGAATCCGTCAACGGGCGCCCCGATGAGCTCTACCCCCCCCTGATCACCAACCACCGTTTCCTTCGGTCCAAGGTAGGCCGGATCAATTATCCTCCAACTCACCGGTACTCCACCCCGCTCGTGGATCCGGACCTCCAGGGATTCAGTGCGAACCACGATTTCGTCCGGCTCCGCCTCAAGGCGTCCAAAGACACAGACTGCCGTCAGGACGTGCGCCAGAAAAAGACGGCCCCGCCAGCTCATAGGCTTCAGTTTTCGAGCTCTTCCGGCGAACATTCGTAAATTAGAGTTCTTGGTCCGCCCCAAGGTCAATCGGCTTTGTCCGGAAAAAAATCACCGTCGGCGCGCGCGCAGAAAGGAAGGCAAGAGCATCGACCCATTGTCCACCGTGGCAACTGTGCTGATCATGCAGGCTCCGGTCAAAGTTTCAGAATGGGCGCGCAAGTAACAGACCGATCAGGTAGGGCGTGGCCGCCGGACGCGCCGCTCCATAGGCTGAGGTTCAGCGGATGGGCCTTCCTTCGACGGCGCGTCCGGCGGCCACGCCCTACCCTTTCCGAACCCGGAAGCAAACAACCCGTTGCTGTGCGCCGGTCAAAAAGCACCTTGAGCAATTCTGTCTCCGATTATTCAAGACGCCCAAATATCGGTCCGAAGCGAAATCGCTCGGGATCTTCAGGTTTCCGCGGTGGATCTATTTCGCAACCTGCCATCAGACCGCGTTTCTCAGCAATCTCATGAAGGCTTCCTTGTTCTGGAGGGGCGTGGAGGTCGGACGACCGAGATCATCACGCGATCCCTTGCGGACCTCTATTTCGAGAAGCGCCGGCCCCCTCGCATCCCGCAGTTCCGCCATGGCTTTGCGCAGGGCCTTCGGTTCGTGGGCCCGACCGATATGAGAGTAGCCACAGGCCCGTGCGATATCCCCGAATCGGACGGCAAGGCCAACCGTGGGCTGTCCACCGACCGAGTCGTGTGAGCCGTTGTTGAGAACGATGTGTTTGAAGTTGGCGGGAGCGGCCTGGCCAAGCACCGCGAGTGATCCAAGATGCATGAGCATCGCACCGTCTCCATCAAAGCAATACACCGGTCGATCAGGCTGTCGCGAGGCAACTCCAAAAGCGATGGAGGAAGCATGACCCATCGAGCCCACCGTGAGAAAGTCGCGCCCGGCTTCCTCACCGCGTTGCTGACGGACCTCGAAAAGCTCTCGGGAAATCATGCCGGTCGTCGAGACAACCACCGCGCCCGGTTCGATTTCTTCGACCAGGCAACCGATTGCCTGCTCTCTGGACATCGGTTGATCGAGGTCGGCCGCCTGCTTCCTCCGATAGGGTGAAAACGTTCCTTTGCGCACGACAAGTGCGACCGGACATGACTTTTCGCGCGCCATGGTCACGGCCCTGGAGATTTCAGACTCGGCCGCCTCCGGTTCAGACGGCAGAATCACGTAAGGAATCTCCATCGCATCGAGCAACGCCAGCGTCACGCGACCCTGCTTCACGTGCTGCGGCTCATCCTTGACTCCGGGCTCGCCCCGCCAACCGACCATCAGGATCATGGGAATTGAAAACACCTCGACGTCGGCCAGCGACAGCAGCGGGTTGACCACGTTCCCGAGGCCGGAATTCTGCATATAGACAAGTGCCAGACCGTCTGTCGCGAGATGGTACCCGACCGCCATGCCAACCGCCGCGCCTTCGTTGGCCGTGATGACGTGGTTTTCCGACGGGGCATGATCGGTTACATAAGCGCAGAAATCCTTCAGCAACGAGTCGGGAACACCCGAAAAGAAGCCGACCCCGTGTCGCTCGAGCTGATCAAAGACACGTGCCGGATCAGTCATTCGAATCCGATTCCAGGTATGAGTCGCAGGACTTCCTTGATCGACAGGATTTCCTTGTCGCTCTCAAGCGAACGGCCGCTGCCCAGAATAGATTCGGCCGTGCGCAGCATGGCCGGATAGGCGCTGCGCAACAGGTGATTCGCATAGATGACCACGTTCACCCCATGCGCCTCCAGTTCCGACTCCGAAACGTGGTTGTAACTCGAGGGCACCACCACCAGGGGCACCCGCCGCGGAAAGGCATGGAAGGCGTCACAGAAGCGAAAGATATTCCCGGGGTCCTCCTCGCGACTGTGGATCATAATCCCATCCGCGCCGGCATCCACAAAGGCACGAGCCCGTTCGATGGCATCGTCAAGGCCACGGTTGAGAATCAAGCTCTCGATTCGAGCGATGATCATGAAGTCGTCGGTTACCTGAGCGCGTTTGCCAACCGCGATTTTCTCACTGAATTCTCCGATGTCGGCCTGTTCCTGAAAGACATCGGTCCCGAGTAGCGAGTTTCGCTTGAGCCCAACCTTGTCCTCGACGATCACGGCGGAAATCCCGAAACGCTCCAAGGTTCGAACCGTATACGCGAAGTGCTCGGGTCTCCCGCCGGTGTCGCCGTCATAGATGATCGGTTTCGTCGTCACTTCGACGATATCGTTCAAAGTCTGCATGCGGGAGGTCACATCCACCGCTTCGATATCCGGCTTTCCCTTTGCCGTCGAATCGGTCAGGCTGCTAAGCCACATCCCATCGAACTCACGAACCGTGGAACCCTCGACAACTTTCGCCCCTTCCACGATCAGACCGGTCAGACCATTGTGAGCTTCGAGGAAGCGCAGCAAGGGTTTGGCCGCGAGCATTCTTCGCAGACGTCCGAGCCGCATGCCGGGTGTCGTCCCCTTCTGCTTGACGGCCGCAATCAATTGTGTCGATGAAACGCCCTTGGTGTATGGGACTTCGACCAGTTTGCCCCCCCACTCACTCAGCGTATCGATCACCTGTTGCCGGGTCTGCCGCTGGACGCCCTCCTTCCAATCATCACCGTGAACGACGAAATCCGGTTTGTAGGTGCGCAGGTTCGGCACGTAATCCAGCGTTTCCTGGGGAACGACCCGGTCCACACCCTTCACCGCTTCGATCACTTCCTGGCGCTGCTCAAATGTCATATAGGGCAGCCGCTTATACGACGCGATCGCTTTGTCGGTCAAAAGGCCGACCGTCACCAGGCCGTGGGAGGCGGCGGTTCGCAGGATGTTCAGGTGGCCCGGGTGAATAAGATCCGCACTCATCCCCACATACACAGTTTTCACGGGAGAATCTGAGTCAGTATTCATATTTTTTCAGTAGCTATTGGAAGCTCCACTAGTGTCCTGTCTCATCGCGTTGGTAATTGGTCAAGGGTCTCGAGAATGGCTTCCGCACCCGCTTCGCCGCTGCGGCCGACATTGAAGACGGTTTCTTCGCGAATCTTTCGAATCCTTCCTGACCACGATTCAACTGATCCGACGAGTTCATCGATAACCGCGGGGAGCCGGTCGAGCGCATCCATAGAAACGACCCGCCCGATCTCTTCCCGGATATCCACCTCGAGCATGGGCGCATCCACGCGCTTATGGGCGGAATTATGAATCTTGGGCGGTGTATCGATAAAGATAACCGGTCGTTCGCGGGCGAAGGCGAATTCGAGCGGAGCTCCCGACCATTCGCTGATCATGATGTCCGCCGCGAGAAGGGAATCCGTCGTATTGATGTGGGGATCGAAGTGAAACCGACCCGTGCTTTCGTACTTGGCCAGAAGACCGGCGACCAGATCGGGATTGTGTCTTCTCGTCATCGGGTGAAAGCGAATGGTCACCTCCAAACCACCCTCGAGGAGAGACTCCAGGAGGGGCTCAAGACAGTGCTCTACGATCGAGCACTCACCCCACGAAGGAGCCACCAGCACACTGGTCTTCGAGGAACCCTGGCGGGTTGTCTTGCCACGACTTGAAATGTCCTGAATCAAAGTATCAAGTCGGCCGTAACCGTGGGGTAGAAGGTGTTTTGGCTTCAAGCCATAGGCAGCCTCCGTCTTGCGGATTTCATCCATGTGATGCGGTCCAACGCAGAGCACCGTGTCGTAGGCGTCAAATGCGTGTTCGCGATAAACCCGATGCGTACTCGCGATCGAGTGGAAAATATAGAAGTAATGAACCGGAAATACGGATCGCTTCAGATGGTAGGTCTGCAAGTCCGAAAGCGTCATTACGAATGCGTCGGCATCGATCGACTTGAAGAAGGCTGTCCGCGCAGAACCGGAACCGACAAAAAACGAATCCGGCTGGTCAAGCACCGGGTCATTCGGGTCGGAAGCGATCTTCAGGACACGGTTTCCGCGATCCCCGAGAGCTGTTACCACGGGTTCAAGGTAGGCCCAGTCTGCCGCCGTTTCCGCGTAAAAGACCAGCCGACGATCCTGACGTGGCAGGGATCCAAAGGCCCTGACGCCACTCCAGGCCCGCTTGGTCCGGCGCCAACCGGCAAGCAGTCGGCCCAGAAAGCCCGAAGTGTCAGGTGGAGACCCTGGTCCCATCACTACACGACTGGTATGCACCAACCTTCAAGGTAACGCGAAACACCTGCCGGAACCACGCTGTAACCCGGAGTTCTCGGCACGTTGATTCAGGTTTTTGGCTCTGTCTCAGTTCCTTCGTCCGCCAACGGCTCCGTTTTGCGAAACCGAAAGAAACCAACGACCCGCTGCCAGAACATCTTGATAGCAAATGCGATGCCCAGTAAACCAGCCAGGACAGATTGGATGATGATGCTCCCGGTGCCGGGGTCGAGATAGGCGATGACTGATATCATGATGCGACGTACGGGCTACAGAAAGTGACATGTAGAGAGAGGATTGAATGCTTGTAAACGCTTTTTCGGGCGCCACACCTGTCGAGACTGATCTGGCAGGATCACAAAGTTGACTCCCGTGCGATTTCGTGAACCGATCGGATGCGCGTAATCTTTGGGCGGCGACCGATGAAACTCATAGTGCAAATCCCCTGCTTCAACGAGGAGGCGACTCTCCCGGAGACGCTGGCTGCGATTCCCCGCGCGATCGAAGGGGTGGACCAAGTGGAGATCATGGTCATCGACGATGGGAGCGGCGATGAAACCTCCCGGGTCGCCAGACGGTCAGGCACCGATCATGTCCTGCGGCTGCCCCGCAACCAGGGGCTGGCCCGCGCCTTCTCGGCCGGGATCGAACATGCCCTCGGGCTGGGCGCGGACATCATCGTCAACACCGATGCCGACAACCAGTACTGCGCTGACGACATCCCCGCCCTGATCGCCCCGATCCTGCTGGGCGAGGCCGACATCGTGATCGGCGAGCGCCCCATCGAATCAATCGAGCATTTCAGTCCGATCAAGAAGGTCCTCCAGCGCCTCGGCAGCGCCGCCGTCCGGTTCTTCAGCCAAACCGAGGTCAGGGACGCACCCAGTGGGTTCCGTGCCTTTTCACGCCGCGCCGCCATGCGCCTGAACGTGTTCAACGAATACACCTACACCCTGGAAACTGTCATTCAGGCCGGCCAGAAGCACATGGCGATCGCCTCGGTGCCAATCCGGGTGAACAACCCGACCCGGGAGTCACGCCTGGTCCGGAACATCCCCGACTACGTCCGTCGATCGATCGCCACCATTCTGAGGGTCTTCATCGTCTACCGACCTTTGCGGTTCTTCTCTCTTCTGAGCGCATTGACCTTTCTTCCCGGGTTTATCCTGGGCCTCCGGTTTTTCTATTACTTCGTGATCGGACAAGGACAGGGCAAGATCCAGTCGGTCGTTCTGGCGGCGTTTCTGATGGGACTGGGATTTCTTCTCCTGGTCATCGGAATCGTGACTGACCTTATTTCCGTCAACCGGAAGCTTCTTGAGCAGGCGAACGCGCGCCTGTTCGAGATAGAGGACCGGATCAATCGCCTGACGCGTTGAGTTCTGCACCTGTCCCGCACCCGGTATCAACGGGCGACCGATATCAGTCGGTCCGAAAAGCGCCCGGCTTCCGTCTCGAAATCGAATCGCGAGAGGTTTTCATAGCCGAGTTCGCGCACCCGGTTGGCTACCGGTCCCGTTTCGGCAATCGCATTCATGGCGTTCGCAATGTCCCGGGGATTTCCGGGATCGAAAAACAAAGCACCCGCTCCCGCTACTTCCGGCAGTGAACTCAGGTTTGAACAGGCCACCGGAACCCCGGCCTGCTGCGCCTCCAGGATCGGAATCCCGAATCCCTCGTTCAGAGAGGGATAAATCAACCCGGCAGAAGAGCGAATGGTGGCCAGGTAATCCGCACGCTCCAGATAACCGGCTCGGATAACGCGCCCGGCGAGTCCCTGCTCCTGAATGGCGCAGTCGACGTCATCGCCTGCGGTCCTACCGGCACCCGTCAATACCAACGACCAGACATCGCTCCGTTCGGGAACCGCGTCGAGAAACAGACGGAACGCCTCCAGCAGCCGCAGGTGATTCTTGTGCGGCCAGAAATTGGCGGGATAGATGAAGAAGCGACCGTCACCCGCAGCCCGGCCACCGGCCGCAAGTTGCGGCGCATCACTCTGCTGCAGGGGCAGGTAGGTCCTGAACAGCCGACTCCGCTTAAGTCCATAGGCCGCCACCAGTCGATCGCCGACATCATCCGAAATCACTTGTATAGCCGTGGCCCGGGCGCAGGCATCGGCAAAAAACTGTTCCCGATGGTTGATCTCTTCGCGCGGTAGAGCTTCGGGAACCTCGCGGTGCAGGAGATCGATAAGCAGGCTGATGAAGCGGATTCTCCCGCCGCCCAACCGATCCGGACCAAAGGGATTATAGAGCAGATCGACCCCCGCACCCAGGAGACGTTCCGTATCGACCGCATCCGGTCCCATTCCCGGATCCGGATCCGGATCCGCCGTCGTCCGGTGGCTGCACCAGATCCGATCACCCGGGCGAACCAACCGATGAACTTCGTCTCTCGTCGCCTCGTTGGCGACGAAGATGAAGGTTATCCGTTGCCTTTCCCGCCTGCCCATCCACTCGAGGAAGGAAAAGACTGCGGGTTTGACCCCACCATTCTCACCCCCGGGAAGCAACCGCACCAAGTCAACCGCAACGATGCAGCGGCCTCTGAACCGGGAAATGATTTTGGAGAACATCACGCCTGCACTCGAAACCGATTCGTAGCGGCCCGGAGGTGCAACCTCTTAAGGGTTTCCTTCGCTCCGGATCCGCTCCACCAGGGCCGAGGTCGAGATATCGTTGCGTCGGCGTATGGTATGGCCCGAGGTGCCGATGCGTTCCATAACCGGCCATTCCGTCCAGGTCTCCGGTTTCCCGTAATCCGGACCATTCACGTGCACCTGCGGACGGACCGTCTCCAGCAGCGAACGCATCGGTTCCTCCGCATAACTTCCCGGCATGATCACCACGAAATCAACGCAGGTCAAAGCCGCCAGCATGGCCGCCCGGGCCTGCTCCGGCAACAACGGGCGACTCGATCCCTTGGCGGCCGTCACCGCGGAATCGGTATTGATCCCAACGAAAAGAAAATCGCCCTGTGCCTTCGCTTCCTCGAGTTGGTCGAGGTGGCCGGCATGCAGCAGGTCGAAGGATCCGTTCGTGGTCACCAGTCGTTTGCCCTCGGCCCGCAACCGTTCCGCGACCGCAGACGCTTCATCGGGGTCGATGATCTTTTCCGTTCGCCAGTTGGTGGAATCAAATGTCATGAGGGTGGGCTGATGAATCGGGCAAACTCCAGGAGCGAATCCACTATCCGATCGGGTTTTTCCGTCAGCGTATCCGAATCCCAGTAGCGGCTCCGGATCAAGCTCGTTTGCACCCCGATGTTCCGACCAAATCCGACATCGGACTCCTTGTCACCGATCATCCAACTCCCTTTGCGGTCGATCGAACCGAGTGCATCCTCAATCGTATCCAGGAGTCCCGGGCGCGGTTTACGGCAGAGGCATCCGGCATCCGCGGCATGAGGGCAATAGGCGATACTATCGATCCGGACTCCGACCCGCTCCAAGTCATGGAGCATACGTTCGTGGATGGCGCCCACCTTCTCCTCTGACGTGCGCCCGTCCGCCAACGCCGCCTGGTTGGTCACCACCGCCAGAGCGTAGCCCGCCTGCTGCAGGATCCCCAATGCCTCGACCGCGCCTTCGGTGAACGCCCAGTCGCCAATATCATGGACCGCGCCCGTATCCACATTGATCGTGCCGTCACGATCCAGGAAAATCGTCTTACGCTTCGGTTCCAAGATTCGAATCGTGGGTCAGGGCTTCGATCAACTCCTGCAGGGTCAATGCGGTCGCGCCGACCTTCGAGGCAATGACCGCACCCGCCGCGTTGGCGAGTTCGGCCGCTTCGGTGTCGCTCGCCCCGCAGAGTTTGGCCAGGATCAGGACGACGGCCGCGGTGTCGCCGCAACCCGAGGTGTCGGCCACTTCGACCCGGTGCGCCTGGGGAACATGCCGCCCCGGGGTTTCCCGGCTCCAGACAAAAACGCCGTCTTCACTCAGGGTCAGAAAGACGTCGACCTTGAATCGCTCATGCAACCGAGATGCCAGTTCCTCCCGGCTGCAGTCGGCATGCAATCGGTTCAGCCCGAGGTATTCATGCGCCTCCTGCAGGTTTGGCGAAATTGCGGTTGCCCCGATAAAATGCCCGATGCTCGGTGGTTTGATGTCCGCCAGGACCAGAAAACCGTGGGCCTCCTTCGCCCGCATGATGGCCGCCGCCACCCCTTTGGTGATGACCCCTTTGGCGTAATCCGAGACCAGGATCGCATCGACCCGGCTGACCTCGGCCTCTATGGCTTCGATGACCCGAGCCTCGACCGCACTCCCGATTGCCCCGGTATCCTCCTCATCCACACGGAGCATCTGCTGACTGTGGATCAGGTAGCGGCGCTTCTCGGTTGTCCGGCGGCCAGGGTCTTCGATCAGCACCGAACGGTAGCCTTCCCGTTCGCCGGCAGCCTTCAGGTCGTCGGCCGACGCATCTGCTCCGGTCACAGCCACCAAGGTGGTTTCCGCACCCAGTGCCGACGCGTTCTTGGCGGTGTTACCGGCCCCGCCGGCCGACGTGCGTTCTGACTCCGCCAGGAGGATCGGAACCGGGGCCTCGGGATTGATCCGGTCCACCTTGCCGGAGACGTATCGGTCGAGCATGACGTCCCCGATCACCAACAGGCGTTTTCCCGCGAACCGGTGGAGGAGTTCAATCAGTTGAGCATTTGCGTCAGGCGCCATAAGCGTAAGACCTCCGACCGGACTGCGGTCACTCGGTCATTCGGAAACATCAGGTAAGGGCACTTTGATTAACTGGAAACTGTCAGCGCGGTAAGGATTTGGGCCTCGGGCAGGCACCTTCGACGGATTTTTCAATTTATCAAAGTGCCTTGAAATGAGATACGGAGGTGATCCTACCGGAATTCGCGAGGGCAAACCGAGGAAAAAATTGGCACCCGTCAGCGCCATTGCTCCCCCGGGACGGTACAAAGTATTGCCCAAAGACTGCCCTCGCCCGAAAGTCAGCATCCTTTTCCGATGGAGCCACTCATCACCATCATCACGCCGTCATTCCAGCAGGCCCGCTTCCTCAGGGCGTGCATTGACAGTGTCCTGAACCAGAAATACCCGAACCTCGAATACCTCGTGATGGACGGCGGTTCAACCGACGGAAGTGTCGAGGTCCTGAAAAGCTACGGTGACCGCATCGTCTGGTCTTCCGGACCCGATGACGGCCAGGCCGCAGCCATCAATGCCGGTATCCGCCGCTCACGGGGCGCCATTCTCGGCTATCTCAACAGCGATGATGCGCTGCTCCCCGGAGCGCTTCAGACCGTGGCCAACGCATTCGCCTCGAATCCGACGGTCGACGTCATCTATGGAGATGCCGAACTGATCGATGAATCCGGCTGCGGTGTCGGGGTCTACCCCACCCGGGCATTTGATGAGGCCACCTTCTTCGGCGATTGCTACATCTGCCAGCCGGCTGCTTTCTGGCGCCGTGAAACCCAGCACCAGGCAGGATTGCTCGATGAGTCACTCCACTCGGCGCTGGACTACGAATACTGGATCCGGATCGCCCGGGCCGGCGGTCGATTCCTGCACCTGGAAGTGCCGCTCGCCCAATCGCGCGACTATCCTGAGACGAAGACCCGCTCCGATCGCACAGGCGCCTTCCGCGAGATTTTCTCCATTTCCCGCCGACACCTGGGTGCGATCCATCCCCGGTGGATCGAGGCCTACCTCTATTATGTCCGATTCGAAACTCGGAGCTGGTGGCGCGGATTCATACCGCGAACTGAAAACCGACGAAAAAAGTGGGTGAACCTGATTCGAGTTTTGTCCTCAAAGCCCTTTGGCCGAGCCCGGCAAGGCTAGCGAAAGCTCCAAATAAGTCCTTTCACTGCGGTGAGCAGAGCAGGATTTACAGGAGGGGATTTGGATAAGGGCTCTGGGGTTTTTTGAACAGAAGGACGCAAAGGACACGAAGAGATTGGGGGCTGAGGTTTCTTGGACAGGATTTTCCGGATCGAGAGGTAGGGACGGGCCGTCCGTCTCCTCCCGCCCGGCGGGATACACCGTGACATGCCGGACCGTCCGCACAGAGCATGAGAAAGCTTGAGCAGGTTGTTTTCTCGCGCAGAGACGCAGAGGCAGGGTGCTGAGGTTTTTTGGACAGGATTAACGGGATTTACAGGAGGGGATTTGGATGAGGGCTCTGGGGTTTTTGGACCCGTCCTTCGCACAAGGCTTCAGGCTTCGCACGCTACGCCCAAACACGTCAGAGTTCTCAGATCGCTGACCTCTTCTGCCATCCTTTCCTCTCTTGGTGATCTTCGCGTCCTTCTGCTCAAAAAATCCGGAGGCAAAGTCCGTTCTGGAGCTTTAACCCTTTCTCGGTGATTGACCCGCCTCCGGCGGATTCATCCAATGCCTCCGTTCCGGGGCACTCTCTGATCGGGTGCCACTCAAGTCCTCGTCTTCGTTTCAATCCCCTTCGACTCAAAAGGCCCTCCTTCACGGCATGCGCATCCGATTCAACCCGACCCGTTTGAAGTCATTGTTCATCCCGCTCGGACTGTTTCTGATCATCCTCGGCTGCAAGTACATGCTCATCGCCTCGCATGGGTCCGACGTGCCACACTGGGATCAATGGGACATCGAGGGAGCGGAGCTCATAAAGCCCTGGGTGGAAGACACCCTTTCCCCGGGCGATCTTTTCGCTCCACACAATGAACACCGCCCCTTTTTCACCCGGGTTTGGGCACTTCTGGTTTACCTGCTGAACGGTCAGTGGGATGCGCGGCTCGAGATGGTCGCCAATGCCCTGCTACATGCCGGCGGAGCCGTCATGCTACTGGGTTTTCTGGCGCCATCGCTTCGAGGCTGGCAGAAACCGGCTTTCATTGCGCTCCTCGCCCTTCTCTTCGCCCTGCCTTTCAGCTGGGAGAACACGGTCCATGGATTTCAGTCTCAGTTTTACTTTCTTCTCCTTTTCACCCTGGTGCACCTCCACGGCAGTCTGGTGCGCCGGCCACTGAGTCCCGGATGGTGGGGTGCCCAGGCCGCCGGATTCGCGACCCTCTTCTGCATGGGCTCAGGCGCAGCGTCAGCGGTTGTTGTGCTCGTCATGCTCGGATTCAAGTCGATCATTCTCCGACAATGGACACGGGGCGACGCCTATACCGGCATCGCTTCCGCCATCATTCTCGCGGCCGGCTTCCTGCTCAGGGTCCCCGCACCCTGGCATGACCATCTCCGGCCCGATTCCGTCCTGACCTACCTCCACGCCCTCTCCGGCCTTCTCGCCTGGCCCTTCCCGTTATTCCTTGTCGCTCCTGTGATGGTCGCACCGATCGTGATCGTCGCCCTGAAGGCACGCTCTTCCTCATTGGGATCCAACACCATGCTCTTCGTCATCGGACTCGGTGTCTGGACCTGGGTTCAAACGGCGGCCCTGGCCTATGCCCGGGGTGGTTTCCTGCTGGGGTACTCTTCAAGGTATGGCGACCTGCTCGCCATCGGCGTCATCGCCACTGCCGCAGCTCTGGCCGGGCTTCTGAATTTGAAGAAGGATGGGATGAAACGCTCCAAAACCGCGATCCTCGCCACCTGCTGGGTCATCCTCGTGATCTCCGGAGTTCTCTACCGGTCGTTCTGGAGCGAACGTCATCACCTGGCCGACCTGCGCCGGGTTCATCCCGTCCAGATCAACCATATCCGGAACTTCATCGCCACCGGCGATGCGGGAGAGCTGAGTGACCAGCCCATGCTCCATATCCCCTACCCGGACGCCGATCGACTGGCGGATTTCCTTTCGGACCCGACCATCCGATCGATCCTGCCGGTCAGCATCCGCCCGCCCATCCAATTGGTCACGGACAGATTTTCGACCCACGGTTTCATCCCGGGCGGCGTTCCACCGAAAACGCATGCCAGACCGATCGACCCGCCCCAAGGTTCATACACCGAAAAGGGCGTTCGTCAGGAGGGATACTTTCGAAGCCAGCCGATCAATCCGGATTTGTCCATGCTCAGCATGACGATTGCGGGAACCTTCACCCTCGACCAGGAGCACCTCACCCTGATCGGAGTTGAATCCGCAGAGATTGTCGGCCCCCTTATCAGCAAGGTACCGGGCGCCAGGTTTATGAATCTGAATACTTTCAGGCCCGAAGGATCCTTCGTCATCTCGGTTGCCGACCAGAGTTCGGACACCTGGATTGCCATCAGCAATCCGGTCGAAATGGGGTTCTACTCCTGGCTGGCCAAGAAGTTGGCCAAACTGGGGTTCGTGATCCTTGTCGTCGGATCGGGTCTGGTCGTGATTGGCATCGGGTGGGAACAGCGCGCTCACTTTTCGTTCCTCCTGTCGAAGTCCCGGAAGCACTCCCAAGACCTGTCGTGAGCGATGGTCTGTTTGAAGACTGAAAACAATACGTAGCACACTACGGTTTGTTTTAGTATTTGGGCTTCGGGCGGTCGCGCGGGAGCACGACCCTCCATTCCCCTTTTCGTGGAGGGCTGTCCTTCCGGGCAGCCGCAGAGCCCAAGCCTCCGGGCGGTCGCGCGGGAGCACGACCCTCCATTCCCCTTTTCGTGGAGGGCTGTCCTTCCGGGCAGCCGCAGAGCCCAAGCCTCCGGGCGGTCGCGCGGGAGCACGACCGCCCAGCTGGATTCCCTGTGGAGGGCTGTCCTTCCGTCTTCACAATGCTACGCCGGGACATGCAGGGGCGGCCGAAGGCAGGCACATCGGGAAAAGACTCAGCCTATGGGACGGCGCGTCCGGCGGCCACGCCCTACCTGGTGTAGGCCGCCGCACATATTGTAACTTATGGGAAGGACCCTTATGAGACAGATGGAGTCAAAAAGTGAGAGGAAATAGGATAAATGAACAGACATGGTCTTTTTCCCGACTTCAGCGTTGCTCGTCAGTCACGAATCTACGGATTCGCTCCTTCCTCGCGCCTTGAACTCCGAAAAAACGCCACGTCCATAAGTGCCAATCTGTT
>QNAI01000008.1 GCA_003641745.1 Verrucomicrobiota bacterium | reverse complement strand
GTTCGATCGTCGGATGGGGAGATGACAGCTACGGCAAGGCAATCCCGCCGGCCGGGACCGACTATGTCGCGATTGCTGCGGGCGATCGGCACAGTCTGGCGCTGAAGAGAGACGGCTCAATCGTCTCTTGGGGATGGGACGATTCCGGTCAGGAGATACCACCTGTGGGCCATGACTTTGTCGCTATCGCCGTGCGCGACCATCACAGTCTGGCGCTGAAGAGCGACGGCTCGATCGTCGGATGGGGAGACAACACCTACGGTCAGATAAATGTTCCGGCCGCCGATTCCTATAGCGCCATTGCCGCAGGTTATGGGCACAGCCTGGCGCTGAAGGGTGAACCGCCCAAACCTGTCCTCGAGATCCGCCAACCCCCTCAGAGCTACACAGTCGAACCAGGTTCATCGGCAACATTGACGGTCCTGACCGGTGGATTTCCGGGTGAGACCTTCCAGTGGAAGTTCGGTGACACCATCGTTGGTAACGACAGTTCGACCCTCACTCTCTCGAATGTTCAGGCAGCCCAATCGGGGCAATACACAGTGACCGTCACCGCCGGTGGGGACTCGATTACCAGCCGATCGGTCACTCTCGGTATCAAGGCGCCGCCCTACGATACCGAGAGACTGATGAACATTTCCACCCGTGGTCAGATCCTCACGGGCACGAAAATCATGATTGCGGGCTTTGTTCTGGAGGGCGCGGGGCAGAAAGACGTGCTCATCCGAGGCATCGGGCCAACGCTTGGGCAGTGGGTGAACGGCGTGTGCACCGATCCGAAACTCGAACTTTTCCGTAACACAAACCCGGCGACTCCTTCCATTGCTGCGAACGAAACATGGGGCCTGCGATCCGAGGATATTCCCGGCATCTGTCAAAGAGTGGGTGCTTTCCCCTTTGAGGATGGGAGTGTTGATGCGGCCATCTACATGGCATTGGAGCCAGGAGCCTATACAGCCAAGGTTTCCGGGCTCGATGGGACGGGCGTGGGTTTAGTGGAACTCTATGACGCCGATCTCGATCCGCTGATCTCTACCTGCAACCTGTCCAATATCTCGACTCGTGGCGAGGTGGGGACCGACAGCAAGATCCTGATTGCCGGCTTCGTGATAGCGGGTGATGTGCCCAAGCAGGTCCTGGTCCGCGGTATCGGGCCAAGACTCGCTGACTTCAATGTCGATGGAACACTGTCCGATCCGTATCTGCGGATCTACAAGAACGCCACACCAGAGGCGCTTTGGGTGGCATCCAATGACAACTGGTCAGATCATCCTGATGCGACCGACATCGCAACCACCACGGCTGCCGTGGGTGCATTTGGATTGATCCAGGGCAGCAAGGACGCATCGATGCTGACCTGGCTTGAGCCCGGAACTTACACGGTTCAAGTATCGGGCGTTGATGACCGGACCGGGGTGGCGTTGGTGGAGGTATATGAAGTGAAATGACCGGTTCGATTCGATTAATTGCGATCGGGGGTTTTGGCACCGCCCATTTCGAACCGAATGGTTTGCACCGTCTATACCACCACTGGATTCCCGTTTTTTCGGGGCGGGTCAAACCGCCACTACCGAACGATGTGGCACCTCAACAAGCAAAGCGATGTACCGACCATAGCGACACATTCATAACAGAGCCCCAATCCTGTATCCAATTCCTAATGCCACGTGAGAGAAAGCCCTCAGGATTCAACCAGAGCATCCAGCCCTTGGTGTCCTTGGGCTCTTGTGGTCAGGTCGTCTTCGACTCGGTAGCGTTCTTCTGTTCAAAAGAAAAACTGGAGCCCTCATCCAAATCCCCTCCTTTAAATCCTGCTGTGCCCGTCTCATCGCAGTGAAAGAACTAATTTTGGGGTTCCACAACCCTAACGTTTCAAGAGATTGGAAGAATCTCCCACTAATCTGCACGAATCACCACGAATCACCACGAATAAACCCAGCAGTAGCCTTAGATTGGTGGTGATTCGTGCAGATTAGTGGGCAGAAAAAAGGTATTTCTCCGATCCTCACTTCCAGTGGTCTTATGATCCCCACTATATAATTACGTAACCCATTGGTATACATACTTTTAAAAAGCTTTTGGTCCAATCTTATGAGACTATGAGAACAAGTGTTCTGTCTCACAAATGCGCTTGCCAATACCAGAGTCATTTTCAAACCTCAGCGAGGCGGCCGGACCGATGCTGACCCCGCGTAGTTACCAGCGGATTTTCTGAAAGGTCCATCCCGGCTCCACCTTCTCCATTTCAACCGCGTCGTTCCGCGCAGTCAGGCCGCAATCGAGGTATTGCTGGTGAAGCCGGGCCAAGGCATCCCGATCGAGCGTGACCCCAAGGCCGGGTCCTTCGGGAACCGCGACATGCCCGTCCACGAATCTGAGACGACCTTCGGAAATCACCTCCTCGGACTGCCACGGGTAATGGGTGTCGAGGGCGTAATCCAGATTCGGGATCAGGGAGCCCAGATGGACCATGGCGGCCAGGGAGATTCCGGCATGGGAATTCGAATGCATGGAGACACCGCGGCCGAATACCTGACAGAGCTTTGCCAACTCGATGCAGGGCCGAATACCGCCCCAGAAATGATGGTCGCTCAGGATGATGTCTTCCGATCCGAGTCGAACGCTGGAAGGCAGATCCGCGAACGAGGTGGTGCACATATTGGTCGCGAGGGGAATCTTCAATGCACGGCGCACTTCAGCCATGGCCTCCTGGCCACGGGTGGGATCCTCGAAGTATTCGAGCACGCCCTCGAGGGTTTTCCCGATTTCAATGGAAGTCTCCACCTTCCAGATTCCGTTCGGGTCAAGTCGGAGCGGCACGTCCGGGCCAAAGGCATCCCGAAGGGCGATCATCGCATCGCGTTCTTCCCCCGGGGGCAGCACGCCGCCCTTCAACTTGATTCCGGTGAAGCCGAACGCCGCACACATGGACACGGCCTGGGCAACGATCTCGTCGGGCGTCATGGCCGGCTTCTGGCGTGCTTCCGCCCACCCGGTGGCTTCAGGATCCGTCCCGAACTCGAGGGCACCACCCGCTCCTTCGTGTTTGTAGAAAAGATAGGCGCCGAACGGCACCCGGTCACGAACCCGGCCACCGAGAAGATCGCCCAGCGAACGACCGAGCTGTTTTCCAGCCAGGTCCAGGCACGCCACTTCGATCGCGCTCAAGACATGGACCAGGACCCGCTGATCCCAGGGCGCGTCCCCCCGGGCGCCTTCCCTGCCCTGTCCGAGGCTCTCTTCCACCTCGAGCAGCAACGGCACAAAGCGGCATGGATCCGCTCCGACCAGGATCGGGCCAACCGCTTCCAAGGCTTGCTCGATGGCCGGCGTACACGGAGATTCGCTGATCCCAACCACCCCGTTCCCGTCGATCAGTTCGAGGATCAGGCGGAGGGCAAAAGGCGCATGGAGGCCTGATGCGGCCCGCAACGGGGGGTCGGTCAGAGCGATCGGGGTCAATCGAAAGGTGCTGATTTTCATATCCAGGGATGTTTTTATAATTATAAATTGCAGTTTCGGAATCAGCCGTCAATCGTCTTCATCTGGAGCCGGGCCTCTGTCCGGGTCGATTCACGATCATGCCCCATCCCTGAAACCCTGCCCATGACTTGGATTGAATACGCCGTCATCGCCGCCTATCTCGTGCTTCTCATGCTCGTGGGATGGATTTTCAAGCGGTTCAACGAGAACACGAGTGACTATCTGAGGGGCGGCTGCCGTGGCAGTTGGTGGCTGGTGGGCACGAGCGTATTCATGAGTCTCTTCAGTGCGTGGACTTTCACCGGTGCGGCCGGGGTCGCCTACGAATCGGGCTTCTCGGTCATGGTGATCTATTTCGCCAATGCGCTGGGGTTCTTCGTCAATTTTCTCTTCACCGGTCCCTGGTTGCGGCAGTTGCGGGCCACGACCGCGCCGGAGATCATCAATCTGCGTTTTGGTCCCGGCACCCAGAAGCTCTACGCGTTCACCTTGGTGCCGATGCGGCTGCTCTACTCCTCGCTCCATCTCTATGGGCTCGGCATCTTCTGTTCCGCTGTATTCGGCTATGACATCAAAACGGTGATCATCGTGGTCGGCATCGTCGTGCTGTTCTATTCGACCTCCGGCGGTCGCTGGGCGGTGATGGCCACCGATTTCCTTCAGGGTCTGATCCTGGTGCCTCTGACCATCCTGGTGGCGATTCTCTGCCTGAAGGAACTGGGTGGATTCAGCGGACTTCTGCAGGCCATCGAGGTTCAGAACCTCCAAAGCGACTACCAGGTGATCAACCCCTATGGGCGATTCGCGGGAGCTTTCACATGGGGATGGGCGAGCGCGATGATGCTCAAACAGGTCATCACCTATAATACCCTGCAGGCCGCCCCGCGCTATTTCTCGGTCAAGGACGGCGCCAACGCCCGCAAGGCGGCGCTCCTCGCCATGTTTCTGATGTTATTCGGGGCAGTTTTCTGGTTCATCCCGCCAATGACGGCGCGCCTCCTCTTTTCGAATGAAGTCCTCGCGACGGCGATTGCCAAGCCGGCTGAAGCCGCCTACGCCGTGGCCAGTCTCCAGATGCTTCCCAGCGGTCTGACCGGGATGATCATCGTGGCCATTCTGACCGCAACCATGAGTTCGATGGACACCGGCTTGAACGTGAATGCCGCCATTCTGATCCGCGACATCTATCCAAACTGGTGTCGATGGCGCGGTCGCAAGCCGTCGCCGGAAGAAAACCAGCTGAAATATGCGCGATGGATCACCCTGGCACTTGGACTGATCGTCATCCTGCTGGCCATCTACTTCTCCCAACAGGACGGAAAGGGCATCTTTGAGATCATGCTCGATATGGGGGCGCTGGTGGCGACACCGATGGCCGTTCCGATGTTCTGGGGGTTGTTCGTAAGGAAAACACCGTCATGGATCGCCTTCGCGGCCATCGGCTGCGCGGTTGTGCCATCCACTCTCGGGTTTTTCAGTGGTTCTCTCTTCGAAACCGAGTGGACCTTCCAGATGAAGTTCTTCGCTGTCTTCTGCACCGGCACCGGCGCTTTCCTGGCCGCCCTGCCCTTCGCCGGTGGACTCCCGGAAGAACGCGAAAAAGGCGTGACCGAGTTCTTCCGTCGCATGCACACGCCGATCGACTTCGCCAGGGAAGTCGGCGAGGCCAACGATGCCAGCCAGCTGACGATCCTCGGAAGACTCGGACTCGGGGTGGGGCTTTTCGTGGGATTGATGGTGGCCCTTCCGAACGAGGCCGCCGGTCGATTGACCATCCTCGTGCTTGCCGCCGTCATCTCTCTGGTCAGTGTATCCATGATCTGGATTGGCCACCGCAATAAAACCGGAAACCAGACCTGATCCACCGATGAACCAGCCCGCCATTGATCCGGTCCTCACCGTATTCACCAAGCCCTGGAAGACACTGACCCTGGAGGCGCTCGCCGACCAGGTGGCCTCCTGGGGACTCCACGGCATCGAGTTGCCCGTCCGGCCCGGGTTTCAGGTCGAACCGCAAGACGCCCTCGAGACGTTGCCCGAGGCACAACGGGTGTTCAAGGATCGAGGACTGAAAATCGTCAGCGTGGCCGGCGATCTTGATGAGGCGGCCGTCCGCGCCTGTGCGGCGGCGGAGGTTCCCATCCTGAGGGTCATGCTCCGAATAGACCTTGCGCGGGGATATCGGGTTTCGGTCGCAAAGTTTCAAGAGACGGCGGACAGTCTGACGCCCCTATTGCGGGAGACGGGGGTTGTGATCGGGCTGCAAAACCATGCCGGCGATTTCGTCGGCAGTGCGGTCGGCCTGATGGACGTCCTTGCTCCCTTGAACCCGGCATGTGTCCGCGCCGTGCTGGACCTTGGCCATACGGCGCTGGCCGGCGAACCTGAGCCCATCGCAATCGACGTGGCCTCGCCCCGGCTTGCGATGGTCAATCTGAAAAACGCGATCCACCGCGTGGTCAACGAGGACGAGGACGGCGTGAAAACCTGGAAGACGCATTGGACGACCGCAAGGGGCGGACTGACCTCGTGGGCCACGGCCGTCTCAACCTTGCGAAAGCACTTCTACCAGGGGCCGCTCTGCCTGACGGCCGAGTATCACGACCCGGACGGAAAATTTCTCTCCGGAGATCCCGTGCTTCCCTTGATTCAGGATGACATCGCCTTTCTCAAGTCCCTGCTGTCAGCGGGCTGATCCAGTAGATATCCAACAATGAAAATCCCACCGACCCGAGAAGTCATCGCCGTCCATGGAGACGGCCAATTACGCCGCATCCGCCAGCCCATGCCGGAGCTCAAACCGGGGACGGTCCTGATCGCGGTCGGCGGGTCCCTGGTCAGTCCGGGGAGCGAACTGAGCGGGGGATGGCGCGCGCTGCGCACCCTGCAGGAAAGCCCCGGGAAGGACACCGAGCCAAAACCATTTGGCTATTCCAATTCCGGCGTGGTGGTCGCGGTGGGCGAAGGGGTGACGCGATTCTCGCCTGGAGACCGGGTCGCGGCCATCGGTGGAGGCAAGGCCCAACACGCGAATTTCGCGGTCGTTCCCCACAACCTTGTCTTCAGCCTCCCTGCGTCCCTCAATTTCGAGCAAGGGGCCTACGCCATGTTGCTGGCCACGGCCCTCCACGCGATTCGACGGGGCGAGGTTGAGCTGGGTGCCTACGTCGCCGTGGCCGGGCTCGGACTGGTCGGGCAATTGACCGCTCGCCTGGCACAACTCGCCGGCGCCACCGTTATCGGCTGGGACACCCTTGAGCATCGCCTTGAGATCGCACGCAGGTGGGGAATCGACGGGGCGATAAGGGTCGGAGACGGCGACCTCGTTGCCCGGACCCGTGCCTTGACCGGCGAAGCGGGCCTGGACATCGGATTCATCGCCCTGGGCGGCGACGCGACCCAACCCTACGAGGCCCTCGAGGCCAGCATGAAGGTATCACCCGACACCCATCCGGAGGGAACGGTCGTTCTGGTCGGCGGCGGGAAGTTCGCCTTCGGAAAAACCCTTACCAATATGGATGTGCGCCGATCGTCGCGGACAGGCCCGGGCTATCATGATGACGAATGGGAGGTCGGTGGGGATTACCCGCCGGTTTTCATGCGCTGGACGACCCGCACAAACGTGGATCTCTGCCTGCGACTGGTCGCTGAAGGGAAGATCGATGTGACGGCGCTGACCACCCACCGGGTGCCATTCAACGAAGTCGAGGAACGCACGGCTGAGATCACGAAAGACCCCGATTCAATTCTCGGGATGGCGTTCGAGATGGAGATGGGAGGCTGACTCAGGCTGAGAGCGAACCTGCTTTTCCGATCCTGTCCGACTGGGCCCCGGGATTGGTCAGCGGATTCTCGGGATCAAAGGGCGGCAGGTTTCGACCCTGCCTGATCAGGCGCCGCCGGACTTCCAGGCCATCCACCGCGGCGACATCGACACCTCCGGCCACCGCCATCGCCACCGCCGTGCCCGCCGCCTGGCCGAGCGAGCACACCGGCGGCATCACCCGGACGCTCGAATGGACCCCGTGATCGACCGAGATGCAGCGGCTCCCGATGGCAAGGTTGTCGATATCCCGCGGCACCAGGCATCCGAAGGGTATCTCGTACCAGATATTCTTTGGCATATCGAGGAAGGTGGTCCCGGTGCCGTCCGGGTTGTGGATATCGACCGGGTAATTGACGCGTTCGATGCCGTCGGCAAACCGACGTCCGGCCCGATAATCATCCAGGGTCACATAAGCCCGGCCGAGAATGCGCCTCGACTCCCGGACGCCGATCTGCGGGGCGATGGAATGCAGCTTCGCGTTGCGGAAAATCGGAACCTCGGCCCTGAGCACCTCGACGATCTGGCGAAGCTGGCGGCGGCCTTCGATCTCGGCAGCGGACAATTCGGCGCCCTTGATACCCGCCCGGTGAATTACCCGGGTGGTGTTGAAATGAACGACCCGCGCATCCACGCCGCGAAAGATGAGCACGTTCTCACGCAGACATTCGATACGACCATCGGCCTGCGCTTTCTTATAGACCTCCTGAACACGACCCATGTCGGATCGAAGCGTGGAATACAGGTCCTTCTCCCCCCCACCCTCAGGAAGATCCGCCGGGTCAAGTTTCAGTTTGAAGCAGAGCGTCATGGGTTGGGCATGGCCCGAGTCCTCCGAGCCGTATTCAAAGGCGCAACCGGCCAGGGCGGCGAGATCCCCGTCGCCCGTGCTGTCCACATACTGTTTTGCCCGGGCCACGGTCAGCCCGCCTTTCGAGTGGAGGACCACGCCCTGGATGTGTCGGTCATCGGTCTCCACGTGCACCGCACGATGATGATAGAGAAGATCAACTCCGGCCTCGATACAGAGATCCTCGGCCGCCAGGCGGGCCGCGTTCGGATCGAAAACCCGGGAAGTGCCCCGCACGCCATTGTAGACCCGCATCCGGTCCAGCCACTCCTCGAATATGCCCTGATCAAGGGATTCCCCGTTGACGTGATTGGGCATGAACGGGTTGACCTCGCCGGCCGTGGCCATGCCGCCGAGAAACCCGTAGTGCTCGATCAGCAGGACACCGGCGCCCTCCCGGGCGGCCGCGATCGCCGCGCCGATACCGCCGGGGCCGCCTCCGACCACGATCACGTCCGACTCGGCCGTGATCGGCAGTTCTTGCGGAAGGCTCACCTGCAGGGTCGATTCGTTCATGATCCCGATCTAGTGTCCTGTCTCATAAATCGTCAACCCGTCGATTTCACCTCGCACCGCACGCAGGCTATCCTCACATTCCCTCCGATCCAGAAAGACTCGCCCCTCTGGCAGATCCCCATGACCGACGACGAAATCCGACACTTCACCACCGAGCATCTCTACGTTGCCGCCCTTTGTGACATCCTCGACGGACTCGGCCATCGACAGCAGGCGATGCATCATCGGATGCGCCCCATCCTGCCCGACATGAACCGCTGCGGCTTCGTCGGCAGGGCCCGGACCGTGCGTTGGATGGAGACCGACTATATCGTGGAGGAGGATCCCTATGGGCTCGAGATCGAGTTTATGGACAGCCTTGGGAAGGGCGACGTGGTCGTCCATTCAACTGACTTCGCGGGTTCCAATGCGCCCTGGGGTGAGCTGATGACCACAGTGGCAAAGCAGAACGGCGCGGTGGGATGCGTGTGCGACAGCCGGATCCGCGATGTGATCAAGATCGTCGAGATGAATTTCCCGGTATTCTGCGCGGGCATCCGCCCCTTGGACTCGATGGGCCGTGGCCGGGTCATGGCCATCGATGTGCCCATCCGATGCGGCGACGTCCTGGTTCACCACCGCGATTGGATCGTGGCCGACTACGACGGCGTGGTCGTGATTCCGCAGTCGGTCGAAGAAGAGGCCTTCACGCTGGCTCTGGAGAAAGTGAACAAAGAGAATCTGAGCCGGGAGGACCTCCTGGCCGGCAAGACGCTCAGGGAGGTATTCACCAAGCACGGCGTGCTGTAGGGCACCCGGGACGATGCGGGCCTGTTATCGATAGACAGAAAACACGCTCGCCACGGCGACATCATGTGGAAGGCAAATTGGGAGGATACAAAGAAGAACTTCATTGATTGGTGGAATCATGAGGGCCTGATTCTCGGGGTGTGGCGGGCCCCCGAAACGAATCAGCATGTACACGAAGTCTGTGAGAGACCTCGCGATCCGGTTTCGATCGAGGAGAGCTATGCAAGCCCGGTTCTACGGGCCCGACTGAATCACTGGTCGCTGAGTCGATCGATCTTCCCAGCCGATGTCCTGCCCGTTTCCGATACGAACATCGGACCCGGATCCCTGGCCCTCTTCATCGGCTCCGAGCCCGGATTCTCCCCGGACACGGTCTGGTTCAAACCGTCGATCCAAGACCATCCCGAACCTGAACGTCTGCCGCCCTACCGGTTCGACCCGTCCAACCGATGGTGGCGGGTGACGGAAGCGACGCTCAAGGCGTGCGCCGAACTGGGCCGGGGCAAATACCTCGTTGGTTGCCCGGACCTGGTGGAGAATATCGACATCCTGGCCGCTTTGCGCGATCCACAGACTTTCCTGATCGACCTGGTCGAGCGACCGGGATGGGTCGAAGAACGGGTGCTGGAGATCAACCAGGTCTGGTTTGCGGCTTATGAGCGGATCTACGATATAATCAAGGACCCAAACGGAGGTTCAGCCTTCGGCGCCTTTAGCCTCTGGGGTCCGGGCAGGACGGCCAAGGTCCAGTGCGATGCGGCTGCCATGATCTCACCCGCCATGTTCAACCGGTTCGTGGTTCCGGGTCTCACCGAGCAATGCGAGTGGCTGGACAATTCGATGTATCACCTCGATGGCACCCAGGCCATGTGCCACCTCGACGCCCTGCTGGAGATCGAGGCACTCGACGCGATCGAATGGACCCCTCAGAGCGGGATCGAAGGCGGCGGCCACCCTCGGTGGCATGAGATGTACCGGCGCATCGTCGCGGCGGGTAAATCGGTTCAGACCCTCGGGGTAAGAAAGGACGAGGTTCAACCCCTCCTGGACGCCGTCGGCAACAAGGGCATCTACATCATGCCGGATATGCAGGATCAGGCAGACATCGACGACTTCCTCGATCTGATCGAGCCGTATCGGTGAGGAAAATATATTGAAATGTTGCACATCGATGGTGCCTGATTTCATTCGCCACATGTCGGATATCACTCCCAAGCACGTCCCCAAGACCAGAAAGACCGAACAGGAATGGCGTGAGTCGCTGACCCCGGAGCAATATCGTGTGCTGCGTGAAGCGGGCACCGAACAGCCCTTTGAAGGTGCCTACCGGGAATTCTCCGAACAGGGCACGGGCACCTACGTGTGCGGGGGCTGCGGTGCCGAGTTGTTCTCATCGAAAGAGAAATTCGATTCCCATTGCGGCTGGCCGTCCTTTTACGATCCGGCCAACGCGGAAAACGTCCGCACCCGCGAAGATAACTCGATGGGAAGAACGCGCACCGAAGTGCTCTGCACGGTCTGCGACGGTCATCTGGGGCATGTATTCACCGGTGAAGGATATGAGACACCCACCGACCTGCGTTACTGCATCAACGGCGTATCCCTGAAGTTCGTGCCTGAGAGACCGTCTTAACCCCCCGACGCATGCCGCAGAGGGTTTGGACACGTGCTCATGCCTCCGGTTTTTTTAGACAGGAATTACAGGATCCTTATCTGGAACTGCAGATGGTTCTGACGATGAAAAAAGCGACCTTTCGCCTGCTCCGACCTTTCAGAGCCTTCAGAAGCCTATCCTGTCAATCCAGTTAATCCTGTCTAAACTTCTTCTCAGATTGAGTTCTGTTGGTGTAGGTGGACTCCCGTGGTCGCCCTTGCCGGGATATTAGGAATTAAGATCGAAGAAGTCGGAAACTGAAACGAAGCAACCGCTTCAACCCGCCTTGTCCCGGCGTATCATCGAGTAGCCGGATCTCCTATCTGAAGAACGGTTGCAGGGCCTCTTCAACGGCCCCACCTATCCGCTCCGCGCGTTCCTCGTCGGTCACATCACGCTTGATATCCCCATGGGCGTAACCCCGGTAGACAAGTTTGCCGGTTGAGGTTTCCAGAACGTCGACGACCAGGGTTCCCGCCTCAAAGCGGTCTTCCTGATTCCCCTTGACCACCCACTTTTCGTGGGCCGCTGAAATGATCGACTCAACCTCGCGCCCATATCCGAAATAGTCCTCGATCGCGGTTGTCCCTATATTGTTCTGCATGATGAGCAGGTAGGTCACGACCAGGTCGGTTTCCGTATCCACGGAATGAAACACCAGACCACTGTCCTGAAATCGCGTCCTGATCGCATTCTGAATCATCCCGTTCACATCGGAATCGATCTGCGCAAACTGCGGAAGCGGTTCCGATCCCTCTTTCACGAACCGCACCGACGAATACCCCTTACTCGTTCCCTTGGGCATCTCGACACTCGAACAACTGACAAGAACCGCGGAAACGGCGGTTAATACTGCAAGGGATGGAATTCGCATAATGGGAGAAAGATAAGCAATGAGTCGGTTCCTGACAAGGACCGAGGTGAGATTCAGAAAACGCAGGGTCGCCCCCTTTCCAACTTGGTAGGGCGTGGCCGCCGGACGCGCCGCCCCCCCTTCCATCTTGCTCTTACCGCCCCCGGTCACGCCGCGAGCCCGAAACCGTCGGATTCGCTCGCGCCCTGTTCTTTTTTCCACGACGATTCATCCCATATGAAACACTCCAAAACCGAATCTCGGAAACCAGACCTTGACCGGCGTCTGAAATGGTGGCGGGAATCCCGCTTCGGGTTGTTCATCCACTGGGGCCTGTATGCCCTTCCAGCCGGCAAGTGGAAAGACAGGCCCGTGCCGGGAATCGGCGAATGGATCATGCACCGGGGAAAAATACCGGCCGCAGAATACGAAAAGTTGGCCGGGCGTTTCAACCCGACCCGCTTTGATGCCAAGGCCTGGGTGGCACTTGCAGTGGAAGCCGGAATGAAATACCTGGTGATCACCTCCAAGCACCACGACGGGTTCGCCATGTATGACTCAAAAGCGGATTCCTATAATATAGTGGATGCCACCCCGTTTGGTCGCGATCCGATGAAGGAACTGGCGGCCGAATGCCGCAAGGCGGGGCTCAGGATGTGCTTTTACTACTCCCAGGACCAGGACTGGCACCACCCCGGTGGGAGCGGAAATGACTGGGACTACCCGGACCGGACAACGAAGGAGTTTGCTCATTATCTGAAGACCAAGGTAAAGCCACAGTTGAAAGAGCTCCTGACTCAATACGGTCCGATCGGGCTCATCTGGTTCGATACACCCTGGTGGATCACCAAGGCGCAGAGTCTCGACCTGAAGCGGTATGTTCACCGACTCCAGCCCAAGTGCCTGGTGAGCGGGCGAGTCGGGCACGATGTCGGCGATTACGGGTCCTTCGGTGACAACCAGATACCTGTCGGTCGAATCGCGGGCGACTGGGAAACCCCTGCCACCCTGAACGATACCTGGGGTTTCAAGACGGATGATCACAAGTGGAAGTCGGTCAGGGAACTCCTCTACCTCTTGATCGATCTGACCGGCAAGGGTGTGAACTACCTTCTGAACGTCGGTCCGACCGCGGAAGGCATCATCCCGAAACCAAGCGTGGATCGCCTGAGGGAGATCGGCGAATGGACGAAGCGAAACGGAGAAGCCATTTACGGGACTGAGGCCGGACCGTTCCCCTGCGAGATCGAGAACTGTCGATTCACCCAGAAAGGTCGGCGCCTTTATGTGATGCTGATGAAGTGGCCGAGGAATCGCCGGCTCTCACTCGTGGGTCTGAAGACGAAGGTCCGCAGAGCCGCTCTTCTCGCGAGACCCACCGAGGACCTCGAATTCATTCAGACATCATGCCAGGAGCCCACCACCCACCAACTCGAGGTCAAGCTCCCGGCCAAAAAAACGGACCCGCACGTATCGGTTCTTGTATTGGAACTGGTGGGACGACCTGAAGTCGATCCCGGCATCCTGCAGCAACCGTCCGGCAAGATCGAACTGAACGCCTTCATGGGCAAACTCCACCCATCGCGGACCGGGCGTCAGATACGTCTCAACCCGACTGGCGCGACCGAGAACTGGTTCACCCGGTCCAATTCGATCAGTTGGACCTTCAAGATGACCCGACCCGGCACCTATCGCATCGAGTTGGGGACTTCGCTCGCCCGTCGCCAGCCAAAGTGGGTCGGAAATCATAAGCTGACCCTGGCCATCAATCGAAAGAAAACGACCCGTCGCATCCGGGCCCAGGGATGGAGACAGACGCCGCGGGCTCAATATTTCCCCGAAGCCATCACCCGCTTCGGCACGGTTACATTCAAGAAACCGGGCACCTATACGGCCCGCTTGAAGGCCGATGAGATCGCAATTGCTTCCTCCACCGATGCAGGCGGAATAATTCTGACCTCGATCGAACTGTTCCCGCAGTAGGCGGAAGTGGACGGTGTCGCTGGCGCGACAGTGGTCGGTGGTCAGAGGTCAGAAACGGTCGAAAGTCAAAAGGTCGAAGGTCGGGACATTGGCACGAACGGGGGTCATCTTTGGCGGAGGACTGGAAGATTGGATGGTTCGGGGATCGCGCTCCTTCCTTCGAGCGGGAGTTTCGCCCCGTCAACAGAGCTCAGTCTTAAAAGGAGTTTAGACAGGATTGACTGGATTTGCTTCTGAAGGCTCTGAAAAGACAGAGGATTCGATAGGCCATTTTTTCATCATCAGAATCCTGTAAATCCTGTTAATCCCGTCAAAAAAAGACCGGAAGCATGAGCACAGAAGCCCAGGAAGCACGAAACCGGGTAGGAATACAAAGAAGAGGACGTCAGAGGAAACCTATTGGCTCTCAGGGACTGTCTCGAAAACCGGGATGGGCGGAATCTGCTGTTCGATCCGCTTCTTTCCGGTGGCGAAATCCTTGGTGATAACGGCCTTGTCGTAGAGTTCCCCGGTCGCTGCGCAAGCCTCGTAGGTCAACCTGCCTCCGTCGATCGAGATCACCTGGAAGAACTGGGTGTCCTCCATCTGATGGTCGGCCACGTATCCATCTTCTGCGAACTGATCGAACTTGCCCTCCGGAATATCATACATCTTGGGTCCGCTGACCGATGTTACGTAGACGGTCTGAAGGGTACCCTCTTCATATCCGGAACCGGACCTCACCGGCACATGTCCGCGGGCATAGGTGTGGTCATGCCCCTGCAAGACAAGATCGACCCCGAAACGATCAAGAACCGGCTTCCAGGTCGCCCGGAATTCTCTGTTATCCCGATCGAAGGCCGGTGAGAAAATGGGATGGTGGAAAATGGCGATTCGCCAGAGGGATCCGGGGTCCCCCAACCGCGCTTCCATGAACGCGATCTGTTCCTCCACCAATCGGTTGGAATTGAGCACCATGAACTGCACGCCCTGGTAGTTAACGGTGAACACCGTTTCGTGAAGGGCCTCAGGCAGCGAAGGCTCAACCGGCAGGGTGAACTGGGGCCGCCAGAGCAGGGAAAGAACCCTTTCCGACTCCCTGTTCTCCTGGACCAGGCGACCGTATTCATGGTTTCCCGCCACCGGAATGCCGGTCCACTGGCCGTGCAGAAAGCCACCCGCCTTGAACCATCCGGCCCATTCCTGGTCGGTATGGGCACGATTGATGAGATCGCCGGCATGGATGGCAATCACCGCGTCCGGTGCCTTCTGGTAGGCGGCCCGAATTACCCGGGACCAACGACTGAGCACGTTGTTCTGAGCGTCGCCAAAATAGACAAACTTGAACGGCTCCGGCTCCTTGGTCGCCGTGCGAAACTGGATCCATTCGGACCATCGGATGTCTCCGTCCCCGACCCGATAAACGTAAAGTGTATCCGGATCGAGATCTTCGAAAACGGCGGCGTGGTAGTGTACGATCCCCTGCACATTTGCAGTGGAAGGGGTCAGGTCGACCACCTCGGTGCTCGCCTCGACCGTGCGTGCCACTTCGGCGAATTGAGCCCCCCTGGTCGCCACGGCGATCTGGGCAAAAGCCACTGAAACGCTCGGATCCGTGCGCCAGGTGACCGCCCGGGACGTGGCTGGATCCCCCTGAAAACTGAGGAAAATGCGATCGGGATCAGAACTGGCAATCTCCCAATGACGGAGGTCAGGGTGATCTGAATGAGCGAGGGTCAGAGTCCCGATTGCCAGGAGGACAACGAATGAAATGAATCTGGTCAGCATGGAATAACGGATAACGCATAGGGAAGACGTCCCGGGTGGAAAGAAGATTCGTCTGCCAGGAGGTTTTCCGGATTGTGAACAGAAAACTGCATAGTTAACAAAGAGCCCATCCTGAGACATAGGATCTGTGACAGGTTCAGGCTTCTTTATCCAACTCTCAGTCTGCCTTCCTTCGTGTCCTCAGCGCCCTTTTGGTCAAGCCAGACCACCTGTCGCGCTTCTGTCTTCTCACTTACAACACTGACCTCAGACCGTCCTCCGTCCGCTTCCCCTATACGCCCTTTGAGGGGTCGTCACGAAATTAGTTATCAAAGATGCGCAGAATTATCGGGGAGCAACAAGGCGGGTTTCGGACGATTATAGCGGGCTATCTGAGCCGGAATTCAACACCGTTGCCCTTAGAGGCTGTCTTAAAAGTGATGAAAACTGTCGTTTGGCCAGAAAAGGCCTCGCCGCAAGGCACATCCGAAATGGGGTATCCCCATAGGGCTATCCCTTTCGGATGGAACGCCGCGCCGGGGTCGTTTCTGGCCAAACCCTTCGGGCAGAGGTTGCTTTGGGTCGTGGCCGGCGTTGGGCACGAGGACCTAGGCCTTTGGGCATGGGCGCCTCGCGCCTGCCTTGCCCAACAACCCAAATCAATCTCTGCGACATGCTTCAGCACTTCAAAGACAGCCTCTTAGAAAAGACCAGCAGATATGTGTGATTTATCTTGTTTCGGTCCCTAAGTCCTCAGGTTCAAAACAAACCCAATTCTGAAACCACCATGGTTGCTTCTTTGATTCTTCTGTTCTTCGCAGTTCAATCACTCTTCCTAATTCCGTCCTCCGCCATCCACCAGCCCACCATTGCGTCAATGACACAGCCCACCCTCAAGTAATTCTTGCAAAGATTAATCGACTGCGCTCTGAAGTGCTCCCAATGAACCGACGGCCTGGTATTGGGCCAATTGCGAGTGGCTGGATGAAACCTGCGGGCAACTAATCGACTACCTCAAGGGAAAGGGAGTCTATGAGGATACATTGTTTGTTTATACCTGCGACAATGGGTGGCGACAGAACCCCAATAAACGCAACCGGGATGACGACAACTCAAAGCGGCATCCGACCGAAATGGGTATACGAACACCCATCTTCATCACCCACGCTGGCGGAATCAAACCCGCAGTCGACAAGACGACACTGGCCAGCAATATCGACATTGCCCCTACGATTCTGAAAGCCTGCGACATCGCCGTGCCGGAAGAGATGTCAAGGCTCGACCTCCGGGATCGCGGGATCCTCCAGGATCGGAACAGAATCTTTGTAGAAGTCTATGGCCACGACAGTGACCTCGACATGCTCAACGACATTAACAACGGGATTCAAGCCCGCGTGATAATCGACGGTTGGGACAAGCTCATCTGGCGTCCTGAATATATGGAATTATATGATCTGAAGAACGACCCGGATGACCAGAATGATTTGCGTGAACAAAACACCGAGAAAGTTTCCGCACTCGAAGAGTTCTTGGATCTGTGGCGGAAGGAAACCATGTAGTGACAAAAAGGTCCACGATCGAGAACAACAAACCAACAACCCAGTTCAGGTGGGATCAGGCCGAATCTTTCATCAATGCCTGAATACACCGAATTCAGAACGGTTCGCTTAGCAATCGAGCCCTACCTATTGAGTCCTTTGCGTTACCTGTGGTTATAATCTATTATCTTTCACCAGCAGTCTACGACACTCTTCCCTTGGCCCGCCGCCAGCGCTTCACCGAAACCCACAGGCCGGTAACCACAAGCACCGTTCCTCCGATTGAAAGTAATCCCCAAAGGATCTGAACGAAAAGATTGTAAGATCCCATGGTGTGGAATCGGCCATAGGTGTTCCGGTACCAGCCAACCGGTCCTTTCATCGCTCCATCAGAGCGCAGAAGTTCCTCACCCGTGTAAGGATCCATGAAAAGTTGCAGGTTGTTCCCGTTCGAATCGAGGAAGACCTTGATCGCGTTCTTCCCATTTCCGGGCTGTATGCCGGTAATCCGCTTGCCGGGTAATTCCGCTTTGATCTGCTCCACGACCAGGTCCATTGACACTTTCTCCTCACCCTCGACAATAGTTATAATGGGAGCTACTTGCTGGGATGGGTAACCTTGAAGATTTTCAAGCAGTGGCCAAATTTGCCGGCCCCAGGTAAACGTAACTCCTGTAATCGCCATGATGATGAGCGGAACCAGCGCGACTAACCCCAGGGCGTTGTGCCAGTCAAGGGCCTGACCCCGCTTCCACGCGCGCACAAAAGTTCGGCCGCGCAAAGGCCACCAGAGAACCAGGCCGATGGTACAGGTAATAGCGAGGACCAGAGAGCTGATAGCCGCTATCTGTTGTCCGATCCTACCACCGGCCAGATGCCTGTGGATATCAATGAGTAAATGACTGATGGAGAACCCGGCGCTCAATTTTGAGAGTTCTCCTGTGTATGGATTCAGAAAGACCCTTCCGGCCCCCCGGTTACCTTCCGGGCGAATCTCGGTGCAAAAGGCACTGTAGGAATGGTTCGAAGCTTTCGGAATCCCCAGGTGGTTCACCTGCAATGGAGGATCCGCTGAACGATACGTTTCCAATACCTCCTGGATCGAAAGCAGATTCCCGGTCTCCTCGAGTTGATAGAGCTCCTTATGCTCCCACCTGAAAATATTCTCCTCAAAGACAAGCAGGGCACCGGTCAGGCAGACCAACCCAATCGGCACTCCTGCTATCCACCCCAACCAAAAATGGAGGTGAAACCAGATCGTGCGCTTTTTCTTTTGGGATTCGGAGGGAGGTAGGTTCCTAAATGAATTATTCATAGGGGTCTTAAGTGGGTGTGGGGAGCGACCGTTCGTCTCCAGGGAAAGCGTGATTGAGTCCGGATGATTTTACCCTTTCTCGAGATCGGGGAATAGATCAAGAAGATTGAATGTTGGTGTGTAATTCTATTGTTCGAAACTAGAGGTTGCCCTATAAGGCGCTTCATTCAACGCCCGACAAATCGGGCGTCTGAGCTAGTCGATTAGGCTTGGAATACGCTCGGAGGCCCGTTAAACCTACCAGAACATGAAACAGACGCTCGGAGTCTTGGTGTGCATTTTTTCCGTGGCATCGCCTAATGTGAACGCCGATACAGTGTTCTACACATTGGACACTGTCACTCTGGCAGATAACACAAAGATGTCCGGCACCTTTTCGTGGACCTATGATGTTGGCGACTTCGAGAACGGTGTAGGTCAATTCACCTTCCTGGAGATTCCCTGGACGTCACACGATCATACGGATCTAGATGCGGTCTTCGATATTGGAAGTTCCATCGAGATCACTCTCGCGGGCAGCGTCCACGACGACGGCGTAGACATTGCTCTCGTTCTCGCACAACCTCTCACACCTACGACGTCTTCGTCGCTTGTTCTTGGGCCAGGGCAAAGCAAGTATGAGATCGGCGGCAATGGATTTCACGATGGCTTGTTCCAAAGCGGACGCATCTCACCGGAACCCGAGCCGAAGATCCACAGTATTGGATTTGTCGATGATCAGGTACAAATTGAATTTCAAGGGATTCTGCAATCGAGCGGCGCTCTGCTCATTTGGGAAGACGTCGATCCGCTGCCTGAGAGCCCGTATCGATTTACGCTGAGTGTAGAGAGGCTGTTCTTCCGCTCAAGAAGCCGTTAGGTACCAAGTCGAACAGGACGGTGCTGGACAACCGGCTAACCGCTCTGAGTTGAAATGTTCCCCGCAGCTACAACCTTAAACTCGCAGTCGAAGGCGGGC
Organism: Verrucomicrobiota bacterium; assembly: GCA_003641745.1. GTDB lineage: Bacteria > Verrucomicrobiota > Verrucomicrobiia > Opitutales > Opitutaceae > B12-G4. Next base: position 39,816 of record QNAI01000008.1, on the reverse strand, counting down.
CGCCGGTAGCCGGTGCCAGACCTTGGACGTTGAACGAAAGGGGAGAAGAAAATGAATGTCTCTATGACTTCTCTAATTTACGAAAACTCTTTTGACAGGAGTCAGGAGGGTTGGCTTGCCGAAATGCATGCGGACTGGGTAATCGAGGGAAAGGGGATTGCCGAGTGTGGTGGCGGACACCTTTCGTTGCGCTCGGAGATATTCACGGAGCCACGCCATGAGGATGGACACTTCAATTTCTGGCTGAAACGGGAGTTTCCCGCAAACGTAGCCTTTGAGTGGGAGTTTCGTTACCCAGAGCCTGGCCATGGGGGATTGGCTATCGTTATGTGGGGTGCCAAGGGCCGCAATGGCGAAGATATCTTTGACCCTGAACTGCCCCGTCGAAGAGGCGAAGTCATGAGTGATATGCACAGCGGCGCAATCAATTGTTATCACGCCTCATACATTGCCCGGGCTCGGAAAGTGGCAAACCTGAGAAAGAACCATGGCTTCCATCTGGTGGCTCAGGGCCATGACCTTTCTACGGTCAGCATGCCTGACGAATGGCATGTCGTCCGCTTGGAGCAATGCGATGGAACTATCAGGCTTATTTTTGACGGAAAGGAATCCTTCCAGTACACCGACGATGGCACTGTTGGTGGACCACCCATTGCAACCGGCGGGAAGTTCGGATTTCGTCAGCAGAACAACCTGTACCGAGGTGATTACAGAAACCTGAAAGTCTACACCTCGTAGATTCAGAGACGCGGAAAGGGGTCAATGATCAAAAGTCAATTCGCTTGATCGAGGCTACACCTCACCTCGCGCCTGCGGAGGCCCGAAGAGACGGTCCGCATCACCCGATTGCCTCAACTTGACTATTGATCACCGGTCTGGAAATTTTCGACGAAGAACAGCCCACGGCGTGTCCGCCATAGCTTTACGCGAAGGAGGGGATCATTGCTCATTATCTTGCATGCCAATGCGAGTACCGAGGCAGCCACTCTGCCGACATCAGCCTATGTGCTTTGACCCCCTCGGAGCCAAGTTGACCGGAATTCCTCCTGGACACCCCTTAACATTGCCACTCGGGTCAATGCTTAACATTGCCATTTATCATTGACCCCTTCAAAACACCCTTTTTAGACAGTATCTGAGGCCGGAAACGAGAATACACGATGGTCAGAATCCGAAAAATCTTACGCCTCGACGACACCACTCTGCGCCTCGGAGGAGTAGGCGACAACTGGCACATGTCATGGGCAAATGACGACAAACAGTATGTGGGTCTCTGTGACGGCAGCGGTTGGCCCGGGATGCCGCAGGCCGACTACAACAGCCGCATGTATTCCATTGTCGGCGATCCACCGCGCCCGGTGTTTGAGTACCTTGCGGATTACCCGAATCTTCTCAACAACCCGAAAACGCGTGAATGTTCCCGATACTACAACTTCGGCATTCTGGCTTTGGATGGTCACATCTACCAATTCCTCACCACCCCGAATCATCCGTTCAACGAGCCTGCTCCCATGTTCGTCGGAGCCAAACTCATTTATTCGCCGGACAACGGCCGGACATGGCGCAATCAAGACGGTTCATCTCCAGTCAGGTGGGAATCGTGGGATGAACGCTCAAAGAGCAACATGGTCTTTTTCGAAGAACCCGGGCACGCCTTCTCGTTGCTGACGGTTCTGCAGATGGGAAAGAACTATCGGCACAACACCGACGGGTACGTTTATGTTTATGCGCCGAACGGAAACACAGAGGGCACCATGAATCAACTCGTGATGCTCCGTATTCCCAGGGATCGCATCCTGGACAGACGGGCGTATGAGTTTTTCGCCGGACGATCCCCGAAGGAAAAGGCAAATTGGTCGTGCCGCGTGGAAGATCGCTCTGTGGTACACACCTTTCCGTCGGGTTGGGTGAATCAGCATGTTCATCCCTATGCCTGGCATCCAAGCGTGGTCTACTGCGCCCCGTTGGGCCTTTACCTCATGACCAGTTGGGGAATGGGATGCTCCCCGACGGGCCACTGGTTTGGAAAACCCAGCTACCTTGGCTTCTGGACCGCAGCACAACCTTGGGGGCCCTGGACGCAGGTACACGAAGAAACAGCGTGGACACCCGCCGGAGATGACGGGGCGCGAGCCTACCAGCCACAGATCGCGCCTAAATGGATGGCGGAGGATGGCCTGTCATTCTGGCTGGTGTGGACGGATTTTCAGGATGTTCAATGCCGGGGAAAGCCGTATTACTCATTCAATGCCCAAAAGGTCGGAGTCGTTCTCGAATAGCGGCGTTTGACGGCGCACCTCACTTTGAGCGGCTGACCTGCCTCGAGTCGAAAGTCTCATAACCATACAGACATCAACCACGAAATCGGATTTCGCCCTCAGTCAGATATTGGACGACCAGTGTCCTGTCTCGAAATTGCGCTTGTATTGGCAAGCTCATTTGTGAGACAGGCTTTAGGATGTTGATCGTCATTGAATCAACCAAAGCAGAATCGAAAGGAAAAATATGACAAAGGTAATCTTGAGAATTGGTGTGGCCTCTATCGTTATGGCTCTGTGCCCGCATTCGTCCATGGCAGAGACCATAACCCCGGACTTGAAAGCGGTATCCGAGGGGAAGGGGTGGAAGGGCAGCATCGCTGCCACGACACTCGTGGAGAAAGACGGGATGGCAGCAGTTCAGTTCGACAAACGAGCGCAGAACGTTGTTTGGCTCGATGGTTTCGACTTCCGTGACGGCACGATAGAGTTCGACGCCAAGGGCAAGAGTTCGCCGCCACAAGGCAGCTTCATCGGTGTGTCATTCCGAACCTTGGATGGAGAGACTCACGACGCAGTGTATTTTCGTCCCTTCAATTTCAAAGCGAGTGATCCCGGTAGGAAGTCGCATGCCGTGCAATACGTCTCTGAACCCGGGTGGCCGTGGCGTAGACTTCGGACCGAAATGCCGGGGGTGTTCGAGCAACCCATCGATCCGGCACCTGATGGAGACGCCTGGTTTCACGTCAAGATCACTGTTGAAGATCGTGAGGTTAAGGTCTTCGTCAACGGAGCAAGCCAGCCGTCGTTGGCAGTGAAGGAACTTAGCGACCGCCAGGGGGGCTCAGTCGGCCTTTGGTGCAATGGATACGGCATCATCGCCAATCTGAAAATTACGCCAAAGAAATGAAAGACGCTGAAAGGGGTCAATGATCAAAAGTCAATTTTATTGATCGATTCATCACCTTACCTCGTGTCTGCGAATGCCTGAAGAGACAGTCCGTATCAGCTGATTGCCTCAACATGACTATTGATCCTTGACCTCTTCAAAACAACCCCATGACGCTCGCACATCAAAGATGGAACGAATCATGACTGACATCACTTCCAGCCAGTCCGAAGCCAACCAGACCAGGCGGTTCCTGGAACTCCTGAGGAGAAATCTCGAACAGAATTCGTTTATCAAGCTCGTCCTGGGAAAATACCGGGGGCAGGAATCGGATCTGAGGCACATTCTTGTCAGGCAACTTACGGTCAAAGGTCAGAAGCGCCTTTCCTTTGTTTATAGCTACAAGACCAGGGATATTACAAAGAATACCCCGATCGCGACCGGTGTTGAGACCATTGGTAATCTACTTGGAAGTTCCTTCAAGAGTGCCCACTATTTTTCGTTGGCGGAAGATGTTCAGATAGAGTTCAGCGGGACGGACAAGTGCACATGGAGCTCGAGCAAGGCGACCTTCTGTTCAGTTCCCTCGGAAAAGCACAACCGCGAAAAAAAACGCCTTCTCGATCCCCGAAAACCGTTCCTGTCTGCCTTGGGGGTCACCGATGAGAAACATGGCGTGATTCCCTCGATGTCCCGCAAGTGGAAACAGGTCAATAAATTCCTTGAAGTCTTCCAGCATGCATATGTCTCATCTCAGCTGTCTGATACGGAAAAGGTTCATGTGGTGGATTTCGGATCGGGAAAAGGATATCTGACCTTTGCGGTCCATGACTTCCTTCAGAACACCCTCAAGGTCGATGCGCATGTAACCGGCATCGAATTGCGCGAGAACCTCGTTCATTTCTGCACCGATGTTGCCAGGAAACTGGAGAGTGGGAATCTGCTATTCCGTCAAGGCGATGTCAGCAGTTATTCACCCGAGACAATTCACATTTTGATCGCATTGCACGCCTGCGATACTGCTACGGATCTGGCAATTCACATGGGCATCCGGTCCGGTGCGGAAGTAATCATGTGCGCCCCATGTTGTCACAAGGAAATCAGGCAACAGATTCGCAGTCCGTTAATTCTCCAACCTGTACTCCAATTCGGTATTCATCTGGGTCAGGAAGCGGATATGATAACAGATGGCTTGCGTGCGCTCCTGCTTGAGGCACACGGCTATAAAACTCAGATATTTGAGTTCATCTCCCTGGAACACACGAGCAAGAACAAGATGCTCCTGGCGGTGAAACACACCAAGTCGATAAACCGGAAGGATATCCTCGATAGAGTAGATGAGATCAAGGGCTTCTACAGCATCCGGGATCAGTATCTGGAGACCTTGCTGAATAAAGGTCTCTGAGATACGAATCAAAGGATGCACTTGACAGCCAATCCATAGCGCAATCCCTCACAGGTGATCCATGACATTCGCTAGAAAACACATGAAAACCGCATTTCTGTTCTTGGTGATCGCAGGTCTTTCGGCTTGTGCGAACATCAAACCGGTCGACAGTCCTTCAGGAGGTGATTACGCAGCGACGACCGGTCCACAGAAGCAGACCCCGAGCAACCTCCGAAAGAATCACGACAGACCGGAGATTGAACAGAGAGCGAAAAGCTATGAAAACGAGGGTTACAGCCCTGAGGAGGCCCGTGCCATGGCGGAGATAGAATACCTGAAGACCGCCAAGTGAACGGCCATCCGACGGGTCGCCCCTTCAAGTGACCCCGACAGGTCGGTGCAATTGAAGCGCTCGAAAAGACATACTGGAGGAATCTATGAACGACTTTGAATCACTCGGCTTCGGGCTCGGAGCCCTTCCGCTGCTCAGCAACGCGCGCACCCGCTCTGTATCCCCGGAGAATCCGACAGGCGAAAAGGGGAAAGGAGGCATGGCCGTGCCAGATTCCAAGAGCCTGCCCTTCAGCGCTGCGGCAAGTGACTTGGGGCGGGGATGGAAAGTCAGCCCCTTCCACAAGGTGAAGTCCGGTGAGACGTTGACCATCATGGACGTGGACGGCCCCGGCGTGATCCAACACATCTGGCTCGTTGCCGATCCCGCCAAAGGACGTTCACACCTGATTCGGTTCTACTGGGACGGCGAGGAGACGCCATCGATCGAAGTTCCCGTGTCCGATTTTTTCGCCGTGGGCCACAACAGGTTCGCACCTGTCAATTCGCTCGCCGTCGTTGTCAACCCGAAGTCTGCGTTCAACTGCTACTGGCCGATGCCATTCCGCAAACATGCGAAGATAACATTCACGAATGAGGACAAGGACGAGTTGGATATATTGACATACCAGATCACTTACGCGGAAACCCTTGTGCCTGACAATGCCGGATACTTCCATGCACAGTGGCGGCGAGCGGTGACCGACCGTGCAAACCCCGACTACGTGATCGTCGACCGCATCAAAGGCAGGGGGAAATATGCCGGGACATTCCTCGCGTGGACTCAGCTCTCCGACGGCTGGTTCGGCGAGGGGGAGGTCAAATTCTACATCGATGGGGACACCGGATTTCCAACTATCTGCGGCACGGGGACAGAGGACTACCTGTGCGGGAGTTATGGATTCCCGGAGCTTTACAGCACAGCCTACGCCGGCAACGTGCTGAAGCATGCAGGCGACGATGGTCCGCCCAAATGGAGTCTGTATCGGTGGCACTTGATGGATCCCATCTTTTTCGACAAGGATCTGCGTGTGACCATACAAGCGCTCGGGTGGTGGCCCAATGGCAAGTACCAACCATTGGAGGATGATATCGCCTCAGTTGCGTATTGGTATCAGACAGAACCACATGCCGCCTTTCCAAAACTCCCCGCAATCGAGAAACGGTGGCCTCGATGAGCACGGCGCGACCGGGCACCTGCAATGGAAACCCTGAGCCCTGTAGTAAAGGGCGATATCGGATGCTGGAGCTTTCCTCATAGGTCGCGCGACATGCCTCGGGATTTTTGAGCCGGTTTCTTTGGCTAGACACGCAAGAACATCAAACAAACATCACTTTATGGATAAGAAACACATTGGCTTCCTCCATCCTGGCGCGATGGGAATATCTCTTGCCTCAACGGCACAGAGTACCGGGCATACGGCCTACTGGGTGCCACGGGACAGGAGCCCGGATACACACACACGCGCTGCGAAATACGATCTCGTCGAAGCGCAGACGATCGAAGAACTCTGCGACAGGTGTTCGGTGATCATCAGCGTGTGTCCGCCACACGCCGCAGCAGAGGTGGCCAATCAGATCCTCGCATGCTCGTTCGAGGGCGTCTATGCCGACGTCAATGCCATTTCGCCAGAACGGGCGATGCGTATTGGGCAATCAATGACCGACGCGGGCGCAACGTTCGTGGATGGCGGAATCATCGGTGGACCCGCTTGGTCGTCGGGAGAGACTTGGCTCTATCTTTCAGGCCGTGGCGCCGACCAGGTTGCGGCCTGCTTTACGGGTGGACCTTTGGAGACCGAAATTATCGGCGACGAAATTGGCAGGGCATCGGGATTGAAAATGTGTTTCGCAGCCTACTTCAAAGGGTTGACCGCACTCATGTGTGCGACTGTCGCCGCAGCCGAAGGGATGGGGGTTCGAGCTGAACTCGAAATGCACTGGGCTCGGGATGGCTCGGACTTTGCGCAACGCACTCTGGAAAGAATCAGTCAGGTCACACTGAAGGCATGGCGATTCTCCGGAGAAATGGACGAGATTGCCTCGACCTTCGAAACAGCTGGCATTCCAGGCGGATTCCACCTCGCCGCAGGTGAGATCTATGATCGCATGGCCAGGTTCAAAGGAGCTGATCCGATCCCCCCGGTGAAAGATGTTCTCGATGCTCTGTTGAGTCCAGACCAGAAGTAGAAGGTCAACAGACCGGATTTGACGACCTGCCTCGCGACACTATTGTGAGTCTCATTCATTGTTCATCGTGCACACCAATCTTATATGTTCCCTATCGGGGAAAACCAGGATCTGAATGAAGGGCAGTGAAATCGCCTTGGCTACCCTGATGGGGGAAAACCCGGGTGCCCCGTGTATCAACTACAGTTGGATGACGAGTTCCTCGTACTTGAGCAAGGTGGCGGGCCGGGACTATTGGGCCGACCGTGAGGGCGTCTTTTTCGAGTATCTGCATCAGGTCGGGATCAACCTGGTCCCGCAATGGTACTTCCCGGGTGAGGCACAGCGGGAGATAGAGTCCGGCCAAGTCCTGCACGAGCATCGCTCTGGAGGTACGGAAGGAATCCGCGGACCCGAGGCTATTCTGGAACTCATTGACCGTCTCCCATCCGATAACGAGGTTGAAGCGGAATTCGATATCGAAATAACTGCTCGAGACTACGCAAACAGAGTGGAAGAACGGATGCGCAAGGCCAAGGGTGAAGTTCTCTTTATTGATAGTTTCGGGCAGGCGGACTTCATGGGAGGCTATAATCGCTGGGGATACGAAAACTACCTTCTTGCCATCATGGATTATCCCACGGCAATGAAGCGTTTCTATCACCACACGGCCTTGAAAGGCCGGCTGCACAACGAGGCAATCGCACTGGCATGCGGGAAGTACAACATTGCACCTTTCGTCTACGGCGGTCAGGATATCTGCACCAGCAACGGCCCGATCGTGTCTCCCCGGATTCTCAGAGACATCTATTTCCCGGACCTCAAATGGGCGATGGAGCCACTGATCGGGAACGGTATTGGCGTCATCTGGCATTGCGACGGCAATATCAATCCGATTCTCGACGATCTCCTCGATCTGGGTGTCGTGGGATTGCAGGGATTCGAGGAAGAACACGGTGTCAATTACGACGAGATCGTAAAACTGAATGACCGCACCGGCCGACCGATCGGAGTGTGGGGCTGCGTTTCGGTGACAAGCACCCTGCCCCACGGGACAGCCGACGACGTAAGGGCGTCGGTGGAGCGCTCTTTCACCCTGGCAGGGAAAGGAAGAGGTTTTGTTCTCTCCTCAACGAGCAGCATTATGCCGGAAGTCCGTCACGAAAACATAGACATGCTCTTCACGCATGGAAAGGCGTTCGGCACGGAGTTCCTCTCATAGAGAATCAAGCGGAGACATCCGGAAAGCTCCCGACCGGCGAGAGTCATCAGTCCGGTGTAAGCCGCTGCAAGCGGCAAACTGATCAGACCTCCTTCGACCTCTGTGTCGATGGTCCTGAGATTCACCTGAAAATCACCTTCGGGTTGCTCGTATTGGATTGAAGCACGACCAGAAAATCGGAAAGAATACCCCATGAGACTACGCATTCTATGTTCTGCTCTGCTGGCAATGCTCCCTGGCTCGCTATTTGCTGAAGGGCTCGACCCCTACATTCTCGCGGGGATTGACCAGGGAACCCGTCAGGAGGTTCAGACCCGCGTGGAGGAACGACTGACCGCCGAAGGCTTCGAGATTCTGGGCAGTTACTCACCTGCCGGGGACGAGAACCTGGGGGTGATCTGCGTGACGAACGAACATCTCAAGGCGTCCGCAGTTCAATCCGGCGGCCTGCACGGATTCGCCGCCGTTCTTCGTGTGGGCCTGATCAAGACCGACAGCGGTATCGAAGTCTCCTATACCAATCCGCTCTATTGGGGCAACGCCTATTACCGCAAGGAGTTCCCTCAGGTCGAGGAGGTCTACATCCTCCTGGATCAGCGGTTTCGCACGGCCCTCGCCGATCTGTCGGATAGTCGATTTGAGGCCTTCGGCTCCAGGAAGGGCATGACCCCGGCGAAACTCCGAAAGTACCACTACATGATTACCATGCCCTACTTCCACGACGTGGTGGTATTGGACAAGGGTTCCTCTTATGGCGAAGCGGTAGCCCGAATCGAATCAAGGGCCGCCGCCAAAGGTTCGGAAGTGAAGATCGTCTACAGTATCAAGTTTCCCGAACAGGAAATGGCCCTGTTTGGCACGGCACTCACGGGCGAAAATGGGGAAACAAAATTCCTTCCCAAAATTGATTTCAAAGACCCCCGTCACATTCCATTTCTCCCTTACGAGATGCTTGTGCTCAAGGACAAGGTGGTCTCGCTGCACGGCAAATACAGAATCGCCCTCTCTTTTCCGGACCTCAGCATGGGCACGTTCATGAAGATCGTTTCAACGCCGGGTGACATCGCCAATGCCCAGCGAACGGTTGCTTCGAAATAGGGGTCGGGTTTTCAGGAAGATACATAAGGATGAGTATGTTTCCACGTACAAAAATCGAAAATCTCTCGGTCTCACGGCTCTTGATCGGCACAAACTGGTTTCTCGGGTATTCCCATACCAGCAAGGCCAAGGACCGAGACATTGTCGAAACCATGACGGCGAGTCGAATTGCCGACATTGTCGAAGAATTCATGAATGCCGGCGTTGACACGCTTTACGGAATCAGACCCGACCCCAAGCTCATCCAGGGTGTATCCGAGGCGGAGCAGCGGACCGGCAAGAAGTGCATCACGATTGCGACTCCGACCCTCCCGCTTGAAGACACCGTCGAAAGCAGGCACGAAGCAGAGCGCCAACTGGACGAGCTGGCTGAATTGGGGTCTTCCATCTGCATGCCGCATCAGTGTACGACGGATGCTTTCGTGGATCGCCGCACAAAATCGTTGACTGGCATCGAACGCTACCTCCGCATGATTCGAGAGCGCGGGATGATTCCCGGCCTTTCAACCCATATGCCGGAGACGCCTGTCTATGCAGACGCGAGCGGACTGGATGTAGCGACCTACATTCAGATTTACAATGCAGCCGGATTCCTGATGCAGATCGAAATCGATTGGGTCCAACGCATGATCTGGGGTGCGCATAAACCCGTCATTGCCATCAAACCGCTTGCCGCGGGGAAACTCCCGCCGTTGGTTGGTCTGGCATTCTCCTGGAGCACCATTCGCGATCGCGACATGGTCTGCATCGGGACCAGCACCCCATATGAGGCGGCAGAAGTCGTGGAGTTGTCCTTGTCCATCCTGGAACACCGCGTACCCTGTGTGGAACTGCAGAAGACAAGAAGCAAGGAATCGCTGGCCTGACACAGCCTCTTAGGTAATTGAGGCATACCCATGATTATTGCCCAGATCAGTGACACCCATGTCACCATTCCCGGTGGGAGCGCCGAGCGGGAGGATCAGACGACGATACATCTTGAACGCACCGTTGACCATCTCAGCCGATTTTCCAACTCGATCGACGTTTTGCTTGTGACAGGCGATTAGGTCGATGACGGGAAAGAGCGGCTTCCGCCGGGGAAAAAAACAGGAGTAACATGAAGCAACCAAACATCATTCTGATCATATGCGACCAGATGCGCGGTGACGCCCTCGGCGCGGATGGCAATCGCCACATTCAAACGCCGAACCTCGACTTCCTCGCCTCTCGCGGCACGCGATTCTCTCATGCCTACTCGGCGGTCCCGTCCTGCATTCCGACTCGGGCCGCTCTGTGGACAGGGCAGAGTCAGTGGCACACCGGTGTGTTGGGAATGGGCCGCGGACAGGGGCCGATTCCGGATGACTTCCCCCACACTCTTGCGGGAGAACTGACAAAGGGCGGTTACCGTACTCACCTTGTGGGAAAGGGTCATTTCAATCCGCAACGTGCCGCCATGGGCTTTGAGAGCATGGAACTCGATGAATCGGGTCGCATGCCCGACAGCAATCACCGAACATGGTTCGCAAAGAACGCACCGGACGGTGTGACGCCGGATGATCATGGAGTGGCCTTCAATTCCTGGCACGCACGGCCCTGGCATACGGAAGAACGTCTGCATCCTACCTATTGGACCATGACGCGCGCGTTGGAATTTTTTAAGAGCCATGATCAGGAACGCCCCGCCTTTCTGAATATCTCCTTTGCCCGTCCGCATTCGCCCTATGTTCCGCCGGAATACTATTTTGAGATGTATGATCGCGCCAATCTGCCTGCACCGCACATGGGCGAATGGTCCGAAATGCATGATGACCCGGGCACTGCTGTGGACCCGAATGCCTGGCGGGGCAAAATGACCTCCGATCAAATAAGGCGGGCCCGGGCCGGATACTACGGTGAGATTTCATTCATCGATATGCAGATCGGCAGATTGATCAATTGGATGCAGAGAGAGCGTGCGGAACAGTTTTCGAATACATGGTTCCTGTTCACCTCCGATCACGGCGACATGCAGGGCGACCACAATCTCTGGCGCAAGACCTATGCCTACGAAGGAAGCGCCCGCGTTCCGTTTCTCGTCGTCCCTCCCACCAGTCTGAGAGGGTCACAGCGCCCGTCCGCGGATGAAGTCGTCGAATTGCGCGACATCATGCCGACCCTCCTCGACGCGGCCGGGCTTTCTATCCCGGGCAGCGTTGATGGAAGAAGTGTGTTGCCCTTGCTGACGGGTCCCACACCAGATTGGCGCGAGTACATCCATGGGGAACACTGTACGTGCTATTCGGAGGAGCAGGAGATGCAATACGTGACCGACGGCAAACGGAAGTTCATCTGGCTTCCCCGGATCGGCCGGGAGCAATTCTTTGATCTTGAAAGGGACCCCGGCGAAACGTGCGACCTGATCGATGATCCGGCAGCTCAGGATGAGATTCATAAGTGGCGGGGTTATCTCGTTCGAGAGCTCGCGGATCGAGACTGCGGTTGGGTCAAAAACGGGCGACCGTTCTGTCCCGGTGACGACCCTCTGGTTTCGCCTTTCAAGGACACCCGATGGCAGGGGAGGTCACGTTGAGTTGAAGGGGCAAACCTGAATGGAACTAAGATAAAGAGGTTGATCGACGTCACGCGGTCAGATCTCGGGTGGCGTCGGTACGACTCCCGAGAAGTAGACGACACCATTCCGCACGATCTGGATGGGCAGGCCGATGACATCGAAATCCAGCAACAGCTCATCTTCATCTTCCGGATGCGTCTCATACTCAACTTCGCCCTTGGTCTTTTCGCCGTCGCTCTCAAGAGGGAGGATGCCACGGGAAACACCGTCGATCACCAATTCATAATTGCCCGCCGGGAGATTCTCGGCGCTGATTTCAAACTCGATTTCCCCGTAGGCCATCCTCTGAATCTTGACCTTGACCTGGCTTTCAGCAGGTGCGGCAGATCCGGCCGAGAGGTAAACTTCGACTTCGACTTCATCGTCCTCAGGATGATGATCCGAGTCATCCTCGTCAGAAATACCATCGTTGTCATCGTCTGAGTCTTCGCGATCATCAAGACTATCACCGTCGTCGTTGATTTCCTCTGGATCGTCATCGGACAGGCCATCGCCATCAGTATCATTTTCGAATTCTGAGGAATTCAGAAGATCATCTCCATCGATATCATCATCAAGGTCGTCACTGACTCCGTCACCGTCGATATCGTCCTCCTCATCATCATTGTCGTCCAGACCATCACCATCGATGTCGTCCTCTGAGTCGTCATCATCATTGCGACCGTCGCCGTCGATATCGAGTTCGGTCGAACTGTCATCCTTGCGGCCATCCCCGTCGATATCCTCCTCCGCCAAGTCGTCATCTCTATGGGAATCCCCATCGATATCGAGCTCACCCAGTGAATCGTCACGCAATTCATCCCCATCGATATCGATTTCCGCCGGATTGTCATTTTCCAGGTGATCGCCGATATATTTCCCCGCAAATGGTCCGGATTTGGCTATCCCACCATCTACATTTCGATCGATGGAGTTGGGCAGGCCGTCATTGTCGATATCCGGGTCAACAATATTAGGGATGCCATCTCCATCGAGATCCGGAGCCTGCCTGTCCTCAGCTGTCCCGGATGTCGCCAATAAGAGGAAAGACAGGACAAGGAAAGCGCGCGTAAAGAGGCGGTGCATTGGCGTTTTCATGAATTCCTTGAGGTCAGACTAAATGCGCTCTGAGTGAAAGGATCGTCAAAGAGCATCAGAACACAAACTTCTGAGCGTAACGGATCGTTAGGATTCTTCATTATTGGGCACTTTGATTAATGCGTGGCGCTCACTCTCATGAACCTGTGACCGCCCGATTCGAGCGGAAGGCGATCGAGGATACGAACGATCCAGGTCCCCGATCCAGTGGGTGTCTCGTCCACCGGACCGATACCCGAAAACGGGCTACCCGATACGCTCGAGGCAACGGTCGTCCAGGGCCCCGACGGTGATGAGGATGACTCGATGCTCAGATCAACATCCGACCGACTGGGGTCGCGGGTCAGGGTCAGGCCCAGGCGGGCACCTTGCTCAAAAGGATGCACCTCAACCCCGATGGCATCCGGATCCGGTGTGACCGGAGAGCGCTGAAGGGCGTATTCGAGAATATTGCTGAGACCATCGCGATCGGGATCATCGAGGTCAGGAGCCGTGGTATTACCGAAAAAGGATCTTTTCCACGCTTCGAAGGAGGAGGAGGGGGTCAGACGAAAACCCACCCCTCCCCCGAATGCGCCGCCGCCCGGCGTCACTCCATAGACCAGACCGTCCTCTCCTTCACCCATCCCGCCAATCCACTCGAGCTGAGCCTCGGGAACCGACAGCGTGGTTCCCGGAAATGCACCGGTCTCCCCGCTGAATTCCACCAGCGAGCGCAGACCCTGAGCGGGTGTGAACGCATAGGCAGTTCCAGACTCTCCCGGACCGGCGGCAGTCATTCCATAGAGGGTGCCTGAGGACCCGAGCATCAAGGGACCGACCGGGGCCGTCCCAGGATGGCTGCCGGACGCGCCGGTGAAGGAAGCCTGTTCGGTCAGGATACCGGTTTCCGGATCGAGCTCGAAGATCGTACCCGCATCAGCGGTCCCACCCAGACTGGTTGTGCCGAAGATGCGACCGTCGGCTGTAAGGCAGAGTCCCCCGCGAGGCTGCCTGGGGGCGGCACTTTCAAACTCGGCCAGGATGGAAAACGATTGATCCGCAGAGACCTTGAATACAATGCCCTGGTCCGCCTCACCTCCGCGTTCAGTAACACCGTAGAGAGAGCCATCGGGTCCGCGAACCAGCGGCGCCTGTGGACGGCGCCCGGGACGGGTCCCCCCGGTCCCGCTGAAGGAAAACAGACGTTCAATCACACCATTCAGGTCCACGCGAAACACGGTTCCATTGCCACCCAGCCCCCCGCCCAGCGACACACCGTAGAACAGATCTGCCCCGTTTTGCACCAGCGGTCCGCGAACGCCTTCGCCAGCCGTCGAATTGAGACTGGCAAGCAATGCCGGAGGATCCGGAGGGTCGAGCAATACAATCGCCCCCCGATCAAAGGCGCCACCCGAGGTGGTGGTCCCGAGAAAACCTGTGCCCAATGCCAGAAGCGGGCCATTTGGTCGCCCACCACTGGGGCTCTTGAAATCCTGAACCCTGCGGACGGCTCCATCGGTCGAAGAAACAGTCGAAAGGACCCCACGCCCGTTCTCTCCACCCTCGGCCATGGGAAAAACGAGTTGCCCGTCCCGGTCAGGAACCGGAGCCCCGGAAGGCGCCCAACCTCGCCTCGGGGAAAAATCCGCAACAATTTCGAAAACACCGCTTCCATCGATACGATACACGACCCCTCTCTGCCCGGGACCGCCGGCACTGGTCACGCCGAAAAAATCCCCGCCTCCACCGGAAGTCAGACCGGAGCGCGGAGCGGCACCCGCAAACGGACCGATCACACCCGAAAACGACAGCAGGTTGCTGTATTCCCCGCTGGTCGTCAGCTTGAAGACGGTTCCCCACCCGTCCTGACCACCGACTGATGCCGTGCCAAGCAAGGATCCGGCCGCATCGACCACCAAGGTTCCCACCGGCTGTGACCCGGTCAGGTCCGAAAAGTGATGTACGACTGCAGGATCAACCGCATTGTCCGGATCGATGCGAAAAACAACGCCGACACCGGAGGCTCCACCCCGCTCTGTCGTGCCGTAAAGACGTCCATCGGGGTGAAGAACAAGTCCTCCCGAAGGCCTGCTTCCAACACTTCCCAAGAATTCCACAATCGATGCGAATTCGCCTGAAAGGCCCAAGGAATAAACCGTGCCATGCCCGCTGCCCCCACCCCGGGTTGTTCCAAAAAGACTCTCACCGAGGCTCAGGAGTTGACCGTTGGGTTCAACCCCGGGTCGCTCGCCTGTTTCACCGGTGAATTCCGCCAGAGTGGTCAGGGTGCCGGATGAAGTCAGGCTGAAGACAGTCCCGAAACCTCCACCCCCTCCAGCGGCCGTGACACCATAAAACATGCCGCTGGAATGCAGCATGATAGGACCCGGAACAGACCCTGGGGCATCACCCGAAGACCCGGTAAAATCCACCAGTTTGGCGAATTCACCTGCCGGCGTGACTCGGTAGATCGTGCCGAAGCCGGTAGTTCCTCCTTCGGCAGTCGTCCCAAAAAGAGCGCCGTCCGGGCCCTCGATCAGCCCCGCGACCGGGGCGGCCCCATCGAGACCGAAAAAGGAGTGGATCGTAATCCGGGTTCCATCCTGAGCCACTCGAAAAACGGTGCCCAGATCGCGGATTCCGCCCGCTACGGATGTGCCGTAAAGGGCCCCGTCACTGTGGCGAACGAGGGCGCCAAGCGGATGTCGCCCGGGCCGTTCAAATTCGGCGAGAACGTCGAACTGGAGGGACTCCTCTGCCCCGGAAAAAGAGAAAACGAGGATCAGACCAGACCAGACCATCCACCCGGGATACCAGGTGTTCTTCCTGGAATTCCGTTTCATGTGTTTCCTCGCATTCCGATTAATCTATGAGCTTGATTTCAGGAGCGATCTTTTGAATGTAACCGATCTGTTACCAACTCCGGGTTGAACAGACATCGATTTCTCCACCCAGTTGCCGTTAGACCATACCCACTTGAGACAGAACTGACCGTCAATCAGGAAGTTTGAAAGCCGTTCATAAGGATGAGGGGTGCGCTATTCCAATCCGGAAAGGACGTCGCCTGAGTTTATCAAATCTGTGAAGATACCGCGCAACGGGACCCCCTTGGCCAATGCTCTGCTCATTTTTTTGGGTATGGTGCTCGGCATGGCGGGTACATGGACCGCAATCCGATCCGGCCTATTGCCCGATTTTTTCTCCGGACACGGGAACCTTGCACTGGAATCAGGACGCGAAGGCGGTTACCCGAACGGCGATGGAGTGCCCAACCACCGGACCAGGGGCTCTTCCAGTCCACTTCAGAAGCCGGCCTGGACGTCAGGATCGCCCAAGCCGATCAACCTGGCCATGGCGCTTCGGATCCGCGACCCCGGAACCCGCTCGGAGATGCTTCGCCACGCCGGAGCCCGATCCGCCTCCCGGGATGTTTCCGGATCGCTGCGCGAGGGGCTTTCGATCACCCGGACCCAGGATCGCCTGGACTACTACCGTGGCCTGGTCGGTTCCTGGTCGGAAACAGATCCGGAAGCCGCACTCGATCATATCCAGCACGATTTCAGCGCCGGTCTCTTACAGACCGAATTGATCAGTCTCGCCGTCAATAAATGGGGGGCTGACAATCCGAGGGACGCATGGATGTGGACGGAGAAGCACCTCTCAGGTCCTTTGAGGGAACAATCCCAAGCAGATCTGATGATCGGCTGGACGCGCAGGAATCCGACGCTTGCGGCCGATTGGCTGGCCGACTCAGGTATTCAGTCGCGACTTCTACTGACCACCGTTGGCACGACCTGGGCGGAACAGGACCCCCGGTCAGCCGCGGACTGGGCTGCATCTTTGCCTTCCGATTCAGGAAGAAAGGTTTCCAGTATCGCCGTGGCCGCCGAATGGGCCAGGCAGGACCCCGCCTTCGCGGCCGACTACTACGCCCCGGAAATCACCGCAACGGAGGGCGTGGACCTCGCCACGGTCATCGCAGACATCTGGGGCACGACTGACCCGGCGGCGACCGCGGTTTGGGTCGAGCAGTTGCCCCCCGGGCGGGTGCGTGACCAGGCGGCCAGCACCCTGGCAACGATCTGGGCAACCCGCGATATTGAGGCCGCCGTTGCCTGGTCGGGTACGATCACCGATCCATCGACCCGCTCCCAGGTGATTTCGCACCTGGGTACCACCTGGGGAGCGCTCGACCCGGATGATGCCATCGCCTGGTTGAGCACCCTGTCCCTGGAGGAGGCACAGGTCGGTCTGGTGGGTGCGTTCAATTCCTGGGGCGCAGTCGACCCCGGCGGCATGCGCGACTGGATTGATAACACCGATCAGTCCGATATATCGGACCTTGGCCGCCGCAGTCTCGCAGACATTCTCAGTCAGGATGATATCCTGACCTCGCTTGATCTGGCCATGGGCATCGGTTCATCGACCGAGCAGACGGATGCTGTCTCGCGGTACTTCCGGCATTGGCGCAAGATCGATGACACTTCCGCCCGGGAGTGGTTTCAGGCCATGGAGCCATCCTTGTCCCCCACCCTTCGGACCCGGCTCCAGAAAGACCTTGCCGCACAGCTGGTGCCGAAAGGGTAGCGCGGGCATCTGCCCAAATCAGGAGGTCTGTAGGATATCTCTTGTAGGAGAGGCTTTATGCCTCGATCGAGCACACCATCGAGGCATAAAGCCTCTCCTACTTCAGGTGATCCGGAGCATCGGTCACCATCTGCCCAGTCCTGACGGTTCACCGTAGCGAGGAGGCCCCGCTCAAACGGGATCAGTTTCTTTCCCATCGATCGGGATGCTCAATCGGAACACCGTCCCGTCGGCATCCGACCGAATAAGCTGAAGGTCACCCTGATGCGCCCTCAGCAGGGTGCGGGCAATATTGAGACCGAGTCCGTGTCCCTGAACCTCCTCGCCAACGTCTGTGCCACGATGAAATCGCTCGAAGATCCGATCGCGATCCCACTCGCGGATAGGACTCCCGGTGTTCGCGAGGTCCAGGCGAAACAAACCGTTCCGAATCGATGCGTCAAATCGGATCCGGCCACCATCGGGAGTGTATTTTACGGCGTTCTCCGTGATGACCTGCAGGGCCATTCGAACCCTGCGTTGGTCCACGCGAACGACGAGGGATCGAGGCACCCGGGTCTCGACCGTCACCCCCCGATCATGGGTCAGCGTTTCCACATCGTCTATGGCCGCCTGGATCATGGGGCTGATATCCGTCTCCTCCGGTTCGAGCACAAGACGGCCGGCATCTGCCTGGGCGAGGAGGAGGAGCTCATTGATCAAATTCGTCAACCGGCGGGTCTGATGAAGGAGCATGTCCACCTCCCGCTTTGGGCCGTCAGGTAGCGTTTCGCGTGCCCGCAACTCCTCCAGCCCAAGGCGCAGAACGGCGATGGGGGTTTTGAGCTGGTGGGAGGCATCGGCCGAAAACCGGGTTGCGGTTTCATAGGACTGCTTCAATCGCTGAAAAGCATCATTCAGAACCTCGGTCAATCGGGCTATTTCGTCCTGCGCCACGGGCATGGGCAATTTTTCGTCAAGCCGATTGATGCTGATTCGTTCAGCAGAGGCGGTCAGGGCTGACACCGGTCGGATCGCGTATTTCGCGAGCAGGAATCCCCCACCGAAAACCAGCAGTGCCGTGATCGGCATTGCCAGGGCCAACCCCCGAAGGAGAGATCGCTGGAGTGCCCGCGCCGGACCCATCGGAGCACCGACTTTCAGGAAAAACGGCTCGCGGTCAAAGATGCCTATTCGATAGGGCTTATCTTCAAACGACACATTGGCGTATCCAGTATGTATGCCGGCAAGATCATCGGCGCTCATTCCCGGTGATGCATAAAGCAGTTGCCCCTCCGGCCCCTTGAGGACCAGCAGCCGATCCTGCAGGCCGACCGGTATGAATCGGGCACTCAGTGGCTTTCGTGGATTGACTGGGGCGCCACGGAAGTTCTCCAGGTCTCTGAAAAGTTCCTCCGCGTCTGCGGCCAGCTGGCGATCAACCTGCCGGAGCTGACTGAAATAGAAGGTTGGCAGCATGACCACGGCCGCAACCCCCAGAGCAATCAGCACCAGGCTGGCCGCATAGGCGCCGAATTTGACCTTGAGCGACCAGTGCTTCACCGGGGTCGCCTCCGTCGGTCCTCAATCATGCGGACAGAACCTGATTCACGTTTCCGGCTGTCGCAATGAATAACCAATACCGCGAACGGTCGTTATGACCGAAGGTTCATCCTTTTGGTCCAGTTTGCGACGCAGCCGCATGATAAAGATCTCGACCGTGCGTGTGTCATACTCGTGCTCGCGCTCCCAAATCCGCTCGCAGATCTCATCCCGGGTAAAGGTGCGGGATGGTTCGGTCATGAAGATCTGCAGCACTTCGAACTCGCGAGGCGAAAGATCGATTCGCTCACCGTTACGCATCACGCGGTGGCGTTCGAGGTCCATGATGATCGGACCCTCTGAAAGAACCCGCGAGGCCTCTATCTTTCCCCCACGTCGCCCCAGGGCATCGATGCGGGCGAGCAGTTCGTCCACCGCAAACGGCTTGGTCAGATAATCATCCGCGCCCGCTTTCAAGCCCGCAACGCGGTCCTGGACCTCGCCCCGCGCGGTCAGCATGAGCACGCGCGAGGGTATCGAAGCTTCCCGAATGCGTTTCAAGACTTCGAAACCATCAAATCCGGGCAGATTGACGTCGAGGAGGATCAGGTCGAACAGACCGGCGATGGCGGCATCGACCGCACCCGGTCCGTCCGTGGCGACCTCGACATCGTGATCGCCCTGCTTGAGCGCACGTTCAATGTGCCGGACCAGGTCGGCCTGGTCTTCCACCAGCAGAATTTTCATAGGTCACTGTCAGCCTTATGGCCGGCGAGCGACCTGAGCAAGCCCGCTCGGGAATAAGTGGTAACCGAACGGTCAGAATTCGATCCGGCGTTCTGCCTCCGGAAGAACAGCCACGGGGTCATTCCTTGCATTCATGCATGCCAATGCGTGAATCAAGGTTTGACCCCTTCGACTGGATGAAGCCCCAGCCGGACAAACTGCTCTGGAGGGGCGTCGCAGGCTTTGAGCCAGTCGGCCAATTGCGCAGCCAGACGGGCCTCAAGCTTTTCATCCCTCAGCGGGGTCTTCTGCTTCGGATCGCTCTCCAGATCATAGAGTCGGGAAGTGAAGTCGCGCTCCACTTTCTCCCTGCCGGGCATGGCCGAATCGCCGGAGATCTTCATGGGACGACATCCCTTGGTGAAGGTAAACGGATCCGCCAACTCGACCTTGTCCCGCAACTCGTCCACCTCAAAAGTATGCCGCATATGGGTCGGCATCAGGGTGTATTCATTGAGTGGATGCCGGTCACTGTGGTCGGTGCCCCGCATATAGACATATCTCCCGTCGGTGATGTTCACATGCGAGCCGAACATGCCGAAGATGGCGGTATCGCGGACCGGAGTATCATCGGCGATGGTACCCTGGAGCGACTTGCCCACCATGTCCTTCGTCGGCTCGATTCCAAAGAAGTCGAGCAGAGTCGGCCCGAGATCGATCGAGGGCTGGACGAGTGAGCGACGGCGCTCTCCCTGTTTGCCCGACCGGGGATCCCAGACAAAGAAAGGCGTGTGGGCGATCTCCTCGTAAAAGGGCATCCAGCACTTGGCCCAGCAATCATGCTCTCCGAGAAGAAATCCGTGGTCGGTCCAGACGATGAGCATGGTGTCCTCCCAGAGATCCAACTCGTCCATGACGTCGAGGACATCCCCGAGCTTGGAATCGCACATACTGACCAGGGCGGCGTTTTCGTGCTGAACGTGTTCCACCAGGGCGCGATCCTCTGTCACCCGGGCATAGGGCGGCCAGTCGCAATGGGGGCCGTCGTAGTTGTCGTAATGTTCCGGATACAGATCCTTGAATTTGCGATGGGAGAAGAAGGGTTCATGAGGATCGAATGTCTCGATCTGAAGAAACCAATTATCCTCGTCGCGGTTGCGCCGGATGAAATCGACTCCGGCTTTGAAGGTCTTCGACTGCGATTGGTCCTCCTCGTTGGACATGGCCTCGCGGTTCTTCCAGTCCTGGAGATGCCAGAAATCATCACGCGCATTCTGTCCCACCGACTCGGGTCGATTTGGCCGGCCGACCTTTCCGACCCAGGGATCCCCCTCCTGCCCGCGGAAATGCTCATATGTGGAATAGCGGGTGTGGTAGGTGCCGCCTCCCTCCTCAAAATAGTGGTAGTGGTCGGTGACCAGGTGGGTGTGGATACCGTTTTCCTTGAGCATCTCCGGCACCGAGTCATCAAACGGCTCAATCGGCCCCCAACTGCGATGCAGGAAATTTGGCCGGCCGGTATGGAGATCCCGGCGGGCCGGCATACAGGGCATCGAACAGACGTAGCTGCGATCGAAGACGATCGAGCGTTCGGCCAGTCGCTTGAAATTGGGGGCATGAACCCAGTCACCACCGTAGGGTGGCAGCATGTGCCGGTTCAGTGAATCGAACATCACCATGATCGTCTTCATATGAGCAAGAGCCTTGAGCCGTTATCGGATCAGGCAACAGCAAACCGATGATCACCGCCCGGGATCATTCCGCTCGACCTGCCGAGTCGGTCCCGGCAAGTTGTCATCCAGGAGTCACAATTTGCCCTCCAGGACCCACCATGAAGAACACCACAGACCATTCGCGCCGGGACTTTCTGAAAAAAATCACGGTCGGAAGCCTGGCCATTGGCGCGGTCGGCACCGTCAGGGCCGATAAGGCCGGCGAACCCATCCGGGTCGACCGGCGGACATTGGGCCGGATCGGAGCAGATGTTTCGATCCTGGGACTGGGTTTGGGAACCTCCTTCACCAAACCCTACAAGGGAGACCGCGAGACCGGCCGGGCCCTGCTGGAGATGGCATTGGACAATGGGATCAATTACTTCGACACAGCACGCGGCTACGGGCCGAGCGAAGAAATCATCGGTCCGGTTGTCGGCCGGCGCCGGGATGAGATCTTTCTGGTCAGCAAATCGGCAGATCGGACCTACGATGGCTTCAAACGGGAGTTGGAAACCAGCCTGAAGAACCTCAGGACCGACCGAATCGATCTCTACCACCTGCACAACTTCAACCCGAAGAAAGACACTGATCTCGGAGCCATCGAGAAAGGCGCCGTGCGCGCCGCTCGCGAGGCTCGAGACGAGGGTATGATCGGAGCATTTGGAGTGACCGGACATTCGGGCGCGCAGATCCTCATCGAAGCGATCACCCGCTTCGATCCCGATGCCATCCTTACCACCTTCCCCTGCAACCGGCCGGATGACGGACGGTATGAAGACGAACTGCTGCCTCTGGCGACCGAACGCAAGATGGGAGTGATTGCGATGAAGACGGTGCGACATGCGCGCAATATCGACGTTACGGGAACCGAACTGATCCGATCAGGAATCAGTATCCCGGGCATACATCTCGCCATAGTGGGGCTGGATACCTCCGCCCACCTGATGGAGAACGTCGCGCTGGTCACTGACTTCCAACCGATGTCAGCCGGCGATCGCGAGTCGCTCTTCCAACTCTCCAAGGCATCGCTGGCCGGGCTGACGGCGCCTTGGGATCGTCCCGGTTACGAAGACCGGATTGCGTGAAGGGTCAGGCAACGCCTTTCATGATTGCCGGACAACCGTAGACCCGTTTTCCCGTCGTATTCGGCGAGAAGTCTGCTGGGGCGGAAATGCAAAAAATGTTACCCTTTCTTGCAGTCCTGATCGGCGGTTACCTGATGGTCCTGCTCCTTGCGACCGTTTTCCAGCGCCATCTGATCTACTTCCCAAGCCGGGCTCCGGAGGAGGAAATGCTCGAGCTGGCCAGGTCAGCCGGCTGCCGTCCCTGGCGAAATGAAAGCGGGGAAATCATCGGGTGGAGAAACGTTGATTCGCGGAGAGAGGCCAGAGGACGGATCCTCATACTCCACGGCAACGCCGGGGTTGCCCTGAACCGAACCCACTACCTCGAGGCCCTGGAGCTGGTCGACGCGGGACGGTCCTGGGAGGTCATTCTTTTCGAGTATCCAGGTTTCGGTGCGCGTTCCGGGCATCCGGGAGAGAAGGCACTTCGGGCCGCCGGAGCTGAAGCCATCGATCAGCTCATGAGGGAAGATTCCCGACCTGTCTACCTGCTGGGAGAATCAATCGGTTCGGGTCCGGCCTGTGCCTTGGCTTCTGATTTCGATGCGATTGCCGGAGTGGTCCTGGTAACGCCTTTCAGCAGTCTGGTCGACGTAGCCGTCCGTCAGTATCGGTGGCTTCCCGTGCGCCGGCTCCTTCGGGACCGATACGACAATATCAAGGCCCTGGCGGGATATCAGCGGCCTGTCGTGATGATTATTGCCGGCCACGACGAGATGACACCGCCTGAACTCGGCCGGAGACTCCACGCAAGCCTTTCAGGCCCATCGCTGTTTATTGAACAACCTGAAGCCCGGCACAATACGATCGATCTATCTCCCACCGCACCCTGGTGGAAAGAAGCATCAGAGTTCCTCCTGGGGGACGACGAACAATGAAGAAGGGCGCACGCAAGGCACGCCCCTACAGAAAGAGCTGGTTCAGTGTAGGGGCGTGCCTTGCGTGCCTCGGCGTAGCGGCGTGTAGACGGGTGTGCGCCCTTCGAAGCGCAACCCGTCTGCGGAACCCGACCGGTCGGCGGCCTAATTCAACTCCGCCAGCCGGATCTTCCGGTAGTCAATGGCCATATCCCGTTTGGGATGAATCTGGATCCCCACCCGGCCCGTTTCGACCGCGGTCTCCGATTCGTAGGTCATCACCTTCCGACCGTTCAGCCACGTGGTGTAGGTCCTGCCCTCGGCCCGTATTCTGAGGTGGTTCCAATCGTC
Organism: Verrucomicrobiota bacterium; assembly: GCA_003641745.1. GTDB lineage: Bacteria > Verrucomicrobiota > Verrucomicrobiia > Opitutales > Opitutaceae > B12-G4. Next base: position 15,927 of record QNAI01000008.1, on the reverse strand, counting down.
GGATTTGAGCAATTCGGCCACATGCTCGGCCTCCACCGGATACCCTTTTCCTGAAATATAGGGAGACGCGGTCATGTCGCGCTTGAGCGAACCGGATATCCCGATCTGGATCTGCTCCCGATCACTTCGGAGAAAAACCCCGGAGTCGACCGTCCCCTCGCCAAAACGGAACTCACATTCCATCTCAAAGTCAGTGTATTCTTTCTCCGTCCAGAGAATCGAACCGGTCTTCGCCTCGTCACTCTGCAGCCTGAGCACGCCCGTATCCGAAATCCAACACACAGACATCTCCGTCGGTTCTACAGTCCAGCCAGTCAGATCCCGGCCGTTATAGATCGATCGCAGATCGGGTCCGCCAACCACGCGAACGAATTCCAGCCCCGTTTTCCACCAATCGCCCAATGGCCCGCGGCTCACACTTCGCAGGGCGTAACTGCCGGTCGCATCATCGAGATTCAGAGTCGCAGTCACGACATCCTCCCCGAAGATCGAAGCTTCCGTCAGCACGATTCCATCGGGGTTGATTATCCTGCTCTGGCCATGGGAACCGGTGGCATCCGGATTCGCCGGCGCATTGGCCTGAACCACAAAAATCCTGTTCTCGACCGCCCGGGCGCGGATCTGGGCGCGATAGGGATCGATCTTGTATTCCTTCCGGAGCCCCGATTCATGTGAAATATAGAACAGCACCCGTGCACCGGCCAGCACCGGCAGACGAACCAATTCGGGATAGCGTTCGTCGTGGCAGATGATCACCGAACACGGTATCCCGTCGATTCGGAAGACGACCAGGTGATCTCCGCCCTTCGGCCAATCCTCGGCCAACTGGATCTTGTGATAGCGCTCGACCACCTCGCCCTCCGAATTGATAATCAGGGCCGTATTGAAAACCTCTCCGTCCTGCCACCAGGCCGTGCCCACCACCGCGCCGACCCCTGACTCCCGGCAGGTTTCCGCGATCTCCTTCTCGGCCCCCCGGAGCGCCTCTTCGGTAACCGCCTCAGCCACCTCGTCGTAGTAACCGGTCAGGGCACATTCAGGAAAGACGACCACCCGCGCGCCCGTCGCGGCGGCAGTGCGAATCGATTCGAGAATTCTCGGAAGATTCTCGTCCAGACTTTTCGATGACCTCATCTGAACCACAGCCACGCTGAGTTCCGGACCGCGATCGTCGGCCGAAGCGATCCATCCGAAGGGTGAGACAGTTGCGAGGAAGATCGTCAGCAGAAAAAAAGAAGGGCGCATACCCGACCGTGTCGCGACCGGCGTGACCACGCAAAACAAAGCCGTCTGAATCTGAAAGATTCCCCGCTTCAATTCCTTCACTGCCTTCTGCTCAAACCCATCAGTCCAGAATGAAACGATCGCCGAATAAGTCCTGCGGCCTTATTCGTCTCAGGGACTGTCTTGAGAGTTTCAGATCGGTCGAATATCGGATCGATCAAAGAGGGTCATTGGATGGGAGCCGTCAATCGTGCGAGCCGGACCGCCAGCCTGAAATGGAACGGCTTGTCGCGGTATTCACCCTCTCCGACCAGCCTCGAGGCTTTGAAGTCGTTCAGGAACATTTGCTCCGTTTCTCGGGCAAATCCTTCGTCGAGCACGACAGCCGTGATTTCGAAGTTCAAACGGAATGATCGGTTGTCGAAGTTTGCCGTGCCCACGGTCGAAGCCACATGATCAATCAACATCGTCTTCTGGTGGAGAAATCCATCCGTGTATTTATAGAACCTCACCCCTGTCTTTCCCGCTTCATCAAAGTAGGAGAAGGCAGCCAGCCAAATGAGCAGGTGGTCCGCTTTTTCAGGAATCAGGATGCGGACGTCGACGCCTCTCAAGGCGGCCAGCTGCATGGCCGCCATCACCGCCTCGTCCGGCACGAAATAGGGACTGGCGATCCAGATCCGGTTGGTCGCCGAGTTGATCGCATGAACAAACATCAGCGCGGCGGTTTCCAAGCGATCGGCCGGACCCGACGGAACGATCAGCACCGGAATGTCGCCCCGGGCCCCAGGCTTTGCTGCCCAACTCACCTGCGGAAACTCACCGGTTGCCCAATTCCAGTCCTCCACGAATGAGAGTTGGGCCCCCAGGGCCGACGGTCCCTGAATCCGCACATGGGTATCGCGCCAATGCCCGAATTTCGGATCCCGGCCCAGGTATTCATCACCCACGTTGTGCCCCCCGATCCAGGCGGTATGGCTGTCCACCACCACAATCTTCCGATGATTGCGGAAATTCACCTGGAATCGATTCTTCGGACCCTTCCGAGTATGAAAGTGAGTAACCTGGACTCCGGCCCGGCGCAATTCCTCCTCATAAGCGGCGGGCAGCTTGTGACTGCCGATTTCATCGAATAGGAAGTAAACATGGACGCCCGCCCTGGCCCTGTCGATCAGGTGGGATTGTATCCGCTTTCCCAGCTCGTCATCCTTCACGATGAAGAACTGAAACAGGATGGTTTCCTTTGCGGAATCGATACCCTCGATAATGCTGTCAAAGGTCGCTTCCCCATCGATCAGCAGTTCCACCCGATTGCCCCGCAACATGGGTATCTCGGCGAGTTTTTCCGCAGCCATGGTCACGCCGCGTTCATCATCGAGGTGCACCCGAAACTCCCCGACCCGGGCCGCCAGGTCGTCAGAAAGACGATCGGTCAGATGATCCACCGTCTGCCGGGCCGTGACATAGCCGCGAAACCGGCTCCGCCCCAGAACCCAGTAGGCGGGTACCGCCAGATAGGGAAAAGTGTTCAGGGAAATGATCCAGGCGATTGCGCCCTGAGCGGTCCGCGTGCCCATCACCGCGTGGACAGAGGAAATGAGCCCCAATAGGTGAAACAGGAAAATAAACAGGGAGATCATACGGCGCGGTCGTGATCATCTGCCTGAACCCAAAGACAGGTCAAGGGAAGGAACCGTGCCAACCCCGGCTGAAATCCCCCGGCGAGAAATCGGTGTTGCCATCGGGCCGAAATCGGGCATTTTATTTCCCGCGACGGGCGAGCGCGAAGTCCAAGAGCCGGTTCGAGATCTTTGTCCGGGGCGTCAGGACTTGCTTCGGCAGTTATCCCGCTTGCGGGAGCGCCTATCTCATTGCGCCGCCCGTCGCACTTCGAACATCCTTACTGTCGGGGTTTTCCGAACGGCACCTTGAGCTTTTCCGATTGCACGGGACCACCAGGTCCGGGAAACAAAGGTAGGTAAACCTATGCGCGGTAATCGTTCGGGCGAAGCAGCCCTTTCTTGACTGGATGCGACAGCTTCCGGATCCGGTTGGTCTCGAGGAGACCATGGATTCGATCAACTTCGAATCGCACGTTTATCTTCTGGACGACTACCAGAGCGATGAAGATCGCGCCGTGATCCTCAGGGCCTGCCATGAATTCATCTTCGAGATTGAATTGGGGGCATGGTGGACCGACCCGGTCGATTGGCCCAAGATCCGCGCCTGGGATCTATTCCAGAAGTGGTGTGATACGGAATTTCATTCCGTGGTTTTTGACCTGCTCGATGCGCCACTGATCGACGAGGACTGAAATCCACCTGAAGGGACCACGCATCGAAACAAGCTGTCCAGACCACCAGGCAGTTCAAACGATCGTAACACATGAAGACGAAGAAAGAGGAACCCCTCCGTCAAGAGTCAAGCAGGGACCGCATCTCGATCGCTCTGACCCCATCGGATTGCCTTGCAGGCTTATCTTTGACCCAACTGATCAATCGAAATGTTCTCCGCGATGGAATCGTGGGCAATGAGTCGATAGCACCAAGGCTTTCCTCCGTATTTTGCGGTATGATTCGAAGCGTTGGCGCACCATTTCTCGGCGGCATACTTCTTCGCAAGAACCTCGGAATCCTCCATTTTGTTTTTCGCTTTCGGTTCCAGCATGTAGATCGCGTCAGCTGTCTCGGCGATAAAATCGGGCTGATATTCCGGGTGATCGGATCCTGATTTATAGAAGATTTGAAATTGCCCCTTGGCAGGCTTGAACCATTTCTCAGACTCACGCTCAAGGATTACAGAGAGGATGCGCTCGCCTTCGGCGTCGAATTTTTGAACGGGATAGAGGCATTTTTTGAACCCACCGAATAGGTATTTCGACATGTTGCTCTTGTCCTTCGGTGAGATTTTGAAATCGAGCGGATCTTCGGTGGCGGATGCCGTGTAGGCGCTTGGTTTTAGTTCGGTGAATCCTTTGCTGATCACCACTTCGTATTCGACGTTCTCATCTTCCCAGTAGTGCCCCTGCATCTGGGCGTGGATGAAGCTGGCGATCTCCTTCTGGTGACGCCAGAGGACCTTGACGGCTTCGTCCTCGGTGAGATAGTTTTTAAAATGCGTGGCGGTTTGAGTTGCCAAGTCGTAGAGCAGGTCGGCGTGCTGCTCATAGGCGATGTCATCGAAATCGACAAGACCGCTGACGATGTAGTTTTCGAGGCGTTTCTCTTTGATGCCACCCTTTCCAAGTCCAATCACCTCGGTTTCCCCGGTGCGGAGAAGCTGAACCCAGAGTTCTTCGGAAATCGGAGGGAAGTTGAGGGACGCGACATCGAGTTGGAAGGGATGAAAACCGGAAGCGACTTCGCCTTTCGGCACGACCAGGATACGGGGAATATCGATGGTCTGTTGGACAACCAGTTCGGTGGCCTTCATGACGATGGCGGCAATGTCGGGCTTTTCGATGACGCCTTCCATTTCGAGCTGTTCCGGAGCCAGTTGGGCAGCGACTTCCTGGACGATCGATGACTGAACGTCCTCGTTGTTGAGGTAGTTGGTCGATGGCACTTTGCCGGGTTGGTTCTCCAGCTTCTTGATCGCCTCGTAAGTGACCTGGGCGACTTTCTGCTCAGCGGGTGTTGCGAAAACAGGGTTGGCTCCCGTTTCGGCAAGCTCTGTGGAACTCGTAGTCTGAGTCGGAGTGATCCCCAGTTGGGTGGCGAGGGTCGACTGAGAAACCACGGTTTTCGTCTTCTTCTCAATCTCATCGGGATCGAGCACCACCGTTTGCATGTGGATTTGAGAATCGGGTCGGTTGGCCTCGTCGACGATCTCCTGGAATTTGTCGTGAGCCACGATGTTGAGCCGATCGACAGCGGTGACACCAACGCGCTTGCCGTAGGGGAGTCGCAGGCCGCGACCGATGGATTGCTCGATCAGGATGCGGGCATTCGCGGCGCGCAGCGGGATGATGGTGTAGAGATTGGTAACGTCCCAGCCTTCTTTGAGCATGTTGACGTGTATGACGATCTCGGTGGGATCTTTGGGATCCTCAACCTTGAGGAGCCGGCTGATCATCTCTTCCTCGGCGGCACCGGTCTTGCTGGAATCGACCTGGATGACTTTCTCGCGGTAGCGACCTTCGAAGAAGGCCTCTGACTCGATCAATTTCTTGAGTTGTTCGGCATGGGTGATGTCGCGGGCGATGACGAGAACGAAAGGTTTGACGATCTCGCGGTTGGTTTCGCGCGCGTAGGTCTCGAGTTGCACCTTGGTTTGCTCGTGCAGGCGGACGCCGTCTTCGAGCTTCAGTTCCTCGATGGCTTCCTTGCCCATCCCGGAGGGATTGAAGTTCCTGCGGGTAACTACGGCGGGTTCCTTGACAAAACCGTCGGCGATGGCCCGACCGAGAGCGTAGTCGTAGATGACGTTGTTGAACGGGTTGGCACCCTTGTTGGTTTCGATGAAGGGCGTCGCAGTGAGTTCAAGGCCAAGGATGGGTTTCAGCTCGTTGATGGCGCGGACCCCGGCGCTGGCACGGTAGCGGTGCGATTCATCCATGAGGAGGACGAGGTCGGGTAGCGCGGCGAGGTATGCAAAGTAGCTTTCGCCGATGTACTCGGAGAGACGTTTGATCCGGGGCGATTTACCGCCACGCACCTCGGAGTTGATTTTTGAAATGTTGAAGATGTTGATCTTGCAGCGCAGCACCTGATCGAAAAGCGTGCCCGCCTTGGTTTCGTGATCGTCGCCGGTGATAATCTCCGGGGCTTCCTGGGCGAACTCGGCGATGCCCTTGAATACATACTTCGGCGTGTTGGGCGTGAAGTCTGCGATCAGCTTGTTGTAGATCGTCAGGTTAGGCGCGAGGACGAAGAAGTTGTTGATACCGTGTGCGAGGTGTAGGTAGGTGACGAAGGCACCCATTAGCCGCGTCTTACCTACGCCGGTGGCGAGGGCAAAACACAGCGAGGGGAAGTCGCGCTCGAAGTCGGTGACGGAAGGATACTCCGCCTGGATCACTTCGAGAGCCGTTTGCAGATCGGTCTGTTTGTTCGGTGTTACGATCTCGGTGATTCGATCGAGGATCTCGAGCGAATGCCGCTGAGGCGGACGCAGACTGAGGCGGCCTGAGATGGCGTTGACGTGGCGATTCATGATTTCCAAAGAGGATGTTGCTGCCAGCTCTCGGGGAGGCCCATCTCCCTGACAGAGATTTCGGGGAATTCGGCGAAGTGCTGGAAAAGGCGTTCGGTCCAACGATTAGCTGGAGAGATCGACTCGAGCAGGTGGCGGCAGAGGACGAGGATGATTCCAATCTGGTTGTTTGGGAACCCCGGACTGTGCCACTCGGGATACTTGCGCTGAGTTGGAAGCAGGACCGGGTTGCCCAAGGTCCAGTTCCAGAGACGCGAGTGGTGGGCGCAGCGATTGCGTACCGTATTGAGGCTCAGCAGCCAAGAGCCGAAGACCCGATCGGGAATGCCGACCTTGTCGGCAATGCGTTGCTTGATCCGATAGTCGATGCCGCGATAGAAGGTCAGCATGGATCCGAAATCCATCAGCTCAATCAGGCACCAGATGGGCGGACGGGAGTGCTCATCGCCGTATCGATTGAAGAAATGGACGTGGAACTCCTCCTTTGATCGTAGGCAGCGGTCCACCTGATCATCGAGCTTGCGCTGCCATTTCAAGAAGGCATCAGGGCGGAGCTGGGGAAGGCATTTCGGATTATGATAGCCGAACGGGCCGTGCAGGTGGGCGAAATGATAGGCGAGTTGGGTGCGGGTAAACACTTCGATGGCCTCGATCGCATCGATCAACAAGGTCCGGAGGCGCTGGTCGAAGAGACAGAGGCGCCAGACGGATTCCAAGGTCGTACCCGACTGGAACTTGTCCGAGCCCCTTGCGCGAAAAGGATAGAGGTAACCGGAGAGTCGGAAGTAGCTGGTCGCCTCCAGTCGTTGTACCAGTTGTTCCTTGTCGGCGATCAGACCCCTCCCAATCAGTTGCTCCGCCTGTTGCTCGAAGGTGAGGGCCGGCTTGTTGTATTTCATTGCCGCCCCCTTCCACCGGACGGTCCAAACCAGAGATCAGGGCAAAAAACACCCGCCGAATTACGCATGCAAGCAGAGGCGCGGCGGGTTTGCTGGGGAGAAACAAGCACCATAGCCATTCCTTCGCAAGTCCAAACCACACCGTTTCGGTTTGGAATCAGGGGCGAAAACGGCGGTTTCATTGGAAGAACGGGGGATTGAGCGGTCGGTTCAATCTGCGAAAAGCTCCTGCTGGCCCTCCGGCGGCGGGGCAGCGGGGAGGTTCTCGACGCGCAGGGAGTAATCGTCGTGACCCCATTCGCAGCGGTTGAGCACGGCTTTCGGGATTTTTTTCACGGTCAGATTCGGGTAGCCATTCTTGCTACCGCGGAAGGAAGTGCAGACCACGAGGAGGCTGCGCTCGGGGCCGACTTCGTCGCTGAGCTGCTGGAGCTGGGCGTGTTTGAGGTTGGCGGTGGTGACGTAGAGAAAATCCCGCTCGGTCGAGTGACCGTGCTGCCAATAGTGGCTGTCGCTCGGGGCGTAGGTGAAGCCCTCCAGCTTGCAGACGGCCTGGGCGAGCATGGTCGGGTTGTAGTCTTTGCTGATGACCCAGTTGTCCCACTTGTCCTTTTCGAGGAGGGAGGGCGCGAGTCGGTAGTAGCGGAAGCCGCCGCCGCCTCTCCACTCGAATGCCTTGGTGATGCCGCCGGGGTCTTTGCCATCGATGAGTTTCTGCAGGCGGGGGATGCAGTGGGTGTGGCAGTGCTCACCGAGTTCGATACCAATCCAGCGGCGTCCCATCTTGTGGGCGACCGCGGCGGTGGTGCCGGAGCCGAGGAAGGAGTCTAGGACAAGATCACCGGGATTGGTGGCGAGATGAATAATTCTCTGCAATAGTCTTTCCGGTTTGGGCGTTTCAAACGCATCTTTTGCGCCAAAGAGTTTATTCCCCTCTTTCTTGGCCTCTTGATTGTGCCCGACTTCAGAATTGCTCCACCATGACCATGTCGCGATTCCTTCTAATTCGTATAGATAGGTTTACTTTCGAGGAACCGAATCACCATTTTTCCCAAACCAAATTCGGTTCTCATCAACGAGTTTCTCATAAACTTCTTCTACGTTTCGCCAACAGGAGCCATCACGAGGGGAATATTTTTTACCTGAAGGGGTCGTGATTTGATACATTTGATTTGGGCGAAAACCTTTAGCCATATAATCTGCTGAAACCCATGCACCACGAGGATCATTGTCTGGATTCTTGTATCTAGCTTTATGTTCTTGAGAAGGCTCTAACTTGCTCAATTTGCCTCGGAATTCATCATATCCTTTTGCAAAAACTAAGATATGATCGTGACCAGCTCCGATTGTCGCCCTGATGTCAGGTTGTATCCTTTTTTGCCATACGATGTTTGCTACAAAATTAGGGCGTCCGAAAACTTCGTCGCAAAGCACTTTCAGATAATGGGATTCATTGTCGTCGATGGTTATCCACAGTGAGCCACCCTTTGATATCAATCGCTTTAAGATTTCGAGTCGCTCACGCATTAACGAAAGCCACAACGAATGTTCGACTCCGTCGTCATAGTGCTTAAATGCAGACTGCGTATTATACGGTGGATCAATAAACACACACTTCACCTTCCCCGCGTATTCCTGCTCCAGCGCTTTGAGCGCGAGCAGATTGTCCCCGAAGATCAGCTTGTTATCGAAGAGGTCATTCGCCCCGACCCGATACGGGGCATGGTAGGACTTCTCCGGATCTTCGAGCAGGATGCGCGGCTCCAGCTTGGGCCGGTTCTCCTTCCCGATCCAGGTGAGTTCGAGTTTCTGTTTCTTGGCTGGCATCTTTAGGAAATTAGAGGGCTTGCTGAGGCGGCGGTCATTGCTTTTTTCTTTTTTTGACGATGTCTTCGAGAGCCTGGAGTTCGGCCTCGTCGATAGCGTCCGCGTCGATTGCTTGTTGGTGCTTCCGCCGTTGTTCGAAATCGGTATAACGTTCTTTGGTTTCCGCTTTCATTGACTCATGGCTGATCGAGCCGGAGCCGTCGAGGAGGGCGAAGCCGTTGGAGGTGATGAGCTGGTCCGCATTCTCCGTCCAGTAAGCCATCGTCAGGCGTTGCCGTTGTTTCGCGCGGAGTTCCGCCGTTTCGAGAAAGATAACGACGAGACGGTTGAGGGTGTCGATCTCGTCTTCGATGAGGTAGTTCTTGGCGGTGTAAATGTCTTGCTTGCGTACGGTGCCGCCTTTCCAAACGGTTAGTCCCATGTTGGATTGGCCGGGATCGGCTCGGTCGAGAACAAGCTCTGCGGCAGTCTGGCCGGTGACGGCAAAGAGGAACTTGTTTTGCACCTCGGCAAAGAACAACTGAGTGGCAGAATCGGTCTTGTCGTAGTCATCGCTGAGGGCAAAAAGGTCGCGAATTTTCTGGTAGAAGCGTTTCTCGCTGGCGCGGATGTCGCGGATGCGCTCCAGCAGTTCGTCGAAGTAGTCCGGGCGCCCGTCGGGGTCTTTCAGCCGGGCGTCGTCCATGACGAAGCCCTTGAGAAGATATTCCTTGAGGATGGTGGAAGCCCAGCGCCGGAACTGGACGCCGCGCGGGGAGCGGACGCGGTAACCAACGGCAAGAATGGCATCGAGATTGTAGAGCGTGAGGGGGCGGTTCACGGTGCGTGCGCCCTCTTTTTGAACTATCGAGGATTCCTCGGTAGTTGCCCGCTCGCTGAGTTCTCCCTCCTCGTGGATGTTTATGAGATGGAGGCTGATGTTGTCGGTCGAGACATCGAAGAGCTGAGCCATTTCCCGCTGAGAGAGCCATGCGGTGCCGCCTAGCGCCCGCAACCGGACCTCTGCTTGTCCGTCTTCGGTCTGGTAGAGGATAAATTCGGATTGAGAGTCACTCATGAAAATGATTTTCCGAAGATTCAGGCAGGCTTGATGAGGGGATAGAGCCGACGGGAAACCGTTCCGCGATTCGTCCAGCTAGTCCCGTCCTTTTGGTTCTCCGGCAGTTCGTCGTTTTCGTCGCAGAGGGCGGTGACAAGCGCCAGCGTGGCTTCGCCAAATTTCACGGCCTCTCCGATTTCATCGAACTGCCCGGCGAGTTCCTTGTAGTGACAGCCGATGGCATTGCGGAACTGGAGGCGCGTGAAGACATCCTCCAGCAAGGGGGCGAGTTCGTGAGAATGGGTCACTTTGCCCTCGCCATCGAGGTGATCACAGCGGAGGGCGGACATGAGTTCCCTCTCCCCCTTCAACCCACCCTTGTAGTGGTCGAGCGTCCAGCGTTGTTCCGCACCGGGATTGCGCGGCAGGCGGCATTGATAGATGCCGGTGAGGAAGTCGAGAAGGCGCTCGAGGACGAGCCCGGACTTGGCGGCGATGGTGGCCGGATCGTCGGCTGCCTCCAAGTATCTGCGAAGGAGCTCCGCCTCCGAGTTCGGTCCTTTGGCGAGGGCGATGCCATCAGTGAGCGTCCACTCCCCGAGTTCGATGAATTCTACCTTCCGTTGAGTCAGGATTCCCCAGCGGAACTTGAAACGCAGCGGGTGGTAGTGGCTGGTGATGATGACGTGCCGGAAGTGCGCGGCTTCCTTGAGAATCAGCCGGTAGAGCCGCTCCATGTGCGCCTCGTCCACGGAACCGATGGCATCATCGAGGTAGAGAATCGTATTCTTGGGATCTTCCCGCTTCTGCAGCGCCAAGAAGAGGCACAGGCCTAGGGTGTCGAGATGGGATTCCGACAGGCAGGCGACAGGGGTCGTGTTCTCCGCACCGAAGAGGGTGCCATCGAAACGGGCGGCATTCTTCTGTGTGGGATGCAGGTAGAGACGAATGGACTCGATGCCTTCGCCGGGGTGGATGCTGCGATACAGCTGGGCGAAGTCGTCAGAAATTGCCTCCAGAGTCGAATTGGCGTGTTGGATGCGGTGCTCGCGAAGGATGGTGGCAATGCGTTCCGCCTTCTCGATCATGACGGTCAGGGCCTGATGCTCTTTGCGGGTGTCTTTCCGCCGCGCGAGAATAGTGCGAAGTTGGTTTTGAAGTGTTTGCTGGCGGAGGAGTGCGTCGCGGTCCTTCTCGACGAATTCGGACAGAGGTTTGAGTTGAGCGGCTTCTCGTGTGAAGGATTGATACCATTCGGCGGTGAGTTCGCTGGCCTCTGCCGGCACCAGGACGGTGGGAACAAGCGGGGGGAGATCCCATTCCTTCCGTTCGGCGATGCTTTCATGAATCAGCCTGAGCTTCTCGATGATGGAGAAGAAATTGGACTGCTGGGTCTGGAGGGCAGTGGCCGCCTGTTCGCCGGTGCGCTGAGCCTTCCTGGTACGCACGCTTTGCTCGGTGACCGCCTTGAGGCGTTCGAGTTTTGCAGAAACTTTGTCGCTCAGTTCCTGATGGGTGAATGGGGTGTCGCAAACCGGACACTGATCTACCTCTTTCTTCAGAAACAGGAGCCGGGCTTGCTCCAAAGTGTCGAGGGCTTCGGCGAAGTCATCGCTGGATGCCGCGACGAGTTTGGTGAGTTTTTCTTCTTCGTCTTTCCGATTAGTCGCCGCGTTGGCGAACGTGGTGTAGGCAGTCTTCAACGGGCCGAAATCACTCCGCAGGCGGGTGATTTCGTGGTGCAGATCTTCAAAGATCGTCAGATTCTCACGGATGGTTGTCTCGCTGTTCTGGAGGACGACCTTAATCCAGTTGTCCCGGTTGGGTTTTGGTGTCTCCTCAGCAGTGTTTTCCTGAAAAATGCGATCGAGGTCTTCTTCAACTAGCTGCGCCTCGCGGAGTTGACTTGCCTGGAGCTGTTTCTGGTCGCCGATGAACGCGCGGAGCCGGGCTTCTTCCTCATCAAGTGCGGGAACGGAGACGAATTCCTGAATGCGCTCGAAGCGTTTGGTCGGAGTTTCTTCGATCAGGCGGGTGATGTTTTTTCGGCTGAGGGTATGGAGGATGCTTGTGGTGTCGCCGGTGATACTGGCTTTGGTCTTGTCGATGGTCGCCCGGCGAGATTTCTGGCCATCCTCCCAGGTGACGGACAGATCCGCCTTCTTCCGCTGAACGTGCACAAGGGCGGGAATCCGAGACTTCCCGTCGAGCGACTTCTCCTCCAATGAACCCGCCGTGCCGTGGAAAACAAACTCCAGCGCATCGGACACCGTTGTTTTTCCTGATCCATTTTCTCCGTAGAGGATCGAAAGGTGGTTCCGCGATTCGAACGAGATCTCAAAGGGCTGATTCACGCCACGAAAGGCCTCCATCCTAAGCTTCATCAGTTCCCTCCTTTTCCGGTTCGAGTTCTTTGCTCATCAGCAGATTCCAATTCACAGGCCTCTGCGAATTGAGCTGGGCCGTGATTTCTTCGGCCAACTCCTTCTTGAGAAGACCGTCTGCTGTGAGAGCGGCCTCCAATGAAGTGGACATATTGTCGGGTAAAGGCATGAGTATCAGGTAAGTGTCCAGCTGATGGTGAAGAGTTCCTCCTCCGAGGATTCGGATTTGAGTTTTCCTTCGATGCTTTCAATTAGGCGCTCACGGTTGTTGTCGATCTCGTCCTGGGCATCGAAGAGGGAGCGGCGGCGTTCCTTTCGGTGGGTCTCGAGGGCTTTAATCTGTTTTTGCCCAGCGAGTTTTTCCTCAAGCGCCAGAGCGGCGGAGGCGACGCGGCGGGCTTCTTTGATCTGACGGTCGATGTCCTTGATCTCGCGTTCGAGGCCGACTTTGAGGTCATCGGCCCAATGATCGAGCTTGATGGCCTCGGCTTCGAAGAACTCGGCATTGCGTTCGGAGATGTCGCGGCTGATGCGGGCCTGTTCCTTGTGGGCAAGATCGGCGAGGGTCTGCGGGGCAGAGTTGGCGAGTTCGCCCTGCGCCTGACCTGGCAGGGAAATCAGGCGGCGGGCGGTTTCTCCGTCAAGCGCCTGGCCGGCGTCGGTGAGTGCGGCGAGGATGAGGTAGTCCTCGGTTTGGTCGAGGGAATCGATGGTGAAGCGGGTGACGGTGAGCCAGCCGGATTGACCGATGAAGGGTTCGAGGATGCTGACCTTGCCCTCGTGCTCCTCATAGCTGAAGGCGATTTCCTCGGGAGCGAGTGTCCGCTCTTTGGCTTTGGAAATGACGGCCTCGGCGAGGGGGTGGCCGGTGCGGTAGAGGTGGGCGTCGCCGGAGCGGCGAGGCAGTTCGTAGACGCCTAGTGGGACTTTGTCCGCGATCTCAGGAAAGGGTATGGAGTGGAGGCGGAAGGAACCCTCGCTCTGAAAGTCGGCGTGGCCATTCAACTCATGCCGGGAGAGGCGAATGAGCTGGCGCTCGAACTGGCCGAGGATGGCTTTCGAGTCCTCGTCGCGGACCTTGAGCTTCTCGCGGACTTCGTCATCGAAGTTCTCGAGCAGCTTCTTCCGCGTGGTGCTCATCGCTTCGTTGATTTCGAAGCTGAGCTCCAGTTGGAGTTCGTCGAAGGCCTCTTTGATTTGCTCGGGTTGGCGGCATCGCTGGTAGATGGTGGCGATGCGTTTTTCGAAATCGACTCCCGAGCCGATGGCACCGAGAATTTCGTCGCTGGCACCAAAGACGCCTTCGAAGAGGTGGAATTTCTCGGCGAGGAGTTGGTAAACACGCTGGTCGGCGGCGTTCTTTTTGTTGAGGAAGTTGACGACCACCACGTCGTGCTTTTGTCCGTAGCGGTGGCAGCGGCCGATGCGCTGCTCGACGCGTTGCGGATTCCACGGGAGGTCGTAGTTGATGACGAGGGAACAGAACTGGAGGTTGATGCCCTCTGCCCCTGCCTCGGTGGCGATCATGATACGGCCTTCGTCGCGGAAGTAATCGACGAGTGCTGAACGCATGTCCGCCGTACGGGAGCCGGTGAGCTGGTCGGAGTCCTGGTGCCGGGCTTTCCAGTCGGCGTAGATTTCCCTGGAACGTTCGTCGGTATTGCTGCCGTTGAAGAGGACGATGCCTTCGCCCCATTCGCTATCGGAGAGAAGCTGGAGTAGGTAGTTCTGGGTGCGGCGGGACTCGGTGAAGATGATGGCTTTCTCGGCGGCCTTGAGTTCGCTCGTTCTGTCGAAGGCGACCCGGAGAGCGTGAAGGAGGGTCTGCCCTTTGGCGTTGTTGGTGATGGAGGTGGCGAGGGTCGCGAACGATTCGAGTTCGGCGATCTCGCCTTCGAGCGCGGCGCGGTCTTCCCGCGAGAGAGGTTCGGGAGTGGACTCCTCGCTCCATTCATCGGCGGTTTCGTCGAGCGCTTCGTAGTCGTCGTCGAGTTCTTCCTCGAACGAGAGATTCTCCTGCTCCGCGAGATCACGCTTGAGACGGCGCGCCATCGTTTGCAGTGCTCCGGCGATGGCGAAGGTGGAGGAGGCGAGAAGCTTCCGCAGGACGAGTGTCATGAGGGTGCGCTGCGCGGGCGGGAGAGCGAAGAGGTTGTCGCGGCTGAGGTAGTCGGAGACGAGTTGGTAGAGTTGGTCCTCGCTCTCCTCCGGAGTGAACGCCTCGATGATGGCGTGCCGGGCTGTAAAGGGAACGTATTTGGTGACCTGACGGCGGAGGGTCCGGTGGCAGAGGGGCGCGAGGCGGTCCTTGAGGGCCTGGAAGGTGGCGTCCTGACCGAGGTTGGCGAACTGTTGGCGGAAGCTCTTGAGATCGCCAAAGGCGTGTTCGTCGATGAAGGAGATGAGGCCGAAGAGTTCGTGCAGGGAGTTTTGCAGGGGGGTGGCGGTGAGGAGAACCTTGGGGCGGCCTTCGAGCGCCTTCTTTAACGCTTTGGCAATGATGTTGGACGGTTTGTAGACGTTGCGCAGGCGGTGGGCCTCGTCGATGACGACGAGATCCCAGGGAGTGGTGGCTACATCCTCGGTTTTGTTGCGAGCGAAGTGGTAGGAGCAGATGACGAGGGATGGCTCGTCGGGCTGGAAAGGGTTGGTGCATCCCGCTTTGATCGCCTGCTTGTAGGAGCGGGCTTCGAGGATGGTGGCGGGGAGGAAGAACTTTTCAGCGAGTTCCTGATGCCACTGCTTGCGCAGGTTGGACGGGGTAATGATGAGGATGCGTCGCCTGCGTTCGGCCCACCGCTGGGAGAGGAGGATGCCCGCCTCGATGGTCTTGCCCAGCCCGACTTCGTCGGCGAGGAGGGCTCCGTTGGAGAATGGGGATTTGAAGGCGAAGAGGGCGGCATCGACCTGGTGGGGGTTGAGGTCGACTTGAGCACCAGCCACCGCAGCCGCGAGCTTGCCGACGTTGTCTGAAGACCAGCGGCGAGTGAGTTCGTGGGCGAGGTATTTGGCCTGATGGTGGGTTAAGGACATCCGTGAGGCGAATGTGGCAGAATCAAGTCACAGCGCCAGCGGATTTAGCGGGACAGAATACACCACCATTGGCCAGAACCGCCAGAACAGGAGGATCTGTCGGTTTATGCGTCCATCCATCATACTGCCACCCTGCTTTCCGCTCGCATCGCGACCGGTCCTGTGGACAGGATTCATCATGAAAACGGACCCGTTATTTCCCATTCGCGAGTGTTATTGCCCGGCTCATTTCGGCAATTCCTATGAAGCCATGTGGCCGCTCGAGCGCCGTGAATATCTCGTGGAAATGAAGTGGTGGGGATTCAATCGATTTGCCGACTGGATGACGACGACCGACGTCTGCGACCCGACCGACAACCAGTTCCAG